>SXIP01000138.1 GCA_005772825.1 Methylococcaceae bacterium | reverse complement strand
GGGCGGCGGTACCGGCACCGGTGCGATTCCTGTTATTGCGGCGATTGCCAAAGAAATGGGTATACTAACTGTTGCCGTCGTCACCAAGCCGTTTCTGTTCGAAGGTAAAAAGAAACAGGCGGTTGCCGAACAAGGCATCGTGGAACTGGAAAAATTCGTTGATTCGTTGATTACCATTCCTAACCAGAAATTATTGCCGGTACTCGGTAATAATGTGTCGTTGATGAACGCATTTAAGGCCGCTAACGATGTCTTGCTGGATGCCGTTCAGGGTATTACCGAACTGATTGTTCATCCGGGCATGATTAACGTCGATTTTGCCGACGTCAGGACCGTCATGTCAGGCATGGGCGCAGCCATTATGGGCACCGGTTCGGCATCAGGCGAACACCGTGCGCGGGAAGCGGCTGAAAAAGCCATTGCCTGCCCGTTGCTGGAAGACATCAACTTAATGGGAGCACGCGGTATCCTGGTCAATATTTCCGCCGCTGATATGGGTATTGCGGAATTCAATGAAGTCGGCAATATCGTTCATGAATTCGCCTCGGAAGACGCCATTATCAAAATCGGCACCGCGATTGATCCAACCCTGGGTGATGAAATCAAAGTCACCGTCGTGGCGACAGGTATGGGCACACCGGCTGTAGCGGTTAAAGCACCGGTTAAAATGATGCCGAAACAGACTGCCGGGTTGACCAATTATGACGAGTTGGATAAACCCACTGTCATGCGTCAAGGCGGCAAGAACGAAAACCGCGAAACACGTTTCGGCGCACAGGCCAAAAAAGACGTTGACCTGGATTACCTGGATATTCCCGCTTTTTTAAGACGTCAGGCTGATTGATTGAAACATAAACGTCAAACGAGACGGGGATTTCTCGTCCCGTTTGACGCTAGGTTTTTCACCACGAAGACACGAAGGGCACGAAGAAAGCTATAAAACTTAGTGCCCTTCGTGTCTTCGTGGTGAATAAAATTAATCAAACTTACAACCACCCTTTCCGCTTGAAAATCCAATAAGGCGCGATACCCGCCAACAGCATCACTGCCAATGCGCCGGGATAGCCCATCTGCAAGTTGAGTTCCGGCATATACTGAAAATTCATGCCGTAAATACTCGCCACCAAAGTAGGCGGCAGAAATACCACGGCGGCAATGGAAAAGATCTTTATAATCTTGTTCTGGGCGATATTGATGAAGCCTTGTGTCGAATCCATCAAGAAATTGATCTTGTCGAACAGGAATGTCGTATGCGACATCAACGTATCGACATCGCGCATGATTTCCCTCGCCATTTCCTGTAATTCGGGATGGCTACGCAAATGCCTTTGCAGAAAAGCGATAGAGCGTTGCGTATCCATCAGGCATAAACGTATCTTGCCGTTGCTGTCCTCCAGCATGGCGAGCTGGTCAATCGCCGACTCCAGGTCGGAGCCGATTTCTTCCAGCACCAGGTAACTGACATCTTCCAGCTTGCGATGAATGTCTTCGATAGCGTCAGCAAGGTTTTCAACCTTCTGCTCAAAGATGACAACCAGCAACTCCTGCGACGAACTAGCCGACACCTGTCCGCGGCGGATGCGCATGCGCAACAGGCGAAAATCGGCTAGAGCGCCTTCACGCAACGTGATCAACCGCTCATCCTGCAAAATGAAAGCCACCGAAGCGGTATGATGCCGCCCCTCGCTTTGTGCAAGAAACAACGAACGCACATGGATACCGATATTATCGGAAAAGTAACGCGCCGAAGATTCAATCTCCTCGACATCATCGGATTCCGGCAGAGACGTACGCAAAAACGACTGCAACTCGGCACGCTCCTCGTCACTGGGATCGTGGGCATCGATCCAGGCTGCGTTGGTCGCCTGATTGAGCGGCTTTTCAGGCGGCGTCTGTTCTTTCAGCGTGCCGCTTTCGGTAGTGAATAGTCTCAACATTAAGGTATTTCCATGATTATTTTTTTGATTTTATCCAGCACCTGCTGTTGCTGTTCGGTGGAAAGCTTGCCGAAATCCCGTTCAAAATCAGCCAAGCTATAAACCGGCTCGGCATCAGAGTCACCGGACAGAGCTAGACCGCAATCGGCATAGACCTGCTGTATCGGCTTGGCGGCATCTTGCAGGGAGATCGAACTGGACAGTACTTCCTTGATGATGGTATTGACCCGGATAAAAATGGCCTGCCCGGTCAGAATATCGTCGCTGATGCGCTTGGCATCCTGGTCTGAATAGCCTTTTCGCTTCGAGTCCGGGAAAGTGCGCATTTGAATGTTCACTGGCGGTTTTTTATCGATCTGGTACTCAACATCAAAAGCGCTGCCCTGCGACGTAATCAAACTGTCGGCGTCAATAACCACCTGTAATTTATTATCCCGGCAAACAATCTCCAGCCGCATATCGTCATAAGCCCCGCGCTTCGGCATCGGCGATTGGGCGAAACTATAAGTCAAGTTGGTTAACCGGTCGCTTTCCTGATGATAGCTCCAGGCATTGACGGCAAACGCCTCAAGCGGGCAAAAAATCAAGGCCGCAGACAGGATGCCCTGGATGCGGTTAGCGAAAAAACTGCGTTGATTCATTCTGATGACCTGAAGGGTAATGGATTCTGACCGGGATAGTATTGCAGTATAAAACGATTCTGCAAATGCCGATCAATTTCAGCTTTGCAGCCTTTCAAGCAAGGCATCCAACTCTTTACCCAGAGCAATGTACGGTAACAAGGTCTGTGATGATAGCGCGCCGATTTCCTGATAGACATGCCGGTATCGATTCAGTTTTTGTTTTTTATCGGCGGACTCAAAATAAGCGGAACAGCTTGCGGCTTCGCTTGACAGAATAATCCGGACCAGACGGCCTGTCGCGTGTTTCATCTCAGCCTGTAAATCGGTCGATACCTTGCGCTCCCAATAATCATAACCGGGCATAAGCGCCAGACGCTCATAGATTTTATGTAAACCCAGATAGCAGGTGATCTCCTTGAAGAGATTCAGGACAGCGATAAAATCACAGGCCGTTTCAATGGACAAGGAAACGATCAACGGAAAATCCCTCAAGCTGCTGATCAAGGCCAGTTTTTGGGCAAGCGCCTCAGGAATACCTGCCTGCAAATAGTGCTCACGTTGATTTTTAAAATAGACCCCTTCGTCGGCGCTGATGCCCTTGACATCGATACGGATCTCGCAAGGCGAGCATTTGTCGCTAAAGTAAGCGCTATATTCATTCAAATACCGGCTATAGGTGCTGATCGTTTGCGCATCCGGGCGTATTTTAAGATCATGCGCCAATTCCCACCGGCAAAAACCGGCCAGCGTTTCTTCGAGTTGCATCAGGCAATCATATTGCTTGTCTGCCGGAATTTTATTATCCAGCGCATAAATCGCCCGCCTGAGCGCGTCACCTTCCAGTACCCGGTCAAATGTCAGGTAGCAACTGACATGATCCAGAATGCGGCTATTTTCGCTATCGATGTCCAGGTTTAAAAAACCGCAGCCCGCCTGATTAATGATCAGGTTGCTGATCATGGTGGCTTTAATTTCCCTGGATAAGGGATGCGCGGCAAAGTGGCTTTTATAACGGCTGCTGAGCTGTTCAGGGAAATAAGCCTGCAAATAAGGTTCACAGCACTCATCATGCAGTAAGGCGGACTGGTTTTGTATTTGCTGGGTCAAGTACATTTTGCCGGATGCCATCAATACGGCAAGCTCGGGGCGGGTTAATCTTTGCTCGGGACGCGCCAGAACTTCCTTGGTGGAAGGAAAAGACTCCACGACCCTGTCCAGAAAGCCAACCGATTCCAGTTGTTCGGCGAGTTGTAAAAATGCCGCCGGATTTTCCTTGCTGCGTAATTGCTCCAGGGAAAGACAGAGGCTTTGCGCATAATTATTCGCCAATACCAATCGGCAGACGGCTTCCGTCATGTCGATAAATAACGACTGATAATCGTCGATGAGTTTTTTCTTTTGCAGACCGGTCAGCAGGATTTTTAAATTTACTTCATGATCGGAAGTATCGACCCCGGCGGAATTATCAACCGCATCGGTATTAATACGTCCGCCGCGTAAGCTGTATTCAATGCGCGCTTTTTGGGTAAAGCCCAGATTAGCGCCCTCACCGACCACAATCGCCCCTAGATTGGCGGCATCCATGCGCACGTTATCATTGCTTCTGTCGCCGACATCTTCGTGCTTTTCCGTACCGGCTTTGATATAGGTTCCGATACCGCCCAGCCAGAGTAATTCGACCGGCGCCGCCAACAGGTAACGGATCAGGGATTCGCCATCCAGCGATTTGTAGCGAACACCCAACCATTTTTTCAGTTCGGGAGAAATCGGTATGTCTTTCGCCGAGCGAAGATAAACGCCGCCGCCTTCGGAAATGAGGGTCCGGTCATAATCATTCCAGCTTGATCCCGGCAATTCAAACAAGCGTTTGCGTTCGTTAAATGCGGCAAGATTATCGGACGGGTTCGGATCAATAAAAATGTGCTGACCGCTGAACGCCGCCAGTAAGCGGGTACAAGGCGACAACAACATGCCGTTGCCGAACACGTCGCCGTCCATACTGCCGATCCCGACGACCGTAAAGGCTTCGTTTTGAATATCCTTGCCCAGTTCCCGGAAATGCCGTTTGACGCATTCCCAGGCACCGCGCGCGGTGATACCCAAGGCCTTATGGTCATAGCCGTGAGAGCCGCCACTGGCGAACGCGTCATCGAGCCAGAAACGGTATTCGGCAGCGACTCCGTTGGCGATATCCGAAAATTTCGCCGTGCCTTTATCGGCAGCGACCACCAGGTACGGGTCCGGGTCATCATAGGCAATCAGGTTCCGAACTCTGACAACTTCATCGCCGCTGTAATTGTCGGTTAAATCCAGCAAGCCGTGCATCAAGGTCAGGTAGGCTTTTTTTCCGGCGTCTCTCTCCCGTTCCGCAGCCGATTGCAGCAGCGCCTTACCGCTCGGTGTTGTTGGTTTGACGACAAAACCACCTTTCGCGCCGGTCGGGATAATCAGGGCATTTTTACTGATCTGCGTTTGCATCAAGCCCAGTATTTCAGTCCTGAAATCATCGAAACGATCGGACCAGCGAATACCGCCGCGGGAAATTTTACCGGCGCGAAGATGAATGCCTTCCATATCCACGGCATGCACATAAATCTCGTTTTGCGGCTTGGGAGCGGGCATATCGATAACACCCAGGCTGTTGATTTTAAAAGCGATGAAATAATCAGCCAAGTCCCTGCGCAGATGAAAATTACTGCGCATCGTCGCATCAATCAGGTTAAAAAACGTGCGTAAAATCCGGTCATCATTAATATTGGCAACCGATGACATGCTTTCCAGCAATTGCAAACGCAACGGAAACAGCGCCTGTTCCTCCCTGAGCATCAGATCATCCCAATCGGGATCTGGCCTGAAGCGGGCTTCAAAGTAGTTAAACAGGCAAAGCGCGACGTGCGGATTATTAATCAAGGCATGGTGGACACTAATTCGGGTGGTGTGATGCGCTACTTGCAGATAATAATTACGGTAAGCACGGAGCACATCAATAGCCTGCCAGCTCATGCCTATGAGTACGCACAGTTTGTTGAGCGCATCATTTTCCACTTTGCCATCCATCATCATTTGAATGGTATCCAGCATCCGGCGTCTTAATACCGGAAATGCGGCGCACTGGCCCTTTGCCGATTTAATGGTGAAACTTTTAATAAACAGCGGGGTGCTGTCAATCACCATGGCAAACTGAACCTGGTCCATCGCCCTGAGGCCCATATTCTCGAGGAGAGGAATATATTCATCGAGGAAACGTTCCTGCCGACTGTAAAAATGCAGGCGGTAATGCTCGACGTTCTGACATGGATTGATCAGACTGACGCATTGATGCTCCGATTCGGTCAGCCGTTCAAGATGCAGCAGATCCTGCAAGGCATAACGCGGCGACACCAAAGCCTGGTATTCAGCCGACAACGCCGCATGGTATTTCCGCCGCAAACCATCAGCGGATTCCACTCCCAAAGCCCTTGTCGCCAATTCCCGGAACCTTACATCCCAGGTACCGTTGACGCTATTATCAGTTGTTGTCGTTAACCTATTCAAAGCCCGCCCTCGCTACAGATATTTGATGATTTCCAGGACATTGCAATCATCCAGTTTGGTATAGGTGACTGAATCCATTAATGTCCGAATGAGATATAAACCCATGCCACCTTCTCTCGGATGTTCAAAATCGGGCAGCGGCACCGATTCCAGATCAAAGCCCTGTCCGTGATCATAAACCTTGATATTCAGTTCATTATCCTGAATATGAATCAGGATTCTGACCGTGTCTTTCGGGTTATCATAATTGGCATGTTTGATGGCGTTTGCGGTCGCTTCCGTCAATACCAGGTTTAGATGGTAAGCCAAGGCCTCCCGGTCACCGGCATAATGATCCAGTTCCTTGGCTATACGCTCACCAATACTCCCGATCAAATTCAGGTATTTGGTTTGTGTCGGGATAATAACATCTATCTGAATCGTCGAAACGCACATACACGACCTCTAGGTTTCATTGTCAAAAGCTTCGTTCAAATCAGCATAAATCTCAAAGACCCTATTCAACCGGGTTAGCTCAAACATCGATAATACCTGTTGCCTGCAACAGGCCAAAGCAAGCTTGCCTGATTTTGCCGCCGCATTTTTATAACCCGACAGCAACGCGCCCAATCCCGAGCTATCGATAAAACGCACCTGCTCTAACTGAACAATAATAGTGACATCACCCTGTTCTATCATATGCAGTAGTGCTTCCTTTAATTCACTCGAATTATGCGCGTCTATTCTTTCTTCCTGAACAAAAAGTACGCTGACACCGTTTATTTTTTCCAGATTCAAATTCATTTGGTCTCTCTTATCGCTACCTGTGGAAGTCTGTTGAGTATAGCTTTTTCAACCCGCCTTTTTTAATTATTTTGATCATCTGTTACGACAATAGTGCGCCGTCCCGCAGATAAATCAGATAAATTTTTGCAAACATCGTAAAAAGCGATCTATCGGCTCCGGCAATCCACTTGTCCGCCTGAGGGTATGCCGGAATGACAGCTTATTTGGCATAGCGGGATCACCGTGAAAGTAGAAGTGGGTGCTCTTGCAGTTTGTGGGTACAATGGGCCGATTTATTATAAATTCAGGGACACAAAGCGAGGTAAATTATGACAGCAACCAATAAGCAGGCGGTATTAAAAATTCGGATCGATGCGGTGACATTGCAGGTCCTTGAACAAGCGAGAAGCTATGCCAATTTGGACAAAAGTAAATTTATCAGACAAAGTATTCGTGAAAAGGCACAGACTGTTATTGCAGAACATGAAAAAACCCGCTTCGACAGCAATGATTGGCAGATGTTTTTTGCCCTGCTGGATAATCCGCCGGAACCGACGGAACGAATGAAAAAAGCAGCGTTAACGTATAAAAAAATTACCGCTATAGGTTTTCGTAATGATTATTTTATGGACTGACGCGCTGATTTTTTCGCTGATTCTGACCATGCTGGGCTTGGGATTTTATCTCTGCGGTCAGGAACACATTAAGCGCCCCTTGCAACAAATAGCGGGTAATAAAACCGGCATGGTGTCGCTGGTGGTGCTGGTATTCTTTGTGCTGATCGGCTTGCTGGATTCCGTGCATTTCAAGCCTGCCAATGATAAAGGCAATGAAATTATCAGCCTTCTGGATGATTGGGCGACACCGCTCCGGGAGCATGGCGAAAAAACCTATTCGGCGCCTTTTGCAACAACGCTTTACAGCAAAGAAATGATGGCGACAGCAGACGGCACCATGCAATGGGGCTATCCGCGCCTGGAGTTCGGCGGCAGGCATCTGGATGATCCGGACACCCAGCATCTGCCTGATGTGTTGCAAAAAACCGGACTGGGTTTTGCAAAAGGTGTCGGCTTGTTTTTGCTCGTGTATCTGGGTGTAAACGGTGCGGTCCGGCTTACCCGCAACATGTCGGCTAACGCAAATACCAAAAGCAGCGAATCAGCCGTCACCATTTGGGCGGTCATCTTTATTATTATCACGCTCGCTTACACGCTGATCGATTTATCCGCCTATTACCACGTCCTGGGCACGGACAAAGTCGGCGAAGACGTGTTTTATCAAGCCGTAAAAAGCATACGCACCGGCCTGGTTATCGGCACGTTGACAACCTTGATCATGTTGCCGATGGCGATCATTTTCGGCATCCTCGCCGGTTTTTTCCGCGGCTGGGTGGACGATGTCATTCAATATATCTACACGACGTTAAATTCCATTCCCGGCGTGTTGTTGATAGCCGCATCTATCCTGGTCGTTCAGGTTTATATGGCCAATCACGAAGCCGATTTCACCAGCGTCGTGGTGCGCGCGGATATGCGCCTGCTGTTTCTTTGCCTGATTCTCGGTGTAACCAGTTGGACCGGCTTGTGCCGATTGCTCAGGGCGGAAACCCTGAAGCTTCGGGAAATGGAATACGTGCAGGCGGCCCATGCCCTGGGCGTCAAACAGGGCCGGATTTTGCTACGCCACATCCTGCCCAATGTCATGCACATCGTGTTAATTTCGGTAGTGCTGGATTTCAGTTCGCTGGTCCTGGCCGAAGCCGTGTTGTCCTATATCAATATCGGCGTCGATCCGACCACTTACAGTTGGGGCAACATGATTAACGGCGCGCGTCTGGAAATGGCCCGAGAACCGGTAGTTTGGTGGTCCTTGTCCGCCGCTTTTGTGTTTATGTTCGCGCTGGTGCTGGCCGCCAACCTGTTTGCCGATACCGTGCAGGATGCTTTTGATCCGCGGCGTAGTATTAACGAATAATGCCCATGATCGCTGCTCACGAAAAGCACTAAAAATAGCCAACAGTTTTTCATGCAAATAAAAATGATCAACAGCATGGCGCAGGTAGATAGGCTAGCGTGGAATCATCTTGCCGGTGAGGCTTATCCCTTTCTGCGTCATGAGTTTTTATCGGCACTGGAGCAAAGCGGCTCGGTATCGGAGCAAACCGGCTGGTTGCCTGCGCACCTACTGGTGATGAAAGACGATGAATTGCTTGCTTTCATGCCGCTGTATCTTAAAAGCCATTCACGCGGCGAATACGTTTTCGACCATCAATGGGCGCATGCCTATCACCAGTCCGGGCTGGACTATTATCCCAAATGGCTGACCGCCATCCCCTTTACGCCTTGTCAAGGCGCGCGCCTCTGTGTCAAAGACACGGGTGATCGGCTTGAAATTACCCGTCTGTTGCTGGCATTTATCAAACAACTGTCCGAACAACAGGACGCTTCTTCATGGCATTGCCTGTTTCCCGACTTGCAACAAACCGAATTGTTGCGTTCATTGGGATTGGGAATACGCGAGGGCGTGCAGTTTCAGTGGTTTAACAAAGGCTACCGGGATTTTAATGATTTTCTGGATACATTAAACGCAGCCAAGCGCAAAATGATCAAACGGGAACGGCGCAAGGTCGATGAGCAAGGTGTCGAACTGTTGCGCATTACCGGGAAAGCCGCCAGCGCACAGCAATGGCAGGTGTTTTTCCAATTTTATACCATGACCTACTTAAAAAAAGGCTCGCAGCCCTACTTAAATGAAGCGTTTTTTCAGCAACTTGCGGCAACGATGGGTGATAGGTTATTGCTGGTGCTGGCCGTCAAAGACAAGCGCTATGTCGGCGCCGCGCTGAGCTTTATCGGCAACGATACCCTGTATGGCCGCTATTGGGGTTGTTATGAAGAGTATAACGCCCTGCACTTTGAAGCCTGCTATTACCAGGGCCTGGATTATTGTCTTGAACACGGCTTGCAGCGCTTCGATTCCGGTGCGCAGGGCGAACATAAAATTTCCCGTGGATTTGAGCCGGTGTCGACCTATTCGGCGCATTGGCTTAAAGACGCCCGGTTTGCAAAAGCGATCGAACAATTTTTAGCGAGGGAACAACAAGCCATCCAAATCTATAAACAGGATGCAGCCTCTTACCTGCCGTTTAAATAAATTTGCATTGAAAATTACAATAGAACTGTTACAGTCAGGCCCACTTTAAGGGGTCATCCCAAAAAGTAGAATATATACTGAATAAACACTTTAAAAGAGAACAATGATGATGTCAGATTATAAAAAATACCAGTGCGGCGTTTGCGGTCATATTTATGATGAAGCGGAAGGCGATCCTGATTCCGGCATTGAAGCCGGTACGCGTTGGGAAGAAATACCGGATGATTGGCGTTGTCCTGAATGCGGCGTAGACAAAAGCGAATTTGAATTAATGATTTAATTTGGTTATGGTTTGACCGGCTACAGCCGGTACAGAGGAGAGCAGTATGGAAATCGTAATAATAGGTTCCGGTGTAGCCGGTGTCAGTTTCGCGGAAAAATATCGGTCACACTCCGAAGACGCGGAAATTACGTTGATAACCAGGGAAAATGACGGCTATTATTCACGGCCTCTGCTTTCCCGCGGCTTCAGCAAGGACACCATCGAACAAACCATTATCCTGAAAACCTTCGATAAGCTGCGCGAAAATAACATCAACGTCATCAGCGGTGCCGACATAACGGCGATTGATCGAAGCAACAAAACCATTGCCATTGAAGGCTCCTGTCAGGAAAAATCGCTCAATTACGACAAATTGATCCTGGCGCCCGGTTCTGCGGCGTTCATCCCGCCTCCCTTCAGGCCCTATAGCCAACTGTTTTTCTGTTTGAACAGCCTGGTTGATTTAAAAGCCTTGCGCAAGTTTCGTACAGGGCTTGTAAATAAAAACCGGAAACCTGAGTGGGCCATCATCGGCGGAGGCTTGATCGGTTGTGAAGTCGCTTCCGACCTCGCCGTTGTCGGCGATAAAGTCACGCTGTTTCATGCCATGGACCGATTGATGGAACGTCAGTTACAACCCGAAGATTCAGCCTTGTTGCATAAAGTGTTACAGGATTCCGGCGTCAAGGTGTTGTTGAATCAGGCGGTGCAGGGCTTTATCAAGCAGGAGGAAAAAGTCTGCGTAAAAACCGATGTGACCAGCGAATTTGATGCGCTGATTGTCGCGTGCGGTTTCAAGCCGCATACCGAACTGGCCGAACAAGCCGGTCTGGAAGTCGGCAGAGGCATCAAGGTCAACCAGTATCTGCAAACCAGTGATGAAGACATCTATGCCTTGGGCGATGTCGCGGAATTACCGAACGGAAAACTCTACGCCTTCGTACTACCGATACGCAGTCAGGCAAACTGGCTGGCCGGCTATATCGCGGGGCAGGAACAACAAAGCTGGACGCCGCCTGTGTTTACCACCAAAGCCAAGGTGCATGGGTTTGAGGCAGTGCATCCATACGCGGTTTAGTCAGGAAGCCATTGCCTCAGATGCCAAACAACAGGTCAACACAATGAACACAGTACCCGTATTAAAACATTACTCGATTGAAGATTATTTGGCGGCGGAAGAAGTCGCCGAATTTAAAAGCGAATATTATGCAGGGGAGGTTTTTCCAATGGCAGGCGGCACCATTAATCACAACCAAATTGTTATCAACCTGTGCATCATTTTAGGTATTGCGTTTAAAAAACGCGATTACCGTGTATTGGCAAGCGATGTAAAACTCCAGATCCCCGACACCGAATCTTTCACCTACCCCGACATCCTGGTGATAAAAGGCCAACCTGACTACTGGCAAAACCGCCGCGACACGGTTTGTAACGCGCAATTGCTGATTGAAGTCCTGTCCGACAGCACCAAAGATTACGACCGTGGCGGAAAATTTGAAATTTATCGTCATCTACCCGATTTGCAGGACTATATACTGATCAGCCAGGATAAAGTCCATGTCGAGCATTTTGTCAAACAAGCGCCCAAGCAATGGTTGTTAACCGAATACAGCGCCCTGACCGATAACTTGCCCATTGCCCAACTGGGCGAAACACTGGCCTTGAGCGATATTTACGATAAAGTCGATTTGGTTCATGAAGATTAAAGCTGAGCAAGTAAACTTTGCTATATTTCGTAAAGTTCTTCCACCCGAAAAGTTAAACCAACCGATTCCAGCGTAATACTGTCGCTTCCGCTAAAACTCTCACGCCGCCACTCGGTCCGGCGGCGATAAATTTCCAGATAGGAGGAATCCTGCGATAGCAGAACGTACTCCTGTAATCGTTCGATCATTTGATAGGCCAGGCGTTTTTCTGTACGGTCAACGCGCTGCGTGGTCTCGGACAAAACTTCCATAATCAAGCAAGGGTGTTCGTTATAATAGCGATCGGTTTCCTCCTCGCAAGTCACTTGCACATCCGGGTAGTAAAAACGCACATCGTCGCCGCGCTGGATTTTTACTTTCATATCCGATTGAAACGGCTCGCAAGAGGACCCTTGCAAATGTTGATCTAAAAGCCTCATAAGGCGGCGAGTTACTCTGTTATGATTACGGCTTGCCCCGGTCATGGCGTAGACGAGACCGTTAACATACTCATGGCGGATACCGATGTTATTGTCGTTTTCCATCAGCAGATACGCTTCGGGCGTAACCGGCTGCTCTGGTAGAACCAAGGCTAGATTGGCCATATAAACTCCTTCGTTGACGATAATTTATTAGAATAATACACGCCCATTTAGCCGACTGTCCATTAGCATTAAGGCACGCTAAATGTTGATATTCCATTACCAATCAAGCTCATCATGCCTCAATCCCCTTACCCGGACGCCGACCGTGCCGCCGTTTATCGCGCCATTTACGAACGCCGGGATATGCGCCATTTTTTGCCTGATCCGATTGATCCCGAGCTGTTGAATCGCTTGCTCGATGCCGCCCATCATGCGCCCAGCGTCGGATTTATGCAGCCGTGGCGGTTCATTCGCATCACCTGCCCCGACTTGCGCAAAGCAATTCACGGTCTCGTCGAGCAGGAACGCATCCTCACCGCCAAAGCGCTGAACGAGCGCGAGGACGAATTCATGAAGCTGAAAGTAGAAGGCATTCTGGACTGCGGTGTCGTGCTGGTCGCGGCATTATGCGAGCAACGGCAACAACATATTTTCGGTCGGCGCACCTTGCCGGAGATGGACTTGGCTTCGCTGGCCTGCGCGATTCAAAATATGTGGCTGGCGGCAAGGGCTGAAGGCTTAGGGTTAGGCTGGGTGTCGCTGTTTGAACCCGAAGCCTTGAGAACGCTGTTACAGATGCCCGAAGACAGTCAACCCGTCGCCGTTCTTTGCCTGGGTCATGTGGAAAAATTTTACGATAAACCGATGCTGGAACAGAGCCAATGGGCCGATCGTAAAGACCTGAAAAACTTGTTATTTGAAAACCAATGGAATACACCGTGCCGCTAGACTTTGTTATACACCCGCTGAAATCAACACTGACGCCCGCATTACAAGCCAAAATCGACCAGAAAACCAAACCGTTGGGCTCTTTAGGCCAACTGGAAGCGCTGGCCTTGCAAATCGGTCGCTGTCAAAACACGCTGACACCGAGTTTAAACAAACCCTGCATCATCATTTTTGCTGGCGACCACGGCATCGTCGAAGCGGGCGTCAGCGCTTACCCGCAAATCGTTACCGCGCAAATGGTGGCGAATTTCCTGGCCGGAGGCGCTGCGATTAATGTTTTTGCCCGGCAACACCAACTGGAATTGCTGATTGTCGATGCCGGAGTAAACGCCGACCTGGACACTCACCCGGCATTGATCGATGCAAAAATCGGCAAAGGCACCCGCAATTTCCTGAGCCATCCGGCCATGACCGAAGCCGATTGTCTGAAAGCTGTCCGCGCCGGATCGGACATCGTAAGGCGGCAATATGAAAAGGGCTGCAACTGCGCCGGTTTCGGTGAAATGGGCATCGGCAATACCTCGTCTGCGGCCTTGCTGATGCACGCCTTGACGGCTATCCCACTGGAACAATGCGTCGGTCGCGGTACCGGCGTAAACGATCAGCAGCTACAGAACAAGTTGACCGTATTACAACAGGCCATTGCACACCATGACAACACCACAGCACCGTTATCGGTACTGGCAACCTTCGGTGGCTTCGAAATCGCCATGATGGTCGGCGCTTATCTGAAAGCCGCCGAACTGGGCATGCTGATTATGGTCGATGGCTTTATAGCCAGCGCGGCGCTGTTGGTCGCCGCTAAACTATACCCGGAAGTGCTGGATTATTGCGTGTTCAGCCATGTCTCCAGCGAACAAGGCCACCAAGCCTTATTAAACCACTTTAACGCCAAGGCCTTGCTGGCTATGGAACTACGCCTCGGCGAAGGCTCCGGCGTCGCCATCGCTTTTCCGTTACTGCAATCAGCGCTAGGATTTTTGAATGAAATGGCTACGTTTGATGATGCGGGGGTTGATCATTAATACCGTTCGTGGCGATGCACTAAAACCCAGCAGATTTGGGTTTGACTGAGTAACGCCCGTTTATTGTTTTTGAAGCCACCCGCCTTTTTGGCGTTTATTGATGCGTTGTAATTCGAGTGCCGCGCGTTCGTGGCTGATGCGCTCGGTAATAAGATCTTTATAGATTTGATCGGCGGTTTTGCGGCGTTTAACGGCGTCTCCGGCATCCAAAAAAGCTTCCAAAACATTGGTAACAGAACTTAGCCATGAGTTGCCGGAGGTTTTTGGGTTATTTTGGTTAGCCAAACGCGTTAAAGCCTGTTCCAAAGTGGCTTTAATCAGTCGCAATTCAGCTTGGTAATATTCATTTTGGGCAATCAACGAGTCAAACATTTGAGTTAACGTTGTTGTTACGGTTTCTTCGGTCAAGACGCCGTGTTCCTGAAATGCGGCCAGAGCGCGCAGTCCTCGCGCCGATTCCGCGGCGGATGGATCGAGGAGTTGCCGGCAGGCTTTACTACAGGTTTCCCATGCTTGCCATCGATAGACAAAATCCAGCCCTGTTCCTTTGATGTTTTGAATACCCATGATCTTGTTATAGAACCCCGGCGGGG
Source organism: Methylococcaceae bacterium (assembly GCA_005772825.1). Classification (GTDB taxonomy): domain Bacteria; phylum Pseudomonadota; class Gammaproteobacteria; order Methylococcales; family Methylomonadaceae; genus SXIP01. Next base: position 44,362 of record SXIP01000138.1, on the reverse strand, counting down.
TGGCGTGGCCTATGGTTTCTATGACTTGATTGCCGGTAGCGTAATAGTCTTCAACCACGACCAGTTTTTGCTCGAACCATTGCCAGAGCAAGTTGTGAAAGTCTTTTTCCAGGCTTTCCGTAACCTGGTCGTTTGCCTGACCGATTTGTTTGATGAAATTTTCATAACCGGCCAACAACGCCGTGTCTTGCTGAAAACAGTTAATAATGGTCTGGTGGTGGGCAATGTTTTCCGCTAATAAATAAGCCCGTAACGCCTCGGGTTGATCCTTCAACGCCAGCACGGCCGCCATATCGACGGCTTCATTTTGAGCTTTCAACATGATGCCCAATCGTTGCTGCAGCAATGCTTGCGTGTACGGGATGCGAAAGCGTCGCGCCATGCGTAGCGCAATAGCGGCGGGGCTTTCGTCAAGCGCCTGCAGGCTGATGGTGTCCCGCCATTCGGCCCAGGCTTCTTTGATATAACTGACCAAGCCCGTCAGATTATTGCCGATCAGCACGCAACGGTCATAGCTGATGTCTTTGACGATAATGCTGGCAAACACCCGCGAGCGCGCAATGCGGTCGGCGCGATTGTTGACCACAATGGTGATCCAGGTGCCGGGATGTTGTTCCGGCGTTATTTGGTCGAAACCGCAACGTTGCCAATTACTTAAACACCCGAAGCGTTCATTGGCCGACATGCCGTTGACGAATTCCAGGCGCCGACTACGCCAGGGCGCGGGAGGAAAGGTTTTCAATACACCGATGTCGGCAACCACGCGGTCGGCCATTTCTTTTATCGCAAAATCGCGATCAATACCCAACTCTTCACCTAACGCCAGCACCAGGGCGATATTAAATGGGTGTTCGTCGTAGGGAAAGCGCGCCAACACGTCTTCCGCCAATAAACCGGCTTCCAGCCAACCCACCGGTTTAAAGCGCGTGTTGCGCTGCCGTGCCGCTGTTTGCAGAATCGGGCGCATTTGCTCTTCGGTAGTCAGCAACGAGCCGTTATGCGGAATAAAATTGGTCATTACTTGCGGAATATTAACGCCTGCCGGGCCCTGAATATCTTCATGATCCGGGTAGGTGTTGGTAATAGTGGATATGTCATCGCGCATCCATTGCCGTTGCAGGATGTCGACGTAGGAGGGCGTTAAACCCATACATTCCCATAAAAACACTTCGCAGTGTAATTTATCGGCTAAACAAACCAGCGCGTGCTGCTCCCAAATCGTCGCTTTGTCGTAGGGCCTGAATAAAAACATCTCCCGTAGCGTCCCAAACGGATGGGCATGCAAAAACATCGCTTCACAGCCGGTGGTTTTGGACACGATGCTGTGTCCCAAGGCATTGATTAACGCGGCCTTGATGCGCTCGGTACCGGACTTGCCGCGGGTTCCCCAGCCGCCCAACACTAGCGGCAGCCGGTTTCTGGCATCGACTATTTTCCGATAGAGGTAAATATTCCTGCCCATGAAATAGCCGACAGCCGCCATCATAAAAATCGCCAATTCATACAGTGAATTTTCATACACGGAAACGAAGTAATCTTTAAAATCGGTCCACAGCGATGACGCCTGGTCCGCGCCGGGCAGCGCCGGGAAAAATGCCGGAAAAAACCGCAACACCGCCGGATCGACGGACTGAAAACGGGGATTTTCGGTTTCGTACCCGGTAAATGTCACTTTAATACCCAACTCGGCCAGCGCGTTCAGATAACTTTGCGCCGGTTGCTGGCTTTTTTCCTGCCAATTTCTAAGACGTGCATAGTCGGCAAAGCGCCAGGTAATCGTCCAGCTTGCCCGCCAGCGCGTAAATACATTGCGCGGCGGTTGCAGTCGGGTAATGCCTTCACTGTGGTAAAAATAGCTGCTTTGACGACCTAAGGCCAACGCCGAAATCACTTCGTCAACTAACGGCAAATAACCGCGCCAGCCGTCCTCGGTATCCATAAACAACGGTTCACCGGGCACTTTGGTTTCGGCAAGCTCGGATAAAATCGCCGAAGGCACTCGCATGTCGCCCCAGAATAAGCGGCCAATCGTATGATTGAAGGCCTGGCGTTTATCAGGCGACGGATGCCGGAACTCGTGCAAAAATCGCCAGATGCGAAATCCGAAAGCATGACCTCGGGTGACGAAACGCCCAAACAGGTTATTTTCTATGTCGAAACCGAAATCGTTCTGAGCAAGCACCGACAATAAGCGTCCTAATTCGGCATCGTCCGATGTCAAAAGCGACTTCGGAATGCGCCGGGTTTTACCGGGCGGAACAGTATCGAGGAATCGGGCCAGGCTGGTAATACGCCGGTGTTTGTCTTCGTCGGCGTGACACAATAAATATTCGCTGGTTTGCGCGGCGTAACGTCTCACCGCCAGCGACGCCTGATTTTCGTGCAGTTCCTTAAGCGCCGGCAATAAACTGTTTACATAGGTCTCTTTGGGGAAAGGCCGGTTGGCGGCTAACAGCTTGTCCAGTCCGGTGCGGCAGACATGCAAGCCCACCCGCAACACAAAACGCTCTTTTTCGGTTGTCAGGCTTTGTTGTAAATACGCCAGGGCCAAATCAAAACCCTCCTCGCGTTGCAGCAACGGCAACAAACTTAGCAAGGCGGAAGCGCGAACCGGCGGTGCGACATCGGTAAACAACAGCGCCGGATAATAGCGCTTCATCACGGCCTGACCGGTTTCCGGCAGCATGTCGGCCAGCTTTTGCCGCACCGACGGACAAGGGTCCTGTAGCACTAATTCATATAAGTCTGCCAGTTCGGGTTCGACCGCGAGTTGCTCGGCGATGATTTGCACGACTTTGCGGCGCACAAACAAATCTTCAGTGTTTTTAGGATAGCTAAGGCGCTTGCCTAGCACCACCTTTAAAGATTGCGGCGATGCGCTTTGTAATAAACTCAAGGCTTCGCATTGCACCCAGATCGACTGGCTGCCTTTAAAGCAGGCGTGATAAATAAACCGTAAGCCGGCCTCGGAAACGCTACTGTGCTGTAGATCTTTCGGTACAGCAAGCAAGGCGACGGACAAGGCATTAAACGCACTGATCACCACGCGCTTGTCGCCTTTGTATTCCAATAAAGGTTGCAACACCGGCTCCAGGGCCAAGCGTTGCCATAAGCGCCGATAGCCGACAATATCGCCGTCTTCGGCGAGCACCAACGCGGCCATTCGACCTAGGCACTGCAAAATAAAACTCAAATAGCGCTCTGTTTCCAAGTGCCGACGTTGGTAGCGGTCGCTGACGGCATCATGTCCAAACCAGCGTTTAAAGGCCCGCTCGTCTTGACGCAACTCGTGATCGGTGGCGCCTAATGTCTTGGCGTAATCCAGAATGTGCAGTTTTTTATCCTCGTCAGTCCGGGCTTTGGTATAGCGATTACTGTAGGTGCCGAATTGATTTTCCAGGGTTGCCAAACCGGCGACAATCTGGCCGATATCGTAGCGCATAAAACTGACCAGATGCTGGGCCTTTCGCCCTAACTCACTGCGGTCTTGTTCCGATTCGGCAAAAGTCGCCTCCGGCCAGTATTCAAAGTCGGCGCATAACCGCTCAAGCAAATCGGCATTCAGTTGCTGCCAATAGCGATTCTGTCCACGTACCAGCAAGTCGATTATTTCTTGACGGCTAAGGCTGAAGATTTGCGCGCTCATGATTGTCTCATTGCACTGTTAGCCATTACTGCGCGGAAGCACCGGCATCGCGCATCACATTATTATCGGCGTTGCCGGACTGTCGTTGCCGAATATCGCGAAAATCAATTTCATGGGGGGCAAAATCCCTGAGTCCGCGTCCTTCGCCAAAGTGATAGGTCAATGACAACGTGGCAAGGTGGGCGTCGCGTTGCATGTCGTAGCCGTACTGCGCGGAGACCTCGATGCGGTTTTGATGACGGGTCCAGTGTTGCCAATTCAATTCCAGTTCAGCGAAACTGCGGGTAACGGCATGCGGCCTGTCGACCCCGTTTGCCTGGTAAAATGCCGTGCGATAAGACGCATCCAACACCACACTACCCAGTAATTGTTGCCAATGGAATTCGCTTCTATAGTGATCGGGATTGGTAAAATTGAGGTCTTCATAAGACTGCACCGCACCTTTAACCGACCAAACCGTATCCAGCCAGGGCCGGTGCTCCAGCGATAATGCCGGGGTCAATCCCGCCGAGTGTTGCGCCTTATAGGGTGTATAAACATCTTGATCGATTTCCCGGGCTCTGACGTTAAAATCGGGGGCACTTGAGTCCAATGGGCTGTCGTGCAGAGTCATCACCCGTGCAAAGAAGGATAATCCGGGAATGATGCGCGTTTTCGGATGCAGATTGTAAGCCTGGGCAATGGATATATCCCACTGCGCCAAGGCTTCCCAATCATCATGCGGCGCTTGTGTGAACACTTTGGCGCTGGAATGCACATTAAACGGCAACCACTCGGGGTTGTAATAAACCGATTCATTGAAGCCAAAGGTAGGGCCGCCATATTCCCGAATACGAAACAGACCCTGCGAATTCCAGTATGCGGCGTGCGGTTCGTCGAAATAGCGGTAATTCATCCGATACTGGGCAAATTGCTCTAAAGGCAACGTTGAGCCGCTTTCCTGCTTGTTATTTCGACGCATATAATCAATACCCGAACTCCAAGTGCCGTCTTCTTGCCGACCTAATGCAAAGGCATCGACCAGCTCTACCTTGTCGCTGACGGTATGCGCTTTAGGCACCGATACAGCAGGCGGAACGGGAAATAAGCTGCGCTGTATGATCCGGTTACGCAGTGGTTTCGGTTGCAAGTTGGCAATCCGCTGACTGACGCGCAACAAACTGCGCGGTTTTCCTGCGGGCGGCGGCAAACTGATGGTATGCCAACCCTCGGGAACATTCTGATAGCGATAGGAGACAAGCCCGTCGTCCAGTTCATCAATGCGCAAACTCGACGGCCCCTGGCTGTAAAACGTCAACGGGGCGGCCGCCGTACTGATAAAATAAGGGCGCTCCTGCGCTACGGCCAAATCGGTCGAATTTTCATCAAATTTCAATTTTACGTACTGATTACCGACCGGCTGTTGCTGATAAAGTCGGAGCGCATGTTCGCCTGCCGGAACGATGACGGTAAAGCGCAGCCAATCGGCATTATCAACCAGTTCGACCTGCCGACCGACGCCGCCATCCAATTGATAGATCAGGGTCGTCGGCGATGCAGGCAAAAAAGGTATATCATCCAGGCGGGCACCTATGGACAGCGCGACCGCTGCGGTGTTGGTCATCAGTAAAACCAGGCGCTGATCGCCAAAGATCACATGCTCATTATCCGCCACCGGCGGTAATAAAGCACGACGGGTTCGGATAAACGGGCTTTCCGGTTGCCAACTGTTAAAACTGACAAAATCAATGCCCGCATTATTGATAATCGAATTCACCGGTTGCCAGTCGCTGTAGCGCAACAAGCGTTGCAACAAGGATTGCATCAATGCGTCATCGCTATAGCGTTGCGCCAACTGCTCGGCATCGGCTATCAGTTTTTCAACCCGTTCGGGCTGTTCTTCGACAGCCGCCAGGTAGCGAATCAGCGTTTTCTGCGCCTGTTCCAGGCTGCTAACCGGCGTAAGAGATTCACTTAAATCCGTTGCTACAGCCAATGAGCGGGAAGGCGTTACCGGAATTTGTTCGGGGTTAACGCGTACGCCGCTCAAATACTGTGGCGCCGAGTCAAGCACAACAGGCATGCTCAGCCTATTATGCGGGCCGTCCTGATGTATCAATAAAGCGCTATTGGCCGGAGCAAGCGCTTGCTTAAAATCATAAACGGAACAACCGACCAGTAATAGCGGCATTGTCAACAGGGTGGCTATTTGACGGCAAGGCGTCCCGGTTCGGGCAGGCGTTATTTCCATGCGCTAAGCCATTTAAAAACGGATTTATCAGCGGTATGCACCTTCTCGGCCCGACCGATAGAGGTCATCCCGGCAAAACTGTCCGGGTGTAACACCGGCAGTACGCTTAACGCCAATTCAGGGCGTTGCTCCTGAATGCCGATAGACAACGGCGCTTGCTCGGAACTCAGATGCACTTCATGCCAGCCTTGCCCAACCTGATAAACAAGGCTGACGACATTGCCGACTTGTAAGTCATCGGCGCCGGTTACCCTAAGCCCTTGTGCGGGCAGGTTATTACTGAATGGATAACGGGTGGTGTCATTATTATCGTTAATTTGCAGCCAACCGTCGATTGCGGAATCCGCTTGTGAGGATCGATGTAACGGCCGTATTTGCAAATTCAACGTGACCGGCCCCATGACACCCAAAACCACAGGCCGCTCTACAGTGGCCCTAACGGCCTGCGAATAAACATCGCGCTCGACCGCATAATAGCTATCGCCGCCCGCGTAATCCTTAACATGCCATAAAGCATTTTGCCAGGTTGTTGAGCCGGGATATCGTTGTTGCCAGTCAGACCATTGTTTATAGATCGACACCGCGTTTTGCTCGGTAACCTGCATCAAGCGATCGCGTAACTGTAAACCTTGTTGTAAATAATCATGCCAGGGCTGTAATTCAACTGCCGACCACGCCTTCAGAGCGGCCTTATAATCGCCGTGTTGCTGGGCTTTCAAGCCCTGCCAGAAGGCGCGTCGGGCAGGCGGTAATTGGTTCTGTAGCCGGTCATAAGTTTCCCACCATTCCAATTGATAGGCGGCTGTTAACATCGCCTCCAGCGGCACTCGTTCAATAGCTTGTTCGGCAGCCGGTTCGAAAAAACTCAAACCCAACAATAGGGCAAAACGGTATTCACCGTTTTTCATTAAGGCATTTAACAATAAACGACGGTGTTCAACCGTGGGACGATGGACGAGCATCGCCGCAGCGAGCGTTTGCAAGGCCGCGTTATTGTTTTGCGCCCGATATTGTTCGCTTAACTGAATAACGGCCGATTCCGCCACGCCAGCATCGGCATACAGAGACAAATACCGGCGTAGGGTTTCCGCTAAATAATCTTCACCCAACTTGCTTAAATCATTGGCCTGCGCCAATTGCGCCCGGTGACGCGCAGGTCCGCTTGAAGAGTTGACGACCTTCGCCCGGTGTTCCAACGCTTCCAGCCATTGCCCGCGTTTTTCCGCGCTGTCGGCCAGGGCGATTTCATCGTCCACGACCTGTACATCGCCCGCTAATGTCGCCTGTTCCGTTGGATCGGCGATTACTGAGGCCTTATACAAGCGGTATTCGCTTTGTAATAAGCGTTGTAAAGGCACCCATTCGTTTGGAAGCGGTTCAGAAGGTGAACCGAGCACCTTTAGCTGAATCGGACTATCCGTCCCCGCAGCCAGGTTTTGGAGAAACGTTGCAAACGGGCGCTTGTCCCGCGCTTCGAGTAAGCGCGCCAGATAACTGTGTTCGGACGATACAAAGGCTTTCGCGGCGCGATACTGTAGCGCTGCATTGACAGGCGGAGCATCGGGCCCGGCTACTTGGCGGAGCGTGACAGTGCGCGCGTCTTTAGGAACAGGCAATTCGTAAACCGCCGCCGCGATAAACGGCGCCGGGGCTTGATTGAGCCCGAAAAAAAACGGCGGCAGACCGACCTTCAATGCATCGTGCTCTTGTTGCAAGCCAAGCAAGGCGGTTTTGGCCATTGAGGACGCAAATGCTTCGGGATTAAGCGCGATATCGCAACGCAAGCGAATCTCTCCGGCCGGTTGACGGTCAATTTGTATACGCAACACACGTTCTACGCAGTCGCGCTTGTCGATGATCAGGCGCAATTGCCCCGTGCTTTGTTGTGTCGGCAAGGTGTATTCATTGGCCTCCACTGCCTTTGTGCCGGGCAGGACGGTAAAGTAGGCGCTGCTGACTCGCTTTAAGGCGGCTGATAAATGCTGATCGGCTAGCACAGCATTGCCTTGCGTCCGGTTAACATCGGCTAACGTCTCCGCTAAAAAATACGCCATAAATTGTGCGACTGGGGAAGCTTTTTTACCGGGTAACAAATCGCGATAAAAACTGCTCAAGCTCTGCAATTGTTCGGTCTCCGCCAAGCCTGCGGGATAGTCCCTGCGCTGTAAAGCGGCCTCGCGGAAGCTGTTACTCGCCGCCATGCCGCCTGCCTGACGGCGATTGTCATGAGCCGTTCGCACTGCCGTTTTTGCTTGCAACGGCAATTCAGTGGTCGGCAGCAAGCCTTGCCTGCGAATCTCATCAACGCTGACTCGAGGCTTGTTCAAATTGCCGAACAAATAATCCTGTTCGGTTTGCGCCAACACTTGCAGATACACATCCCTATCCGCCTGTAATACCAGTTTATGCCGTCCGGCGGGAATTTCCAGGTAGCCCCGTTCTTCACGTCCGGTCACCACGATGTCCGCATTCACTGTAATGATGCGCCTGGTTTCGACGCTGGTGGAAAAATCCAGCGCTTGGGCTTTGGCGTCATCCAGCCAATACCGGATACGGTAATCCTGGGTCGGCTCGCCCGCTTTAGATTCATAGTGCAAGCGGTTTTTCAGCATCAGCCGTACCGGTCCCGTTACCTCAAAGCTTTGCTTTTCCCAGGCTGACAATTGCTGATAGAGTTCAGGTAAAACAAACGGTTTTTGCGCCAGCAAACACCGGGGCGCAGACGATCCCAGCAGGATACGGTACGGCGCAATAGTGTTTAACGGCACCATGCGCGAGACAAATAGCGCAATGGCGAAATTGCCTGTGTAAAAACCCGGCCGGTCAATATGAACCAGCAACGGTGTTGCCGAGTTGGGCGATAACACTAATGAATGCCCGTCAGAGGATTGTCGCAGGGCTTGTTTGACCGCCAAGCCGGTGCCGTTGGAAACCAAGACATCCAGCTCGTCACCGCTTAAGCGTTGTTTCGGATTGTGCAAACGCAAACTTTCATAGGCGGGCAGGATAACGGTGGTTTGCTGGCGCGGAGCCAGAATAACCCGGTGCATGCGCCAGTCTTTATCGTAATCGGGCTTAACGCCATTGAGCCATTCGGGATCGGATTCGATATTGTACCAGCGCAAATCCTGGCTGTAGGCATCCAACAAGCGCAACTGCATGGCGTCGATGTCGGCGCAGGCCGGAGTCATGAAGCGGAGACTCACTATCATCGCAGCCACGGCAACGGTGGTTTTGCTCCGCGCCCCGCCGTTTTGGGACTTTATAGCCGGGCTGTTTGGGTTGCGGACAAGGCTCATAAACAGGTCATAAAAAGCTTTCGTGCATCGGCATTATCAAGCAATTCTTTACGCATATTTTTACTCATTTCAATATGCAGAAAACCGTCATGTCCGAGGCTACGCAACAATTGTCCTTGTACATTGGTGGTGCCGCCCAATTCTTTGACATCCAACTGATACAAGCTCACGCGTGCGGGAAAGCGCTGTTTTAAGCAAGCAGCGGTTTGTTGCAGCCACAACGGCGGCAAATTATGCCCGGCGCTCAAAATCATGTCGCTGGCTTCGCCTGCATTGGTTTTGCGCCGGTCTTGCTCAAAACCGTGCAACTGGATAATTTTGCCGTCGGGATACTGTCTGGCGAAAGCCTGTGTAAAGGCTTGCCAATAAGTATTGGGAGTATGCGCCATATCGCTGATGTCACGCTTGACTGTGTTCCATTGCGCAGCTTTGAACCCGCCTTCCAAAAACAAACGACTGGCAATCTTGCCTGTGTACAAATCCGAATCGGCATGAGGAGCCTGTAATAACCGGTTGTGAGACGCACGCGAATTGACGGCAAAAAAACCGCGCCCTTGTTTTGCGGTCGGCAGTTCTTGCAGGATGGTGAAATCCTGAAGGCTGGACGCCTGCATCCCCAAGCGCTGCCAATCGGCGGTACCGACGCCCTTGAAGACAGTCTCCAGCGCGTCTTCAAACGCTTGTAATTCGTCCGCTGTCGCTGTATGGACAAGCGCTTTGCCGGACGCACGTTTCAGTCCGGTATCCAAATCATTAGCCTGTACCGACCCTATCATCCATATCACCGGTAAAAAACACCATTTATTGTATTTCAAGCCCACTCTCCAGATAAAAACGGCGTTGATCGTGTACGCCCGGCAAGGTCTGCGATAACATGACATAGCCCGGCGACCCTTTAGCCAGAGCAATGTGTATACGGTAGTCACCGGCAGGCAAATCACTGTTAAGAGGGATGGCAAACAGTTCGCCATTGCTCAATGCTTGTCCCTGAGTGTGCAGAACAGGCATGGCTTTGCTCGGCAAGGGCCGGATGTCGTATAGCTGTTTTCGGTTTGTCCAGGTTGTCGACACGACCGCAGGCGGGACGGTTGTCATCGCGTCTATGTCCACTTGAATTTGCGAGCGCTCGACGGTATTAAGCGGAGAATACCAGCGCGCCGACAATACTTCATCAATAGCGCCGTGCTGTACAACAAAATCCAGACCGGCCCCGGCATTCAGGGCAAACACGCGCCGTTTCAAGTAACGCTGTCCATGACATTGGGCCTGATAATTCATCAACCAACGCCCTCCGCTATCCGTGTTCAAGCGTAGCGACCGATAACCCAAAGCCGTTTCAGGCAAACGTATAATTCCTTGCCGCCCCATTAAGTTCAAAGCCAGCACCTTGTGCCGGTGCATCCACAGTTCGGCACTAAACGGGCCGCCATCGTCACGCAAATAAATGAGTTCCGGCGACACGCTGCGTAATCCGGTTAATGCCGCAAGCGACACGGAGAGATCCTGGTTGACGGGCAAAGCGCAATACACACTCGCCAACGCATCGGTACGCGGCGCATCGCCGCTGTATTCGGTCAACAGGTAACGCGCCGCCGTCTCACCCTGTGGAATATAATCCCGCCAGACATACCGCCCCGCCAACACGTCAGGATCGTCTTCAGGCGGACGGTATTGCCCGTTTAGCCACTGTACTCGCAATTGTCTTGCCAGGCTGTCATCATTTTGCGCCCGCAAAGGAAACCACGTCAATCGTGCGTCTTGCGTGTCAGTGGCGATATAGGCATCTTCCGGCACCTTCTGCCGTTTTGTAAAACCAACCGGTTGATTATAAGCGTTAACCAGAAAATCGGGCGTATTGGCCAGCAGGCGAAATCCGGTAACCCCGGCAGGTAAGTTAAAATAATAACTGACCGGATCGCTGATGTTTTGCGGCTCGATGATAGCGCCGACGCGATCAAACAGCGACGCTTGCGCCAACGCGCTTAATTCGCCATCGGCAACGACTTGCTGCCGGGCGTTTAAGCATTGGTAGTGAAGGCTTTGCGGTAACGGCGTTGCCCCGGCAATCAGAAGCCTGCGCACATCGACGCGCAATGCGGTGGGCTGCTGTTGGTAATGGACAATGTTATAGTCAACGCCGGCGTCCGCAAGATAGGTTTTAATCGCTGTCGAAGCATCGCTAATATCGCGCTCGGCTTCTGTAGCCGTGCTTAGATAGGCATTAATGATAATCGGCGATGTCGGTTTAATCACCAGCAGGCCGCCGTCCAGACGGTAATCCAGACGGATTGAGCTTGCCGTCCAAACGGCGTTGTGCCGCCAGCGCCGGTCTGAGCCGCGGCCAAACCATTGCAGGTCGGCAGCCACGGCGCTAGTTAATGCCGAGCCGTCCAATGCCTTAAAAGCCAGACTTAACCGCCCTCCCCCTTCAGGCAGTGCAATGACGCCGTAGTGCATGGCATCGGCCTGTAAACCGGCAGCCAACAGGGGTTTATCATCTCCGAAAGCGCCGATCTCTTTATCATCGCGCGTATATAACGTCATGGTTTGGTAGTCTTTGCCGTCAATACCTTGAGGCCCGACAGCTTGCCATTGATGCTTCAAAAGATTGGCCTTTTCTTCATCCGACAGTAACGAAGCGGGATAAATGCTGTTTCCAGCCAAATTGTCCTTTTGCTCCTGACTCATGCGCAGCCACACATTGGCCAGTTGATGTTCGGATATTTTAGTGGGGATATAGACGCGCAACGCCGCCTCTTTAATAACACCGTCCCCGGCTTCCAAGCGAACGCGCAAAAAACGCGCCGCCTTGACGGGTTGCATCCCCAGCAATATCAAGCGACCGTCTAAAGGCAGTATATTCCGATTGGCATAATAATTATTGTAAACAAGTTTGCCGCTCTGATCCTTGTAAGCGGTTAACGTGCTATGGTGGCGATACAGGCCGTTGGTCAACACGACACCGTTATGGTCAAGCAATTCGTAACGCAGCGCATAAGTCCAGTCGGGGTTTGGGGTCAGGGCCTGCGACGGCTGAATATGGGCATTCGTGATGATGCGCAGTTGTTGGCTGCCTTCCGGAATCGCAAAGCTCAGCCATTGCCGATCTGTAACAGGATAGCTCAAACTATTGCGCACGGTTGCCGATAAGGTATTCCAGTCATCGGTTTGCAAATGCTTAAGCCATTGCTGTACATGTGCAAAAAAAACAGGCAAGGACAGCCATAAACCGGTCCCAAGCACAAGCAACAGCCAAACAATCCGCCGGTATCGCCGCATCAACCCGCCCGCCTGTACCACCAGGCCTTGCGTTGATTAATGAAATCGATGGCTTGTTTTGGCAACGGCACGGTCAAGTCGACCTCACGGGTGGCCTGATTTTTCGCGGTAAGATTAGCCACCGCCAGCGGAATACCGGCTGCATCATGGATTAGCAGCAGCGCCTGTTTACTGTTACGGTCAATCAGCCGCAGCAATGAGTAGCGGTTATCGGCGGCACTGTCCACCACCTGCTGCAAACGCAACACATCCTGCTCGGCTATATAGTGCGTCAGCAAGGTGCGAAAATGATCATCCAAACCAACCTTGGAGCGGAATGCCCGATGCTGTTGCAGATAGACGCCTAAATCCTGTTCTACGCTGGGAATAGTAAAGGCGTTGAACTGCGCGGCTTGCAACAGATTCTCGCTCTGTTGCCTGAAGGCCGACCTGACCGATGGCGACAACCATAAAATCGCAAAGCTTTTATTTGCCGTAGCCGCCAGATAGGAGGCTTGTGCGGTGCTGCCGACTTCATAGCCGCTGGTTTGCTCGGAACCGTCGATTAACTGCACCGACATGCCGTCATTTTCGAGCTTGGTCAGCAATTCCTGCGGCAATCGTCCCAATTGCCCGCGCGAAACCACGCCCTCTGACGAAGAAAAAATTACGTCCGCTTCCGAAGCGGGCTTATCCGCCTTATAGGCAAAAGCACGGGTATTGACCAGCATCAATTCGGCATCGTGTGCTTCGCGTAATAACGCTTGACTGACTAAGTTAAAGAGACTGAATTTATTATTGGGATTAATCAAGTCGGCGCTGCCGTCAAAATTGGCCTGAGGATGCGTGGTTCCTATCATTAAAGCCCGGGCTTGCAAGCGTTCAAACAAGGCGACGCCATATTCAAAGCTGTTGACTTCAAATAAGGGACGGGGCACCTGCACCACATAAGGTCGTCCTTCTCCCAACCTGAACACGTAAATGCCCCAATACTTAAGCGGTTTGTCGTCCTTTTCGGCAAGCACCAGATACTCCCTACGGGTCAGTTCGTCGCGATATTTGACTAACTGATAGCCGACAATATCGGCGGCCTGCACAATCCTTAGCAACTCTTCGCTATCGCCGGATATACCGGACGAGTCGAGGGTGGCGCGGCGAATCACGTTCAGTAAAGGCGTCAGTACCTGTTCGTCGAAAAACAACAGTTGCTCTTGCTTTGGCGGCTGATAAAGCCGACTGCCCTTAGGCGCAATGGATTGCTTACGGTTTAAAAGCCATTCCTGTAAATAACCTTCAATACTTAAGGTCTGCGCAATGGTCTGCACCGTCAATTTTGAAGTCAACAGCAACGGGCTGAACAATACTTTCCGTAAATCTTGCTGGGTCAGAATTAATTCGGCAAAGCCATAGCGAGAGGACTCCCTTTGCAGATTAGGAAACGGTGGCTCCGTCCAATTGATTTCGTAATGGTTTAACACTTGTTTTAATTGGGACAAATCCAGTCCTTCGGGCAAATGCTCTTTAATCCATAAGCCGGACGTCAGGTTGTTGATAGCCAGGGCGTCTCCTTCACGGCGAATTCCTGTCAGTTGCCGCGCCATTTCAGCTGTAAACAGGCGAAGTTGTAAACAGTTATGCCGATTAATGACGCGATGGAATACCTGAAAAAATGTATGCTGGTTTTTTAACACGTCCCTGGATGACTCCATGTAGCTTTCTTTATGACCGCTGCCCGAAATGGCTAAACTGCGCGTCGCGAAGCTGTTGAACAAACCCACCCCGGCATCAAAAACGCCCGGCTCATCCAATGGCTCCGGAATTTCCAATGCAAGCTCCGAACGGAGCCTCGGTATCAAAGACATAAACACCCCAACCGCGCAACGGCAGTTGCTCGTGCAGGTATATATATCGCTTGTTATTGACCAGCTCCAGTCGATAATTGACCTTTTCCAAATAAGCGGCGGCGTCTTGTAACTTTTGTTCATCGCGCGTGTTTAAATAATCCTGAATCTGTACCAAGGCGCGAGTAAACAGGTCAATTTCGGCGGGTAAAAGCGGAACGAATTGATCGGTTAATTTAGTTTGGTAGAGTTCCATCTGTTCCTGGCGCAAAAGGGATTCTAAATCCTCTTGTTCTGCAGCATTGGGCCTCGATAGCGCACCCGGCTTAAGCGCCACTTCCGATTCGCTGAAGAGCTTGGAAACCGGCACCAGCGTCAGACCAAAACCCAGCAGATTGGCGACGATGACGGCGGTTAATGAAGTTTGCAGCGTGGCGCGGGTTAATCGGGCGAAAATCGCTTTGTCATGGATTTTGACAGCCATCAATGTGGACAACAAATAACCAAAACCAAAATAGTCAGTGACCTTTAATGTGGGAAGCCACATCACGATGACATAACCCAACAGAATTTTGTAAGCAAAACTGACATTAAAAAATAACAGCAATTTTCGCGCGCCTTCTATCGTCATTTTGCTTAAAAACGGCGTTTTCAGCAGCAATGTCGCCAATCCTAAAATAAGGCAGGATTCCACTACCGTCGCGGCTATTTTTACCGGCTGATACCATTGCAAGGCCAGCAGTGACGGAATCAGGATACCGTTAAAATCCCAGCCGTAATACAAATTCATGCGCGACGCCAAAAACGAGGTTAGCACCAGGATGATATAGGCTTTAGGGGACGCCAGAATCGAGGTGGCCATTTCCTCGTATAAATAGCTGATACTGCTCAGGTTGAAATTGGTCAGCGTCATAAGGCCCAAACGCACGATCAGCAAGGTCACGGTCAACGTGACAATTAACGGTATCAAGCCTTTGACCCAGCCCGTCTTCCAGAATTGGTTGGCAATCAACGAGACAATGATGAGGCCGAAACTGTGCAGGTTATTGCGGTAATCGAAAGCAATGCGCCAATAGGCGGTCGCCCAGGCGCCGAATTCCGGCAGCAGCCAGCCGTCAAAGACCAAGCGCACGACGATACTGCACAACACCAACGCAAAAAAACGGTCACGGCCAAAAAAATTACACCACTGCGCCCGGCGCGATAAATATTCGGATAAAAACCAGACCAGAAAATAGGTTAGAAAACCTTCGATCAGAATCACCCCGGCCGCCCAGGGTTTTATCAATATCAACGGCACCAGATAACCGGGGACAACCAGGCCGGACAATACCCAACCCAAGCGCAGGTTAAAAAAACACACCACCGACATGCCCACCCAAACCACCGGGATGATGGAATCGGATAAACTGCCTTGCGGAAAAATAGCTAGGGGAAATAAATCCACGTCATGCGTCGTGTAATAATTGTTCGATTTTAGCGACTAAAGCAGCAGGCTTAATCGGCTTATAGAGGATAGCGGTCGCCCCTGTCGCCAGGACTTGTTGTTCAATACCGTTCTCGGTCATGCTCGTCAAAACCAATGTCGGCAACGTGGCCTTGGCTTCCTGACGCAGCCACCGTAAAAACACCAGGCCGTCCATTTCCGGCATCATCAAATCAAGAACAATCAGGTCAATCGGCTGTTCTTCAAGAATACGCATGCCGTCTTTACCGTTGCCGGCGGTAATAATCCGGTATGCCGATTTCTCTAAAAACAATGTCAGCAAGCGAATCATGAAGATATCATCGTCAATAAGCAATATCCGTCTTTGTTGATTATCTGTCCCAATCATTCTACATAGTTGCTGGTTAAAAAACGTTTCAAGGATAATGTGACTGTTGAGCCTATTCCGACCTGACTGGAAAATTCAATATGTCCGTCCCAGCGTTTGACGCACTGGGCGACTTCTTCCATTTTCAACTTGTCTGCCGACAATAACGCCTTATCTTTACCGACTTCTTCCAGTTTGCTGTGCGCGATACCGATGCCGTGGTTACGGAAATGATAATGCACCCATTCGTTTTGTTCTTCAACTTCAATCCATACGCCGGCCCCTTCAAAACTGTCGTCAATCATCATCGTTAATAATTTATGCAATACTGAATAAAGTTCGGCAGGCGAGGCGAATACCAGACTCAGTAAACCCGGCATTTTCAGGTGCAGTTTGATCGCTCTTAGCCGGGCATAGCCGTCAAGTGCGGCAACCGCTTTTTTGATGCTTTGTTGCCCGTCGATTGGATAACGGCCCAGGCTGTTTACAAGGTTCTCGATCTGAATGTTCATCTGTTCATCGACCGATTTCAGCGTGTCCAGAGTCTCTTCAATTTTTCCTTGTATGCTGTTGAGCGCCAGGACTTTTTCTTCGGTCGACGTAGTGGTGTCTTCCAATATCGACAAGGCAAAAACCATCGTCGCCAAGTCATTACGCATTTGAAAACTGAACCGTTCGAACATTTGTTCTTTCAATCGGTACATTGCCTTTAATTCGGTAACATCTTCCAACTCACATAAAACGCCTGTGAATTGAAATATCGGCGCTGAATCTTGAGACGGGTGTTTATGATCCAGTATCTTCAAGGGCCGAATATGCAGGATAAAATCGCGCTCGGCTTTAAAATGCGCAATCGGCACTGAGATTGCTTCATGCTTAAGGATGGCTTTCCGCATAATCGTTTGGGCGTCAACCGCCTCATAACCTGTCACCGCTATTATGAAATCCAGCGCTGTCATCGTATACAGCTTTAAATCCACCGATCGCGCCAGATTTTCCATCGACTTGTTCAGCAATAATACCCGCCCGAATAAGTCATACAAGACGCTGCCCGTATTCATGCTATTAAACATTTGCTGTAATTCGGCGATACGCCGATCCAGCAAGGCGACGGACTCATTGAGCACCTGATACGATTTCGCGCCTGTATTAAAACTTAAATACATCCAGAGTTTATTGTTTTCCCACGCCGCATGTTTTTGCCATTCTTGACGATAATAGAGCATCTCACTGATTTGCTCCATGTATATTGTTGTTAAGGCAAGATATTCGAGACGTTGCTGCTCCGTGCCGGGCTCGATGGTGAAAGCCCAAAAACCTAACACTTCACCGGCAAAAATCAACGGGGCCAAATACTGCTGTTCCTCAATCGGCAAGGGTTTTAAATAAGGCTTTCCCTGCAATAGGGGCATATGTTCCTGGATTACCCTACTGTAGGGCACGCGCTCATAATCGCGCCGCTGATCGACCACGTCATCGATACTGCATTTATATGCCTTGATTTCTTTCAAGCGGTGTTTATTGGGTACACGCTCCAGGAAAATCATGCGATTTAAGTTTAAGGACTGATTAATCATGACAATTAATTTCGCCCAGGGGTCTTCGGAATGATAAAAACTGACCGGGAAAGCTTTTTCTTGCATATTCACGGACAGGTTAAACAGCGTCGTGTCGAGGACATGGCTTTCCCGGACAATACGATAACGCCAGACCAGGGTAAAGGTCAGCCATTGCGCCAGTATCAATTCAATCAAAGGCACCCACAAAAACAAACCCTGCAATACCAGCCAGCAGGCTAATACATAACACAGCGTCAATAACGCGGCGACTACAAATGAATGTTGAAATGTCAAATACTGACAAAAAACAAGCGCCGCCGCCGTGATACCGGTAACAATCAGCAACAACGCCCAACCGGGCAACACCTGAATAGTGCGTTCTGACAGTAATGAATCGAGAGCAAACGCATGGTAAAGCAAATCTGAAGTTTGCCCGGCAGCGGTCGATAACGGTGTAAAGTAAGCCGCTATCGGGTCCAGACCGTAAAGCCCTATCAACACGGTGCGCCCGGCGAGTAGTTCGCTAACCAGGCTACCCGAGAGGGCTTGAGCCAATTTGACTTTAGGTATTCTGGCTGTCCCGCCGATAAAATTAATGCGGTATTCCGATGTTGCCGATACCGGCGATTTGCCTTGCGCCTGTTGTGCTGCAAGGTATTCAAGCGCCGGAAACAACTGCCCGTCAATGCTAACATTGCGGTATTGTGTACGATAAATGCCGCCTTGACTGGGTGCAGATGTCATTAAGCCCACAGTAATGTTTTTATTCCGCGCGGTCTCAGGCAGTGGTTGTAATTGTATCGGCGAATAGGGATCGGTATTTAAAATTTGCCGGCCAAAAACAACCTTGCCCGAATCTGCGGCAATTTGATAAAAATCGGCTGACGCATGTTCCGGCAAAAAGCCGAACACCACCTGTTTAACATCTTGAGCCAGCAGATTTTTTAGTACAGGCAACCACACGTCATCGCCGCGCTCGATATAGCTTTTATCGCTATCAACGACTATCAACCGCTTTGAAGCGCCGGTACTCGTGTAATTACGCATTAAATAGTCATATGAAGAACCGTTAAGCAATTGAAAGACACTGAAAAATTGCGCTACCCATACACACGCGACAATAATTACGCCAATAATTAATGCTAAATATTGTTTATTGTTAATACCCATTTACCATTGATATCCCCACAATAAGGCGATTTCCAAGAATGAATAGACCCAAATCGGGCAGGATTTTTGTTCATTTTCAACAACTGCATGGATGCAGGAGGTAGGGCAACACAGGAGCAGTTGCCGCGAACGACTATGCGCCTGTTTCCGCGCCTTGCTCTTGAACGTGAATTCAACTCCGAAGCGCAATCTCATGGCATACCCGGTTCCGTGGTTTTATACAGCTCGATTCGATTTCGGCCCATATTTTTGGCTTGATAGAGCGCTTCATCGGCTTGTTTGATCAGCTTTATCGGACTTACCTGCGGCGGAATGCTGCTTACCCCGCCGCTGAAAGTGCAGACAAATTCACCTTGTGAGGTTTCAAAGCGCAATTTTCCAAACATGTCACGCAATTCGTCCATGATAGTGACTGCCAATGAGGGCGATGTAGTGGGCATGGCGATGACGAATTCCTCACCGCCGTAGCGACCGATGATGTCCGATTTACGCAGCCGTTTATGCAACAGTTGCGCCAGGCTCTTGATGACGCGATCACCCTGAGGATGCCCATGGGTATCATTAATGTGTTTGAAATTATCGATATCCAGCATCGCCACAGACAGCAGTTCATGTGAACGCAGGCTCCGGTCTATTTCGGCTTCCAACCGTAACTTAAAGGCAATGTGATTAAGCAGCCCGGTCAAGCTGTCCTGCCGGATGAGCTTGTTCAAGGAACGGAAACGCTCGGTACGGACACTAACGGTCACTATAAGATCTAACTCTGAAACCGGTTTTTGCAAAAAATCCTCGGCCCCCGTTCTTATCGCGCTTTGCTGTTGGCTGCGATCCGATTCTGTAGACAGGAAGACAACCGGCAGGCTGTCAAATTGAGAATCTTGACGGATAACTTTCAGCGCTTCGATGCCGCTGCATTCCGGCATATAAATATCCATCAGAATAATTTCCGGACGGTGTTCCGCTATAGCGAAAAGCAGTTTGCAAGGCTCCGATATTGCAATCACATCCATGCCCGCCGCCGACAGTATCCCGGCGTAATACTCCGCCAACAGGCTGTCGTCGTCCACCACTAAGACTCTGTAAGGCTCCGGCGAACGGTGACTGGTGATACGGTCCAGGTGCTCTTCCAATGCCGAAATATCGACCGGCTTAACCAAATAGGCGGCAGCTCCTGTGCGGGCGGCCGCCAGCCGCGATTCCCAGTCATTACGACTGGACAGCACCACATGCGGTATGGTGATGTGCCGGCGGGATTGAAATTGCTGTATCAGCTCGATGCCGGCCATCGGGCCTTCCGGCAACATGACATCAATAATCACCGCCGGTGGTTCCGACTCAGTCATGGCGCTGAGAGCATCCGTGGCATTGCAAAAAGCATTGACCTCCCAACCGAACATACGTAATTGGGTTGCCAAATCTTCGGCAACGAAGGCATCGTCTTCAATCAATACGACACGGTGGTTGTTATTGTCATACGTACCGTTAGTTGCAATATCGGCCGATAGTCCCCAGTAAATAGCCTCTTTCGACAGAACCAGATTACCCATTATGCCGATCAAATCGTCAACCCTTGTTTTTTTCGGCGAAAACAGGCCATCAGGCGCCTGAGACAGCCAAACCAACAATTGTTCAAGCTCCCGCGCCACTTCACCCAAACGGTGGTAACCGAAGGTACCGGCTGAACCGACTATTGAATGGACCAATCGGGTCAATTCAGCGTGGTCATTTTCCCAACTACCGGCGGCTTGTACAGCCCGCCACCCGGCCGCGAGAGCGCTTATTCGATCCGGCAGTGCGGCGACAAAGTCGGCGCGCAACGCACTTAGCTTAGCTAATTTTTCGGAATATTCATTTTCATTCATGAACAATGCTTCTCCAGATGTCGCGTACCTGTTCGGGCAATAACATGGGGTCGAATGGTTTGGCGATTACATCAGTCGCGCCGATGGCTTTAAAATGCGCGACCTCATGCGGCTGCACCTTGGCGGTAACAAAGACGACCGGTAAACATGAAAAATCCGGCAATTCGCGCAGCCGCTGCAAGGTAGTCGGCCCATCCATACCCGGCATCATCACATCCAAGAGAATGAAGTCAGGGCAATAGTCGCCAACGGTGTCCAATGCCTCCTGCCCTGACGCGCAAATCTTCAGCTCGAAATCGTCTTCGTCTTCCAGAGCAAACTCGACGATAGTGCGGATATCGGCTTCGTCATCCACATACATAATTTTCAATAGTTCACTCATAATCTTAATTTATCTTTTGGTTGATGACCCGCCTGATAGTGGCAAGCAGTTGTTTGTTGCTGGTTTTAGCCTTAGTCAAGGCCGCCGAAACTTGTTCCTTGGGAATTTTGTCCGCATCCTGCCCGGAAAACACGATGACTTTAGTCTCAGGATTAATGACATCAAGCAAGTCGAGACCGGATCCGTCAGGCAAGCTAAGATCCAACAAGATCAAATCATAGTCGTTCCGGCCAAGCTCATCGCGCGCGGCGGACAGAGACGTTGCATAGATATAGTCTGAATCATCAGCCAGGATGGCTTCGGTAACTTGCAAAAAATCTATGTCATCTTCCACATGGAGGATACGAGGGCGTGTATAAGGATACATAATCTGCTTAAGCGCCAGCCCTAAACGCTCCCGGTCCACTGGTTTTTGCAGCCAGTCCACTACCGACAATACTTCGCCGTTCCAGGCCCCCGAGTCCTCGCGAGTGCGGCCCGTCACGACAATGATCGGCAAATCGCGGGTCGCTTCATTGTTATACAGGCATTGGATTAAGGCCAGCCCATCCATGTCCGGCAAGCCAAGATCGAGCAACATACCGCAATAGCGTTTGCGTTTGAGTATATCCAGCGCGGCGCCCGCCGTACCTACCCGGTCACTGGCGACCTCTTCATGCGCCAATAGTTCGGCGAGCACCATCGCGACATCGGGATTATCTTCGCAAATCAGCATGTGCGGACGGTTATCCGCTGTCTGCGCCTGTTCGATGACTTCCAGCCATTCCGGCAGATCGAAGAAAAACTCACTGCCCGCGCCTTCCTCGCTAAGAAAATTGATGTTGCCGCCATGCCTTTCCACGATGGCCTTGGTGATGGAAAGCCCCAATCCGGTACCGCCTTTTTGGCGTGTGTCCGAACTGTCGGCTTGCGCAAAACGTTGGAAGATATGGTGGCGGAACCCTGCCGGAATGCCGCGTCCCTTATCCTTGACACTGATCCTGAAACGGTTATCGCGTCTATGCACCATAATATCCACCGTGCCGCCCGCGGGGGAAAACTTAACGGCATTGGAGATCAGGTTGGAAAAAACCTGTAATAATCGATGTTCATCGGCCCAAATAATAGCGCTTTGCGGCGCTTCGGCCAAACGTAGATGAACTTGGTGCTGCTGACCGTAACTCTCGTTGGCGATGATGGCTTGACCGGCAATGTCCACCAAGTCAACCGCTTTGAACTCAAACTCCAGGCGTCCCGATTCGATTTTTTCCAGATCAAGAATATCATTAATCAGCAACGTCAGGCGTTCACTATTGCGGTTGGCTGTTTCCAGAAGTTGCAAGGCCTTGGCGGGCAAGCTGTCGGAAAATTTACCGATGACTAAACCCAAGGCGCCGCGAATCGATGTCAACGGTGTGCGTAATTCATGGCTGACCGTCGAAACGAATTCTCTTTTCATCCGCTCCACCTGTTTGCGTTCGGAAATGTCGCGCACGATACCGGTGGACATCCAAGTATCCGCCAGGCGCATTTCGGAAACAGCCAGTTCCATCGGAAAGGTTGAGCCGTCTTTGCGCCGTCCAAGCAATTCACCGTCCATGCCGATTATTTTTTTCTTGCTGCTGGTGATGAAATGATGCGGGTAGCCGTCCTGGTCGCTACGAGAAGAATCTGGCATCAGCATCCTGACGTTGTTGCCGATTACCTCGTCGGCGGCATAGCCGAAAATTTTCTCGGCTGATTTATTGAATGACTCGACGATGCCCCGCTCACCAATCGTGATGATGCCGTCAAGGATATTATCCAGGATCGCTCTTAAGCGTATTTCATTTTCACGTTGCGCCTGGGCCGCTTGTCGGCGTTCTGAAATATCGGTGGCAATGCCTAAAAATGCTGTTATTGCGCCGCTTGCATCGCGCAACGCGGAAACAGTGAGCGATACGGGAAAACGCGTCCCATCCTTGCGCACATAGGTCCATTCACGGGTATCGCCGCCGTTTTGGCTGCGGGCCAATTTAACGAGCACTTCAAAGCCCGGTTCAACCGGCTTACCGGCTGCGGTCAATTCCTGTGCCCTGCGTGCGATTTCATCGCCGTCATGAAACAGCGCCGGGCTTAATTTACCCACCGACTCCTCGGCGCTATAACCCAGACTCGCTTCGGCGGCGCGATTGAATGACAGGATTATCCCCCGCGCATCGGCGGTGATAATCAAATGATCCGCGCCGTCGATCACGGCCTGATTGAAGCGACTGATCTTGGCAAAGTCTTGTTCCCGCCGTTTGCGTGCTGAAATGTCATGTATGATTAAGGATGCGCCGTCGATTTCGCCTGCCGCATCCTTGATAGGCGAAATTCTGACGGATACCTCGACCGGGCTACCGTCTTTCCTGATACGGACGGTTTCAAAATGATCGATGCGCTCGCCATGACCGATACGCGATAAATTCAACCCCTCTTCATCAGCGCGCTCCGGCGGAATAAGCATGCTCATTGGTTGCCCGACCGCTTCCTGAGCCGTATAACCAAACAGCTTTTCAGCAGCGGGATTATAACTGGTGATAATGCCATCCAGAGTTTTGCTCATGATGGCGTCATCGGATGAATTGATGATGGCGGCATATCTGGCTTGCGCCAGCGCCATTTCAGTAAGTTGCGGTTGCTGCCGAACCCGCTCCAGTTCTTCGATAACGCATTGCGCCAGGTCGCTTAGCAAGGCTAACTGCTCAATGCTGAGTTGGCGCGGCTGATGATCCAGAACGCACAACGAACCGACAGCAAGCCCGTTGCTCAGCGTGAGCGGAACCCCGGCATAAAACCGTATCAGCGGCGTTTCAAGCACCAGGGGATTATCACTGAAGCGTGGATCAGCCAAGGTATCCTGGACCACCAGCGCCTCCGGTTCCAAAATAGCGTGACCGCAAAACGAAATCTCGCGCGGACTTTCCGTGAATTCCAATCCCTGGATTGATTTGAACCACACCCGTTCGGCATCGACCAAATTAACCAACACAATGGGCGCCTGTAAACTGTATTGCGCGATGCGCGTCAAACGGTCGAAGCGTTCTTCAGCAGGCGTATCGAGTATATCCAGGGCATACAGCGCCTGTAATCGCAGAGTTTCGTTGATCGGGATGGGGGATTTAAGCATAACAAGTTCCTCTGCTTAGAATAAATGGTGTAAATGCATTCGACCCTGTAGTGCACATAACTTACCGTTCCCAATTATTAGACAGTGCGGATTTCTTTATCTCCGTCAGCATTAAAATATCCCATTTTTAAAGCGTCTGGCACCAAATCCGCTTTTAGTCAGTTGGTAATTTTTACGAGGAGTACTTATTGCAGATTACAGTGTTGCTAAATAATCGATCCCCATAAAAGGCTTGCGATTATACACCCCACACAAAATCAATCTTACCGGTTTTATATATTTCGATATAATCAACTCCCGCTTTACCCCTATGACTGATTACTATGAACCCGAACTGGAAACACTTCTTAACCACTGAAAATGCAGCCTTTCCCAGCGATACCGACATCGTCTTTCCAAGCCTTTCAGCCGAAAACGACAAGCGTATTTACCCGATTGCGCATCTGGCGGTGTTAACCGTCGGCGGCAAGGATGCGGCAAAATTATTGCAGGGGCAGATCACCTGCAATGTCAATGACATCAGCGAAACCAAAAGCAGCCTGGGCGCTATGTGCAATCCCAAAGGCCGGGCCATCGCGACTTTTTTACTGATCAAGACAGCCGATGCCTTTCTGTTGGTTTTGCCAGTAGAGTTGCTGGAAACCGTTAAAAAGAGACTGCAAATGTATATCTTGCGCTCCGATGTACAAATTACCGATAGCTCGGATGAATTATGTTTGATCGGGCTGTCGCATCAGCAAGCGGCGGAAGAATTATTCGCAACCAGCCTGGGAGAAACGATTGCCGTCAGTTTTTCCAGGCGTGATCTGGTTATTGCAAAACCCGAGCAGGCGATTGCGCTGTGGTCGGACAAAGTAGCAAACCAGGGCTTTCAACCCGATCATTCAGCGCAATGGCGTTATCTCGACATCATTTCAGGCATCCCCTGGCTGACCAGCCCTACGTCGGAACAATTCATCCCGCAAATGCTGAATCTCGACAAGCTGGGCGGCATCAGTTTTAACAAGGGCTGTTATACCGGACAGGAAATTGTCGCCCGCACCCATTACCTGGGCAAGGCGAAGCGGGCGATGTTTCTCGCCGAAAGCGCGATCGACATCGCACCGGCACCCGATTCAATCATCCTGGATGACAATGCCGATTCGGAACAGGGCGCGGGGCGAGTATTGCTGGCGCAGGCCAGGCAACAGCATTGTAAAATGCTCGTGGTTATCCAACTGTCTGATACCAATACCTATAACCTCCGGTTAAATGACCAATATCAGACCCCTGTCAACCTCTTACCGTTTAATTCATGATGGATACTCAAGCACTCAACCATTTTCGCCGTCTGGGCACACTGACCATCTTTGCCGTTTATTTTGTCATTCTGGTCGGCGGCATTGTCCGTGCGTCCGGGGCCGGTATGGGTTGCCCGGATTGGCCGACCTGCTTCGGGCAATGGGTCCCTCCCACCGACGAATCCCAGCTACCCGCCAATTATCACCAGATTTACGCCGAACGTGGCTATGAAAACACCCAGTTTAATCCGGTAAAAACCTGGACCGAATACACCAACCGCTTGGTGGGCGTCACGATTGGTTTTTTGATTTTCCTGACCGCCTGGTCGTCGCGCATTTTCCTGAAAAGCGATAAAACCATCTTCTATCTGGCGCTGAGCAGTTTTTTCCTGGTCGGTTTCCAGGGCTGGCTGGGTTCAACCGTAGTCGCCAGTAACCTCAAGCCGGTCATGATTACCTTGCACATGCTGCTGGCCTTATTCATCGTAGCCTTGTTGATTTACACCATCGCCCGTTCGCAACGCGAGTTCATCGGCCAGATCGACACCCGCTTACTGCCGGACAAATTTAAAACCGTGCTGATCGCAGCGATGATCATGACCCTGTTGCAAGTCGCGATGGGCACCCAGGTCAGGGAAGCCGTCGATTTTATCGCTCATGAACACGCTTATATCGACCGCCAGTACTGGCGCGATGATTTCCCGATCATCTTTTACGTCCACCGCTCGTTCTCGTCGATCATTCTATTCACCAACCTGTGGCTGGTCTGGAAAATCCACCAATCCCGTCCGCAATCCGCCCCTGAAAACAATTTCAACGTCTTGCTGCGCGCCGGTTTCGCCTTGGCTGCATTGGTCGTAACCGCCATCATCGCCGGCATCACGCTGGACAGACTGGGCGTTCCTCCCGTTGCCCAACCCATCCACCTGCTTATGGCCAACCTGATTTTCGGGGTGCAGTTTTTTCTTTATATTTGTTTGGGGTATGCGGGGAAGGTAAATATTAGGGTGTAACTATGCTATTGTCAGGCAGGCTTTGCGGCTTATGCCCCCCGTTCATTTACACCAAAGAGGAACTCAAATGTTGACCAACGATATTAAATCCATGCCGATTGAAAAACGGCTCATGCTAATGGAAGAAATCTGGGATAGCCTTTGCCACGAAAACGAGGAAATAAGCTCTCCTGCATGGCATCAGGAAATTCTTGACGAAAGAATGCAGCTCATTAAATCGGGGAAAGCCAAGTTTCTCTCCATTCAAGAGATAAAAAACAACCCGTTATGAAGATCGACAATGTTGTTGTCTTGGAACAGGCCGATTGAGATATAAAAAGC
The DNA here is from genome assembly GCA_005772825.1 of Methylococcaceae bacterium. Lineage (GTDB taxonomy): Bacteria > Pseudomonadota > Gammaproteobacteria > Methylococcales > Methylomonadaceae > SXIP01. Next base: position 17,557 of record SXIP01000138.1, on the reverse strand, counting down.
ATTATTGCTAACCCAAACTTGTCTCGTTAATCCAAACAAATACACAACACACGAAAGGGCTATGCAAAACCACCAACACATCACAAGCGCTAAAATTGCAGATTGGGCCAAAACCAAAGAAGCACAGTTATCTTTGCCGAGATTGATTCGGCGATTAATTCACGCTACAACTACCCCCAGCAATTGTGATTTTCCTGCGGGGGGATTCCACCAGTTCACCGGGCTGGGATGGTGAATTATTTTGCAAAGAAGATACACCGTGGTCTCCATACGGACAGAGCTATTGGGAATTAAGTTGCAGGCACGATGTAACACAAAAAGTTAATGAAGATTACGACAAACGTACCGACCACCTGAATACGGATGAAGCGACCCGCAAGCAATCCACCTTAGTCATCGTCACCGCCCGTAAATGGAGCCAAAAGAAAAAATGGCTCAAAACCAAACTTGGAGCAGGCGAATGGCAAGCTATCCGTATTTTCGACGCCGATGATCTTGAACAATGGCTGGAACAATGCCCCTCTGTGGCATTGCAATTTGCCGAAGAACTGGGAATTAGCGGTTCAGAAGTTGAAAGCATAGGCACCTATTGGCAATCATGGTACTGCCAAGCATCGCCGATGATTACCGTTGAAGCCTTTCATGCCAGCCGTGAACATTCGCGTGACCAATTGCTCACCCAACTTAGAGAAAATCTTGAGTCCAACCGCCTAAATCTTTACACCATCAAAGCCGATAGTGTTGAAGAGGCAACGGCTTTTGTGTGTTCAGTTTTGCTGGAGCAGGCAGATTTAGCAGCGGCCAGCTTAGTGGTCACTAATCCGGCAGGTTGGCGATTTGTGGACAAACATCCTTCCTTAAAAATTGCCATTGCCGCCCACCCTGAAATCGCTCAACACCCTTCCAGACGCAATGGTCTGACGGTGATTATTCCTTGTGCTATTGGCGACATGGGCGGTTATTCGCCAAGTTATGCTAAACAAAACGACACCAATTTGACCATTGAAAGGCCGGACATTTACCAATTTGAAAAAGCCTTGGCTACTTTGGGGTTCAGTGAAGGCGAAGCCCATCGTATCGCTTTGAACACAGGCCGGTCGTGGTCGGTTTACCGGCGACGTTTTGCCGAAAATTCCGCAATCTGTCATCCTGCTTGGCTGGATGCTCCACAAGCTACTTCCCTATCTACTTTGTGTTTGCTGGGTTCGTGGTCAGATGACCAAAAAGCGGACAAAGACTTTGTATCTTCACTGGCTGACCGTACTTACGAAGAAGTCGAAAAAGAACTTCGCTATCTATCACAACAAAACGATGCGCCTGTGCTAAAAATTGGCAGTGTATGGAAAGCCAAATCAGCGCTGGACTTACTGGATTTATTTGCTGAACGCATCACAAGTAATGAACTGGATCGTTTTTTTGAACTGGCCCGGCAAATTCTCACTACGCCTGCTCCAGAACTGGACTTGCCCAATGACCAACGCTATGCCGCGCAAATCTACGGCAAGGTTCGTCCACAATCCTGCTTATTGATCGAGTCGTTGTGCGAGACCTTAGTCAAACTCGCAGTCAATGGCTCCCAATTACCCAGCCTTCGAGATGCACAGATCGAAAGCCGTGTGGCTAGGTTGGTACGCGAACTGTTGCACGAAGCTGATGAAACACGCTGGTTGTCGTTGTCGTCCTTATTGCCGTCCCTGGCAGAAGCTGCGCCGGATAGTTTCCTGAAAGCGAAGGAATGGAGCTTGGCGCAACCCAACGCGCCAGTAGGCTGCTTGATTACCGAAAGCAGTAGTACAAGTTTTACGGGGAATTGCTGGCACGCAGGTTTACTATGGGCATTGGAAACACTGGCGTGGTCGCCCAAGCAATTTACCCGTGTCGCCTTGATTCTGGCAAAACTGGTCCATGTGCTATATTCGAGTAATTTGGGCAATACCCCTATGAGCAGTTTGACCGGTTTATTCCGTACCTGGTTACCTCAGACTGCCGCAAATATTAACCAGCGTATCGACGCCATTGATGCGTTGATTGCTAAAGAGCAGGAAATAGCATTTAGTTTGCTTGATTCATTAGTTTATGTAGGTTCAGGTGTAGCAAGGGCTTGTCGGTATTCGGCCTGGTTAACAACCTTTTCGACCGCCGTTACGCCACCGCGGGACGCCTCGGAATAAACCCCTTTTCACCGTCGGAATGAGGCGCCATAGGCCCCAGCGGCTGGAATTACAATTCCAACGACTGGCTTAACAGCACCTTTGTCGGTCCCGGCGCACCGCGCGGATTTTGGGTAGGATTCGATTATAAATTTGATTCATAGCAAATAAGATTTACCTAAGAAAGGTCTTGCAGCGAACTAAAAACAGTTGTGTTGCTCTATTAATTGCGGTCTCTTCTGGTATCTTGTATTAACTGTTTATAGTCATAAATACACTTTACTCGTCTCTTGCCCGATTGAAATCCGGATTGAAAAAAGCCGCAACGATTATTAGCAGTTAATCTTATGTTTACGTGGATCAACTACAATGAACATGTGTCGATTGCGCTGACGGTTTCCAATATAATCGACGGCCCATCGCTCTCATTTTTCCCGTTTCATTTTTTGGAGATATTCTTATGAAAAATATACCGTTTAAAGCAATTTTCAGCAGCCTGTTCTTGCTGGCGCCGATTTCCGCTCATGCGCTTGATCAATGGGCGTCAAAGGTGATCGGTTTTAGCAGTGAATACGGCCCGACAAGCTGGTCCGCGAAACAGGCGTTAAAAGCGCCCAACGTTACGTCCTATGGTGATAATTCACTTGCCTGGACAACACTTACGCCAGATACGGGGGCTGAATATCTGACCCTGGGCTATACCACCCCTGTCTATGCAACAGGCGTTACCATTCGCGAAAGTTACGGATATGGTTTTGTCACCAGCGTCGAGCTTATAGACACCAGGAATATATCTCATACTATATGGTCCGGTACGGATACCAGCGCACCTGACCAGATAAACAATTTCCTGCTGACCTGGCCGCGCACGGCATACCTTGTGAAAGCCGTGAAAATCAATATCAACACCGCTATTCGCAGTAGCTGGGAAGAAATTGACGCCGTGCAGTTGCATGGTATCGAACAGCTAAGCGGAAACATAGCTCCCCGCCTTGAACACACCGCCACTCTGGTATGTTCAAACGCAACCACCGGCAAAACGGTAACCACAACGATAAAAGGCAGCGGTCAAACCGGGCCCGCCACTACTTGGAATTGCGAAAAAGCAGGGTTGAAAATTAATGTAGGCGACACCGTCAACATCAGGATTTCCGGCAAAATAGCTCAATAAAAACCTGCCGACCGTTAACCTCTGTTTAAATCCGGCATTTCCCTTGATGGGACTTGCCGGTTTCAAATCAAGATAGCCAAATCCACGTTGAGCCACAAATTCTGTATCAGCGACTTATCGATCATAATCTTGCAACTGTTCGGCATGTTGCCGTTGTCGCCGTCAAATCAAACGTGGGTAATTTCCCGCACGTTTGCCAAGCTGTCTTGCCATTCGCTCTGCGCTATTTTCAGATCATAACAATTTTGCAAATTGAGCCAATATTGCGGTGTTTGCCCCAAAGCGCGGCCCAACCGCAGAGCCAGTTCCGCAGTGACTGGGCGAGTCCCTTTGAGTATATGCGATATTCGCATCGGCGACACGCCAATTGCGTCGGCAAAGGCGGCTTGGGTCAAATTCAAGTCTTCGAGTATTTCATGCAGAAATTCGCCCGGATGGACGGGCGGCAAACCATTGGTAATCATGCTGTTATCTCCTCAGTGATAATCGATAATTTGGACCTCGAACGCATCGCCGTTCGCAAAACGGAAGCACAGCCGCCACTGGTCGTTGATTCGGATACTCAAAACAGGAAACCTTATGTCTGAACTGAAACTTGCCAATGCGCTGACCGACAAGACCCAACAGTTGTGCATCGGCCTGGAAGACGGCCTAGCCAATATAAGCGATATGGTAACGCCAACGACCGCGGAACTCTTGCGCTAATGGTTCGACGACGAAGATTGCAGGATGTGTTTTGCAATTTGGGTTATTTGCCAACCGTGCTATAAATCAACAGCGATTCAATAACTCCTTTCTTCAAAATGTCTTATGCCCAACAAGCCGAAAATCTTCCTTTGGTCATTTGAGAAAAGGGATTGAAATTCAATATATTGTTGTAATAAAGCGAGCAGTTAGAACACAAGGGCCTAACGGAAGATACCAGAACCCAGATTAAGCAACGGGATACGGGGGCATCGAAGCCCCGAAAACCCCTGATTATTTATGTCCCAGGGTACGCAAAGCTCCATCCGAGCTTGCTTTCTGTACGCCATCACGACAACCTCACTCGCGGATCAACCAGGGTATAGGAAATATCGGTCAACAACAGCCCTATCACATAGAGCACCGAGCCTAAGAAAACCATCGCCCTGACAATGGCGAAGTCCTGGCTGTTGATTGCATCGATGGTATAGCTGCCGAGACCCGGAATGCTGAAAAAAGACTCCATGATCAAGCTGCCCATAAACAACAGCGGCAACACGACCACAACGCCGGTCAAAATAGGGATCATCGCGTTCGGCAAGACATGGCGGAACAAGGTCTGGGTTTCCGTCAGGCCTTTTGCCCGCGCGGTGCGCACATAATCTTTGCCGATTTCCTCCAGGAACAGCGTCCGGTACCAGCGCACGCCCGAACCTATGCCGGAAAATACGCCGATCAGCACCGGCAACAGCAGAAACTTGAATGCCGCTAAGCCCTCGTCATAACCGGAGATCGGCACCAGGCGCAATAATTTTGCGATAAAAAACTGCCCGCCGATGATGTAAAACAGCGATGAAACCGACATCAATATCACACACAAGACAATGCCGCCAAATTCCAGGTAGGTGTTGCGAAACAACACCATCATCAGGGCAAAGCTGATATTGACCGTCAGACCCACCAGCAATGAAGGTAAGGCGACGGCGAGGCTGGGCCACATACGCTCCTTGATGTCCGCGCCGATATTCCTGTTATCGCTATCGGATAGGCCGAAACGAAACATAAACAGGCCGACCGACTTTTGGTAAAAAACCGTGTCGGTTACTTTTTCCGGCCCCTGCGCTTTATCGTTCCACAGCAAGGGCAAATCGTAGCCGCGCTGGTGTTTCCAGTTTGCTATCGACTGTTCGGTGACGTGCTTTTGCCCCAGTTGCATGCGCGCCATATCATCGGGGCTGTTGACGATGAAGAACAGCACAAAGGTCAGGATATTGACACCCATCAACAGCGGGAAAGCATACAAAAAGCGCCGGATAATGTAATTGATCATTGCAGGGTTTCCTTGGCTCGACGGCGATAGGCATTAATCGCCGGGATCAGCATTATGATAAACAACACACAGCCCGCGACCAGCGGCCAAAACACCGGACGATTCCAGGCCTGTCGTTTTTCGGTCCTGGCGGTGCTATCGATGCGTTGGTATTTGAGTGTGTTATTGGCCATTAAATTGGGTTTCAGGTTCTTGTACCAGCCATGAAACAGCGAAAATTTCTTCGGGTGCATGCCGAATATCCACGGCGCGTCACGGCGCACGATTTCCTGTAATTGCTGGATAATTTGGTACCGCGGCTCGCCGTTATCCATGTTCCGCATTTGCTCAAATAAGCGGTCGGCAAGCGGATTACTGTAATTACTGGCATTCTCGCCGCCGAATTTTACCTTCGAATTGCCGCCGACCAGCAGGAAAAAGAAATTCTCGGGATCGGGATAATCGGCATTCCAGCCCCAACCGAAAATCTGCGCATTGCCTGCGCGCATTTTTTCCTGGAAACGGTTGTAATCGGTGGCGCGAATGACCAGCTTGATGCCCAGTTTTTCAAACTGTTTGCGGTACCAGTTTAAGCGGGGCCTGTCATCGATGCTGCTGGCGGCGGTATCAAAATACAAGATCAGCGCATCTTTGGTTTTCGGATCAATGCCGTCCGCATAACCGGCGTCCTTCATTAACTGTCTGGCCTCAGCGATTTTCTTGCGCTTGGCCTTACCGTCCACCCAATCATAAACATAAGGATTGATGCCGGCCTTGCCTTCAGCATAGCCGTAAATGCCGGGCGGCAACAATCCCTGGGCGGCAATGCCGCGCTCGTTCATAAAAATCGAGATAAATTCTTCATAATCAATGGCGATTGAAATCGCCTGGCGTAACTTCCTGGCTTGCTCAGTGGTCCCGCCAACCGTCGGATCAAGCATGTTAAAACCAAGATAGAAATTGGACGGCTGTACGGCGGTCTCCAGGCGTATGCCTTTTTGCTGCATCGAATCGGTTAAGGCCATGCCGCCGTTGCCGGTAAATTGTATGGCCTGGTCGAAATTGTCGGAGGCGATACCCGACGCGTCGTAATAGCCTTGCAGGAATTTGGTCCAATACGGGATGGTTTCCTTTTCCAGCATAAAAATAACTTTATCGATAAACGGCAACGGCTTTCCGGCATCTTGCAGCAAGCCGTTGGCTATATCAACCGGCTCGCCTTCTGTCGGGTAGGCTTCAAAATGAAACAAGGGATTTCGCAGCAACACCATGCGTCGGTTCGGATTGTTTTCGGCTAAAAAATACGCGCCGGTGCCGATAGGAAACCAATCCAGCGAGATATTTTTATCGCTTAAACCCGGCTGTCCGTAAAACACCTCGGCTTCCCACGGCATTGGCGAAAAAAACGGCATCGCCAGCCAGAATAAAAATTGCGGGTATTTGCCTTTAATGCGGATGCGGTATTGATAACGGCTGATCACTTCGGCGCCCGCGAGCGCTACGTCCCTGATCGCGGTCCTCGGCTTGTCGCCGACCTGTTTGGAAAACTCATCAAAACCGACGATATAATTTTTCATCATTTCCGCGATCGGCGACTGCACTTTCGGGTGCGCCAGACGCTTGACCTGATAGACATAATCTTCGGCGATCAACTCTCGGGAACCGGTCTCGGTAAAATCGGCGAGACGGGTTAACGGTGCAATTTGCGCCGGGCTTAAATGATGATAGGCATAATCACCGTCGGCGCCTTTAGCCAAAGCCGGATGCGGCTGATAGCGGATACCGGGCTTGATGGTAATCACATAATCGGTAAAGGCGATTTCACTATCCGGCACGCCCTGCCCCAGCGCTTGACCCTGTTGATTCAAATGCGTGACTTCCGGCATTTTGTCGGCCGTCAGTGGCGTCAATTGATACGGCCTGTTCAGGTAATGATATTGCAGCGGCGGTTCATAAATCTGCGCGATGAAAGCGTATTCATTTTCACTGTAAGCCACCGCCGGATCGAAATGTTTGGGGCGCTCTGAAAAGGATTGATACAAAACCGATTGTTCGCCCTGGTCTTCTGTATAGGGATTATTCAGTTGCAGGCTATCGCAAGCGGTTAAAAATACAGTGAACAATATTAGAAATTTACGGATTTGCATGTACTTGAATAAAAAAACCGGATATCAAAAGAAGACCCGCCAGGCCGGGGAAATTAACTCACTCCTGCGTCCGTGCAGTTGTCCCGGAGGGAGTAGGTGAAGTTGTTTTACTTGCATTCCTAAGCGGTAATTGCACGGTAACGACTTTTAGATCAGCATGTAATTGTCCGGACATGACCTTGAGTTGAATTTCCCATTAAGTTTAACATTGCTTATTTAATTCTATATCAGAAATCTTTCGGCTCGATATACCATTGCGTGAGTCAACAATCGTCAGCACGTTAAAACCGACCGGTACTACAGTTACCCCTCTCCGTCCGGAAAATATGCACGATGCGTACCTGATTTAGATACTCAGCGATTATAATAGCCGTCTCTCCTTAACACTCAAATCCCAGGGACCCACGATGAATCCAGGTTTAAAAATTTTAACCGCACTGACAATGTCCATATTTGCAGCCTGTTCGACTCAACAGGTCAAGCAAGATACTACGGCAAGCACACCGGCAACACCGAAACCAGTGCCATTGCCTGATGACGCCATGCAATTGTCCGGTCAAAATCCGCCCATGACCGTCGATAAAAACGGCCTTACATTAAAACTGGTCAGGATAATGGACGGCGGCGTGTGTAAAAATGAACTGGAAGGCGCCAAAGGTGTTTTTCTGGTTTATGCCGATACCGCCGACATAGAACGCATTAAACGTGAAAAGGGCGCAAAAATCTTCAGCGAGTTCGAGGATAAAATCCAGACCTTTTCATCAGACGTTTTGCAGACGACCGTTGATGACATGAATCTGGCCGAAGATCCTTTTGCCTTGGGAAATGATGAAGCACAAGAAAAACTGGCCAATCAATTAGCCGATAAGTTTCATAATGCCGCCGCCGATGCAATTAATAACTTTCAAAAAGAAACGACGCTCATCCTCGATGTCCGCGCCTTCCCACCATCATTTGTTTTTTTCCAGAAGGGCTGTGAAGTGACGGAAATAGCGCCGGAAAGCCCGGATGCCGCCCCACAGGCAGAGTAAATCTCTTCCCCCTCCCGGCAAATTACTTCCGTCCCTGCAAGCGTCTCAGAGAAAAAGGAAGTGAGCATTTACTATGTCCTTATTTCACTGCCTTGAAAAAATCTATGATGGTTTTATTTTTGCCCGGCCATTCGGAATGGATTCCGGTACCTTCGCAATACCACGTTTTGACGTCATTCTTGCAGCCGGTATAGGCGATACAACCATCGGCTTCCTCAACGGTGGAACTGGTATCACAGCCGTTACATTTAGCCCACCATTCAACCGCCTCCTTGCCGTAATTCGGAAAAAGGTTATCGCGACTACTGTGCATAACCATAACAGGCAGGGGCTTTGGACACTTACGCTCCACTAAATCATCGCCCCTAATTCCGACTGCACTGGGCGCAATAGCGGACGGAATATGTTTGGTGCCGTTGATAAAGGCTATGCCCATCGCAATAGTCCCACCATCCGAATGCCCGGTTAAAAAAATCTTTTTCGCATCAATACACCATTTCTTTTGAATAAGTACCGGTACCTCGGCGAGCTCTACCATGGTTTCAGGAGCCATAGCTCGGTGATCGGCATAAGCGACAATAAAACCGGCTGCCGTAGCTTCCTGCGTCAAATAGGTGAACTCTTCGGTTTCGCTACGACTTCTACCCATCGGCGCATAAACCATCAGCAACGGATGCGCGATAGTCGCATCATAATTGATCGGCGTTTTTACGCTATAGCTGATGCCGGCTGAGGTCTTTTCATGAGTGCTTTTACCGGCACGACCCGGTTTCGTCCCGGCAGCGCAATGCACGGTATCGGCATCGCCGGCATAAACCGTTTCACTGAGCATTTTGCCGCGACTGACCACTTCCGATGAAATATTTTGCCCGGCCTTATACATTTCTCCCGCACCGGTAAAACCAAGCATAAACAAAGCCATCGCCGCGGCAATAATGGTCAGTAGATCCGGCTGCTTTTGCCGGAAACGCAGCCACTCCGGCTTAAATAATCCCAGGAAAAACAGCACTACTGAAAGAACAATCATCAACCTGAATAACATTATCAACAAAGTACTCATGACTTTACCTCTTGGTGTTTATCGCCTATCAATCTAAAAAGTTCTCTATCTAGCCGCACTTTGCAACATGGGTTTTACCTCCTGCACCTCCACACCGATACCCATCACAAAGCGGTTCATGCAATTGACGATGGCGCACAGGCAAATAGAATCGAGAAAGGCCTGCTCGTCCCACCCGGCATCGAATATTTGCTGCGCATCCGCCGGTGTGATTTGTTCAGGCGTCAGGGTTAATTTCCTGACGAAGCGGAGAATGGGCTTTAATTTCTCATCGATGTTAGCGCTGTCAATATCGCTTTTTAACTGGTCATAGACGGCTTCATCAATCCCCAATCCGACAGAAACCGCCTTATGCGTGTTAAAGCAAAAATCCGATTGATTCAATTCCGAGGTATAGGCGATGATTAATTCACGCATGCCTTTGCTTAAAGGAGAAAAGCTGCCTTTTATATCTTCCAATAATTTGAACAGTAATATGCCGCGGCGCGGGTATTTCGCCAGCAAACCGGCTATATCGGCAAGGTCTGGACTTGATGGCAGGTATGACACAGCTTCTCCTTAATGAATTGAAGTGTTAAGCGTTGAGGCTTAGCGATTTATCTTTTGCTAGAAATCAAAGGTTTCAACTTCCGCCGTCAGGAAAACCGGCGCGCCGCCGCTGGAAATTTCAACGGCATGCGCCGCTGTTTCCTGGCCACCGGCTGAATTCAGGCAAGTCTCCAACGCCTGCATGCTAGGGAAATACACTTCGGCAATACGGTGGAAAGGCGCTTGTTCGTTGCCAGGACTCGATGTGATCAAGGACGCGACAAAGCGGGTTTTACCGACCAGTTTTTCTACCGCCATCGGCACATGCTCTTGCGCATAGCGTTGCTCAAAGGTTTCGATGTCGGTCGGCGTTGGATACATGACAATCAATTTTGCTGTTTTCATAGTTTTCTCGTATGGTTAGTTGCTAAAATATGCATTCTTAGCTAGTCTGATCGAAAAGCTGAACTAATAAGCGAATTCCACATCATTACTGATGTTGGATGGCATATTACAGGCCGTTCGGCGGATTTGTAAAATACCGACTTTCTATACAACAATAGGCTTTGCCTATACATGAGGGCTACTCTATGGAAATGCATCAAATTCGCTATTTCCTGGCTGTCTGCGATTACAATAGTTTCACGCGCGCCGCACAGTTTGCTTATGTGTCGCAGCCGTCATTAACACAGGCGATTAAAAAACTGGAAGATGAACTCGGTGGCGAGCTATTTCTGAGGGACCGCTCCGGCTGTCAATTAACGGCGCTGGGCCGTCTGGTCGAACCTAATCTCCGGAAAATATTTAAGGAAACGCTGGCAACCAAAGCCGAGGCGATTCGCTTTACGCGCCTGAATAATATTCCGCTACGCATCGGCCTGATGATAACGATAGGCGCACAGCGTTTAAGCCCGTTTTTTGCCCGTTACCAGCACGAATATCCGCATATTGAATTGGAATTGCTCGTCGATTGCGAAACCATGTTGCTAAAACAACTGGAATCGGGCCTGCTGGATCTGGTTATCAGCGCCCCCACCCAATTATTGGGACCACCTTACCAGTCAACGCCGCTTTATCAGGAACGCTATGTCGTTGCTTTCAGCAATACCCACCGCTTTAACCAACTCACCCGAATTGATCTGCAAGAGATTCAAGCCGAGTCTTATCTGGATCGGTTAAATTGTGAATTACGGGAAAATTTGAAGACTATTTGCCGGGACCGGGAAATTAATCTATATGCGACTTACCGCAGCAATAGCGAAGAATGGATACTGCACATGGTGCGCAACGGTATCGGCGTTGCGCTGATGCCTGAGTATTCGCTGCCGAAGGATGCCGATGATGTGAAATACCGCTACCTGAGCGATCCTGAAATTAACCGGCAGATTTACGCCGTTTATGCCCAGCACGGTTCAATGAAAAGTGAGTTGAAAGCATTGCTTAATAATTTAAGCTGTAGTTTGTAGGGACATCAATCAGCCGATGTCCCTAACCCAATTTGGCTCAGGATTAGTTATCCTGCAAGCGCACCGCCATCACATCGCAGTTTGCATAATGCAGAACGGCGTTTGCCGTTGAACCCAGCAGCAACGCCAGACCGTGTCGCCCATGCGAACCGACCACAATCAAATCAACCTGTTCCTGTTCCGCTATCCGCACAATTTCCTGTTTAGGCACACCCCAGATCAGCCGGAGCCTGGAACGATCGACGCCCAGCCGCTCGCCAATCTGTACCAGCCTGATTTTCTCCGCTTCCAGCAAATCGTATGATGAATCGACATCCAACGGAATCACCGTACCGTAGTTGGTATCGGGCATCGGGATATTATCGAGCACATGGATGATACTGAGTTTAGCCTGGTTTTTCTCTGCCAGCGCCTTTGCTTTTCGGGCGACCCAATCGCCATGTTCCGAATAATCGATTGCCAGTAAGATATGTTGGTAATTAGCCATTGTTTATACTCGTTGTTAGTGTGGTCATTTAGCCTTTTATTTTCTCCCGGATGGTTTGAAAAAGACTGTTTACGTGTGAATTATCGATTTTTTCAAAGTCATCAGGCTGCAATGCCCAAACAACATAATTTTCACCTTGCAGTAATGTGTGTTGTGCAGGCCGACCTGCATTGAAAGCCAGCAAACCCAGATTGCATTCTCTATGGACGCGGATCTTTGTCTCTTCAGGGGCAAGCAGATGCACCAGAATTTGTGGCGGTTTATTAGGAAGCCAGGCAAGTAATTTGTTCAGCAAGGTGGTATGCTCAGTGATGCCGTCATTAAATTTTTCGGCTATCTTAAACGTCGCAGTCTGTTTTTTATTCGGGCTGTTTTTTAATGAAGAGCTGACCAACTGATAGCACAGAAAGTCCTTGGTATTTTTGCTGTATTTGCCGATAGCGCTGTAAGCATAATGCACATCGCCGGAAAGAAACACACATTGCTTGATCTTCATGTCTTCCCTCAAACACTGCATCAACGTTTCCAGACTCATCATATTGGATGTCCATGCTTCAATATCGGCCAAGTCTATAACTTTTTGCTCCAAATAGCCTTTTTTGTCGAAAAAAACCTCAATAGCGTTTACATAGGGATTGTTATCCACCAGTTCGGCAAGCCGATAAAGTAATTTTTGCGTCTTTTCCAAAATGGAAAATCCCATGACCGGTGTGGTTGCAATCAAAATCGGGAAAGTTTCCGGTGCAATATTGACAGCCGTGGCGTTAAGATCGGTTATTAATGTAAGCCATTCCACTTGAAGCCAGTCGCAGACATAGCGATCCAGCAAAACGGGTAAATAGCTGTCGGTTGTCGAGGTGCGTTGAGTGCGCGAATCAATGGCGATAATCGGCGGGACCGTCGGTACCGAAAATCCCCAGCCTCGATGCTTCCAGGTATGCAAATCGTAACGTTCGCCTATGTCGGCTGCCTTTTTCTCATCCACATTCAACAAATATTGACTGACAGTCCAGCACAAATCTTTATCGAAATTGTCGGGGTCATTGCCCCAGCCCTGAAAGGCCAAATACGAAGCGAGCGCATTGGCAACAACGCGCCGCCCCAAAACCGAGCTGCGCACATTGTCATACCAGTCATTGGTAATATTCCAGTCATCGGTGACATCATGATCATCAAATATCATATAGGTCGGGATATTGGCTAACAGCTTGCGCACCTTGCCCAAGGTAGAGTGGAATTTGTTGACGGATGCGCGTTGTGCGGTAAATGCCAATTTAGCTTTTTCAATGTCCGCAATGCCTTCCATTTCCAGTCGGTTCCAGTCATTCTCGGGTGTCCAGTTAGCCGCGTTACCGAATACATAAATATACATGGCGGCAAATTCGCCGAAGCTGAGCAAATGATTTTGTGATTCTCTGGAACTGAAACCCGACTTATAGCGTTTAAGCAGGCTCATCCGGCTGTGCAAGGGTTCTGTGCGTGGGTTGATCGTCGGTTTGTCGGGACTTCCGGTAGGCAAAAGCTCCTGTTTGCCGATCAATACTTCAGCCTGTTTTCTCAGCATCGACAACAGTGCAATCGAAACGTCGTCAGCATAAATCTGGTCTCCGGTCAGCAACAAAACCGCCGGGCGATGCTCCAGGTCTTTATAAGTCAAGGTTAATAAATCATCACCATAACTCAGCGCGTCCTGACTATTCTCGCCGCCGTGGGGTTTACGACAACTGCCGTGTAACAGCTTTTGCAATTTTGCAGGGATAAAAAAACTGGGCAACTTTAAATCGTCGGCCTCGCCGTAAGCCAGTGACGATAAATTCCAGAAAATATTATCGCCATTTTCGGAAGTTTCCAGCAGCCGGTAATACAACAGCGTATCGCGAGGGTATTTTGTTTCGGCATTACAACGAGCTTGCAGGAGGCAGGTAAATAGTTTTTTACCTAATTGGAAGCAATGTGTAACCAGATCATCAGGTTTGCTTTCACCAAGCACCTCATTCGTTGATGAAATAACTTGTAATTTTAACGTTTCAGGTTTTTCCTGAGTAGCCACCCACACGCACACCCGATCGGGTGTCGCGCGGCGTAAAATGGGTCCTGCGAGAAGATTTGCAGTCATGATTGCACCTTCGTTTTAATTGTTAGTGTGTGCATTTCGATCGGTGTGAATGGCAAGCTTAATCCATTCCTGTTTAAACAAAAAGCAAAATGAGAAACCCGATTTTGGAGTAAACGGGCAACTGCATGAGGCTCTCACCCACCAATAACCCAGACAGGCAAGAGCCGTTTTGCCGTTAAAGAATCTTCAGATATTCAAGGAGCGCTTTTTTATCTTCCGCCGACAAGGTAGTGCCGAATTCATGTCCGCAACGACTGTTGCCGGAATTACGCTCGCTGCAATCGGTGGTTTTCAGCGTGTAGTCAAATTTGGTTTGCTCAACAGCCAGCCCTAGATTGGTGGTGTCATAGGCCGGTCCTATCTTGAACGAAGCCACCCGTTCGGCAGCCGGTTTCAACAATTCGGCCAGCGTCGGCACCGATCCGTTATGCAAGTATGGGGCAGTCGCCCAGATGCCTTCCATGACCCGGGCTTCATAAGCAAAAGAAGGCGCTGCAGACTTCGTGGTAGTCGGCCCGGCAGCCGGCATTCTGAAAGCGCCTTTCAAAGAACTGAGGTGTTTGAGCTCCGGCCTGAGGAAAATCTTTGCCAGCTTCATTTTCAGCTTCTCTTGCATGGACATTTTACCGCCGCCCGGCAGCATGGACTCGGCCTGTTGGATAATAGATTCGCTAACCGCCAAACCCAGAACACTGAACGCTTTGTCCTGCGGCTTCAACGGCGTACCGATAAAGGGAATAGCGGCTCCATTCAGTACGCCCGTGTCCACCATACCGGCCAGCACATCATACTCCCGGGAATCGGTGCCGACGTCCTGGATAGGCGTTGCCCAGGTTTCATGAAACAGCGATCGGAATGCGCCCTTCTTGATTTCGTGACAATTCGCGGCGCAGGTTTTAGTATAAATCGCCTTGCCCTTGGCGGCCAGATCCTTATCGACTGCCCACGGCCATTTCGGCGGCCCCAGTTTTTCGATTAAATCTTCCAGTTTTTCCAGGCCGTCAAAGTTCGCCGAATTGTCGGCTAAATAATCAATGCCTGATAATCGGGTGGGGTCTTTTTTAGGATGAAACACCGCGAACACGCCAAAAACCTCGCCTAAATTGCGCGACAATCCCAAAATCTTGTCGCCGTTGTCGGCAAAACCGGGCCACTGTGTTTTGTCCTGGATCGGCGCATTCCAAAGAAACGGATAACGTACCGGCGCATCGGCGCGTTTGATATTATCGGCAATGATATAGCTCGGCGGTTTTCCTATATCAAGGCCGGTCAGTCGATTGAAAATCATTGTGACCGCATCGAGTCGCGACGGTCCCCAGGGATCTGCCGGTAACGAGGCTTTCATCAACGTGTCATAACGTAAAAACCAGGCGCTTACCGCATCATGTAACTGTTTCACTTTATCTTTCGATGGCGAAGCACCCAGCACCTTGACGGCGAAATCAGCAAAGGCCTTGTCATTCTTGAGTATCGTATCTACGGCGGTATCGAGATCGCTCAGAAAACCCTGGAAATTAACAATGGCGGGGCCGCCGTCAATACGATACGGCGTGCCGGCAACCTCGATTTGCCGGGTATGACAGGCGGAACAGGTCATGCCGACCGCTTTATCATTATCGCTGCCGTTGGTGGTAAAGCCCACCGGCAAGCCGGGTATAGTGCTGTCTTCATTAACAAGATAACCGTAGCGACTGAGACTTGCTTCCAAAAAGGGTTGTCCATTCGATTGCTTTAGCACCTGCATCCATTTCAAGGGCATGATTTGCGAACCCTGATCCTGCTTGTAAAATTGTTTTCTGGCTTCAGGCGTCCATTTTTTACCTTGATCAATGGTATAAGGTGCCGATGCTGTCGTCGCAGAGAGCGGCAATGAGGCAAACAGGCCCAAAACAAGCGCCAGACCGGCTATGTTTTCGGGATTTAATTTATTATTTTTCATTCATAATCTCCTCGGGTGTTTTAGTTATTAGTCAATAGATAAAATATCCTCGAATTTACCAAGCCACCCTGGCAATCCCTGTCCATTCAAGTCACATCAGGCTGAAATATCAGAAACTCGTTATCTACAACAAACAAAGCAGGTTTTAACTATAGCAGCAAACGGGAAAGATGAGTCTCAAAACATCCTGTTTTTTTGTATTTGAACTTACGCGTCTCAATTTTGCATCGAAGAGAAATACTTCATGAAGTTCTGAGATGGGATTAGTACAGCTCTCAACGCATCGACGCTATAGCCAAGTGTTTGAACCGGGCATCCTATGCGCCATAGCCGATGAGTTGCCTGGATACTTTAAAATGAAGCCGGACTATTCCTGACAGTCAATCCGGGGCCCGCTGTTGGGACATTTGAACTGTTGTGACTGGGGAAATGTTACTTTCCAGCCGAGGTATTTGATCTGAATTCACAGAATTTGACCTGAAAGTTCTAACGAAGATCGCCTGCGTTTAATAAGAACTTATCTAAAAAACTTTTCAAGAGACCCATTAACCGCATCAATATCAAAGTATTCAGGATCGAAATCATCACCCAGCCAATCCAGCATTTCCTCGCGTTCAGGGTGCTCAGGATTTTTTATAATATCCAAAAGATCGGCATATCCCCATATACCGCCGCAATCTTCCGGCGGACAAGCCCTTGCTCCCTTTATACAACGAGCTTGTTGCGCTTTTCCATCGGCGGGCAGGATTTTTTTCAACTCAATTTTATGCTCCCAACCGTCGCCAAAGTCATACTCATAAATCATGGCCGCCTTTTCCCGGGTCAGCAGTTGTGACACGGTAAAATAGCGCTCATCTTCAACATCGTCGCCCAAACCAAAATCGGGATCCGTGTTACCGTAATAACTTTCTCCCAGCCCGAAGTGATGTAAATGACGATGCTCCCAACCCATAGCGACTTGCAATACATCATGCAAATGTTTCAAGGTCAGGTTACTCGGCACCAGCAGTTCTCGCCAGATAGGGGGTTTAGAGCCTTTTAACGTAACTTTAAGTTGATAAACGGAAAGTTGTTTGTTTTTTGTAGCCATGTCTTATCACCACTATAGGTTTTGTTATATCTTGATCTTGATCAGCACACCACATCCAATACCGGTACAGCCGCCAGCAATTTTTTGGTGTAAGCATGTTCCGGCTTGAACAGTACCTGCGCCACACTGCCCTGCTCGATAATTTTGCCTTGATACATGACGGCAACGTCATCGGCTATTTCTGCAACGACGGCAAGATCATGGGTAATGAACAGGTAACTTACGCCTTTTTGCTGCTGCAAGGTTTTCAGCAATTGAATGATCTGCGCCTGTACCGATACATCGAGCGCACTGGTCGGCTCATCGCAAACAATCAATTTGGGCTCCACCGCCAAAGCGCGTGCTATACAAATACGCTGGCGCTGGCCACCGGAACATT
>SXIP01000137.1 GCA_005772825.1 Methylococcaceae bacterium | reverse complement strand
CGGGCGCATGCGACAAGTCGTAGGTATTGGTTTCGCCGGTGACTTTAAATACTGTTACCGTAAGCTTTTCCGGTACCGGCGGCTTAGAAGTAAACCATTCGGCATCAGCCCACGATTGAATGACCTGTTTGGCGAATGTATTACCGGCATCGGCTTTTTCCTTGCAATCATGAAAAGCCTCAAAAACCAGCAAGGTGTGCGACAGCGCTTTCACGACAATCGGCGCGAGTTCCGGGTTATCGAGCAAATCGATCAACGGCGCAATGTTATAGCCGCCGAGCATCGTGCCCAATAATTCCGTCGCATCGGCGGGAGTCAGAATCGGAGAACTGACCTCGCCCTTGGCAATCGCGGAGAGAAAACCGGCTTTAATATAAGCGGCTTCATCAACGCCCGCCGGAATACGGTTAGCCAGCAGATTCAATATAAAGGCTTCCTCGCCCGCAGGCGGATTTTTGATCAATTCAATCAATGCAGCGGTTTGTTCGGCATCCAGCGGCTTCGGCACAATGCCTTCAGCGGCGCGTTCGGCAACATGTTTTCGGTATTGTTCTAGCATGAAGTTACTCCTTGGAGTTGATTTAAAAGCAGGTGGTTTTTCAAGAGGGTTGGCGTTGCAGTCATTGGGGTAACAGAGTGATTCGCTATTATTGGCGATACAGTTAACGATTTTTGGCCTATTGTGGATCGTTTAGGTTAATAAAAGCAATATGACATTGACAAAAGTAATGGCGGCTTGAGGGACTAAAAAGTCGTTTGGCGTCGCAATAGCGACTTATTAGTGCGAGTCGTTACAATTTGTTATTGTTAATGGAGTCCGGGCTTTGAATGATTTTATATGTTTAATTCGGTATTACCCGAGTTAGCTGAGCATAGTGAATCGATTAGTATTTTTTTGACAAACCATGCTTTCGCGTGTAGATTGCCGGCCTTTCTCATCCACTCACTTGCATTAAGGAGGCTGCCATGTTCGATAGTGTCAATTTCAGCCTCGTATCCGTTATCCTTCGGTAATTCATCCGATTCTTACGGATCGGGGCTTCCACAAAAAATAATCCATTTTTTAAACGCAACCGGATACGGCAGGGCTTTGTATTGCCAGTTATTTTAGAGCTCGAGCTTCCGGTCAGTGGGAGTTATTATGAATAACCAACTTCGTTGGACAAAAAACGCGGCGCGTCTTTGCGCCGACATCGGCGCTGAAGACGGTATAGATCCGCGTCATTTAGCCGCCAAACAGGCGCGGAAAAAAACACCGCGCAAAAACCTGCAATTACGATTCCGTTATGCCGGTGCGCCTGGCAAAGGAGTTTGCTGATGCCTATTCAAAAAATCATGACCAAAGGCAAAGTCCCGGTCAAAATTTATACCGACGAAATTGATTCGGAGGCGTTTCAACAGCTTTATAACTTGTCGCAACTGCCGTTCATTCATAGCCATATCGCCGTCATGCCTGATGTGCATTGCGGCAAGGGGGCGACGGTCGGCTCGGTGATTCCGACACGGGGCGCGATTATTCCGGCGGCGGTCGGTGTGGACATCGGCTGCGGCATGAATGCCTTGCGATTGTCGATTAAAGCCCACGATTTACCCGATAACTTACGCTCGTTGCGCCTGTTTATCGAAGCGGCGATACCGGTCGGTTTTAATATGCACAAACAAGACCGGGTCAGGCAATCGACGGTTACCGCTTTGTCGGTCGGCTTGCACAGTATTTTGGGCAAGCATCGCAAGATCAATACGATGCAGAAAAAATCCTATCAAACCTGGGTGCGGCAATTGGGCACTTTGGGCGGCGGCAATCATTTCATTGAGCTGTGCCTGGATGAAAATGACGAGGTCTGGGTGATGCTGCATTCAGGCAGCCGGGGTATCGGTAATGTGATCGGGGAGTACTTTATCGCCTTGGCGAAAAAGGATATGGGTCAACATATCATCAACTTGCCTGATAAGGATTTGGCGTATTTCAGCGAAGGCGCTGCGCATTATGACGATTATCTGGAGGCCGTGGCGTGGGCGCAAGATTATGCGCTGGCAAACCGCCGCGAGATGATGCATCTGATTTGCGAAGCTTTACGCAAGAAATTGCCCAAGTTCGGCATTACCAAAGAAGCCATTAATTGCCACCACAATTATGTGGCTCGGGAGCAGCACTTTGATGCCGCCGTCTGGATCACCCGCAAAGGCGCGATCCGGGCAGGCGAAGGTGAACTGGGCATTATTCCGGGCAGCATGGGCGCGAAATCTTATATCGTGCGCGGCAAAGGCAATCCGCAATCGTTCTGTTCCTGCTCGCACGGCGCAGGCCGGGTCATGAGCCGAAATGCCGCGAAACAACGGTTTGACAGCGACGATGTCCAGCGCCAAACCCACGGTATTGAATGTCGCAAAGACAGCGGCGTGGTTGATGAAATTCCGGCGGCTTATAAGGACATCGACCGGGTGATGGCGCATCAAAGCGATTTGGTGGAGGTGGTGCATACTTTAAGGCAGGTGTTGTGTATTAAAGGATAAGTTGTGACTACTTGGCAGGTTCCCAAGCTCCGGCTTGGGAACCCAAATTCGAGAAGCTCCAGCTTCGAGAATTCTGGAAGCTAGAGCTTCCAGTGCGGCATTCCCAAGCCGGAGCTTGGGAACGAGCGAAAAGACCGTTTAGCCAACCGGCGTCAGACTCGCCCGCCGTGCCCTTTGATGGAAAAATAGTTCAGGACTAAAATCGAAACCGGCATAAAATATGAACGTTGAAAAACGGTGCTGAATGGACAGCGGGATTGCTAAGGCATTTTTGTCCGGCAATACAAGATGTTTCGCTATCTTTCCATGCGGTGGATTCAGCCTTCGAACCAATAACAATTCAGGTAGCCTATCATGTCGTCCAATATCCCGTTTGCTGTTATTGATACAGATGTTTTTCCAGCAAGTTATGCTGTCGGCAGGCAGCGTTGGCTTGCACAACTGGCGGAGTTGACCTGTCACCTGCAATGCCTGCCGTATCAATGTTTTGGCGCCGGGCCTGATGGCGAAGCGCTGATGACCGATACCGTCTGGGTCGGTGCGAAAGACGCTGCAAAGGTAGTGGTATTGATCGGCGGAACTCACGGTATTGAAGGTTTTACCGGTACTGCCGTGGAGATTGATTGCCTGCGCCTGATCAAGGTCGGGCTTTTCGTTATACCCGCTGATACGGCAATATTGATGGTGCATGCCCTGACACCGTGGGGTTATGCCTGGCAGCGTCGTTGCGATGGCGATGGTGTTGACCTGAACCGCAATGTCATTGATTTTTCCATGGGCTTGCCGGCTAATCCGGGTTATACGGCGCTTCGCTCCGCGCTGTTTTTAGCGGATGCGCAACAAAGAAAGATAGCCCTGGCTGAATTCGAACAGCAATACGGTCGTGAAGCACTGGAAAAAGCGATCAGTGGCGGACAGTATAACGATCCTTCCGGGCCTTTTTATGGCGGACAAAGCGCAGCACACGGACGCCTGGTCAGCGAGGACCTGATCCGGCGCTATGCGCTGCAAGAGCGCGATCTGGCGGTTATCGATCTGCATACCGGGCTCGGCTCTTACGGTTACGGGGAAATCATCTGCGACCATGATCCCGATAGCGCCGGGACTGCTGTTGCTCGCCGCTGGTACGGGGACTCGGTGACGCTGCCTTTATTGGGTACCTCCAGTTCGGTGCCCAAAACAGGTCTGCTGGATTTTGCCTGGCACGCGGTCATGAATGAGCGCAGTTGTTACATTACCCTGGAATTCGGTACATTCAGCACAGACCGCTTGTTTGAAGTCTTGCTGCGCGATCATCAGATTTGGGCAGAGCGCGATAATAGGGAGGAACGCCTGGAACATGCCGTGCAGATGCGCGGTCATTTCTGTCCTGATGATCAGGCCTGGAAGGAGATGGTGCTGTTTCGTGCAAGACAGGTCTTTGCGCAAGCCTTGCGGGGTATTTCATCTTGACGGTTTTGGTTCGACCCGCACAATTGGCTGATCTCGACGGACTGGTAAGACTTGAAGAGGCCAGCTTCGAAACCGATAAGCTCAGTCGGCGCAGTTTCCGGCACTGGATCACGACCGATCATCGCGCTCTGCTGGTTGCACAAACGCAAGCTGAACAGCGTATCGTCGGTTATATCCTCATTATTTATCATCCCGGCACCCGTCTGGCGAGAATTTATTCGTTGGCGGTATCGCCGCAACAGAGAGGCGCAGGCATCGCTAAATTATTGATGTCAGCGGGGGAGCAAGCCGCGAAAGATAGCGGCAGGCTGTATCTGCGTCTTGAGGTCAGTGTCGATAATGGCCCCGCGATCAGGCTTTACGAAAGGCTGGGCTTTCAGAAATTCGGCATCTATCGCGATTACTATGAAGACCATAAGGACGCATTGCGTTACCAGAAACGTATCCGCCGTTATAGCGATACCTTGCAGCACCGCTCGGTACATTGGCTGAAACAAACCACGCCGTTTACCTGCGGCCCGGCGGCGCTGATGATGGCGATGCACGGGCTGAATAGAGCCTACCAGCCTTCCCGGGAAGAGGAAATCAACCTGTGGCGTGAAGCAACCACTATTTTTATGACTTCCGGTCATGGCGGTTGCCATCCGATTGGTCTGGCGTTGGCGGCAAAGCGTCGGCGATTCACCGTTGAAGTCTGGATTAATCAGACCGGCACGTTGTTTATTGACAGTGTTCGGAGCGACGAAAAAAAGCAGGTTGTTGAACTGGTTGATAATTGTTTTAAGCGCGAAGCAACAGAGCAGGGCATTGCGATCCATTATGCCAATATTACCCAGGACGAGCTGATCAGTGCATTCAAGTCAGGCGCGATACCGCTGATTCTGATAAGCACCTTCCTGATGGACAGGAAAAAAGCCCCGCATTGGGTCGTGATGAGCGGCTTCGATGACGATTGTCTTTATATGCACGATTCCGACCCGGATTATGGGCGGCAAAGCGAACTCGATTGCCAGTTTATCCCGATAGCCCGCGAAGATTTCGACCGCATGTCCTGTTTCGGCAAAAACCGCTTGCGCACGGCGGTGATTATTTGGCCGGGTTAGCCGATTGGCTTTATCGTTCTTATATCAAGCCGGATAGCGTCCGCTTCCGGTTTGCCGCCATCAATTCCAGTCCGATAAATTTAATCCTTAGCTTTGTCACGTATGCCGTATTTACCGGCTTTCGCCGATGCAGTTACAAATGTTACAAATCTCACCTTTTCAGAAATAGACCCGAAACACAAGCGGCCTATTCTATTGCCAACGCCGAAGAGAACATCTCAAGGCCAAGATTCCTGATTAACAAATAATAAATCGAATACAAACGGGGAAAAGACAATGAAAAAACAGAATCAAGTTAAAAATTATATCGCCCTCGGAGCCGGCGCCTTTTTACTTTATTCCGGCGCAGCCGCTGCATCCTGGCCTTATCATGTTGATCAGGCGACCACTTATATCGGGCAAATAGAGGCGGACAACAACAACTACGGTACACCTTCGAGTCTTGACTATGCCGCTGACGGCAAATTACACGCTCTGGTGCAGTGCTCCACTTTTGTTACCTTGTTGCTGAAAAATTCCTATGCTCAAGTCACCAACGATGCGCTTATCGCCTTAACCGGCAGCAGTTCACCTTATGCCGATGAATGGTATGCCGCGATTAAAAACCAGAACGCCGATACTGGCATAGGCGGCTCGGGTTTGGCATTGCAAAAGCGCAACAAGGTAAGCGAGATCGTCAAAGGCGATATATTGGCGTCTCAATACACGACCAGCGGCAATACCGGCCATGTCATGATTGTTGACAGCATTGTCCTGGCTAAGAAGGATATACAACTGCCGTATTTGAAGCCTACCGATGCCAGTGTTACCTATATCCCGGCTATTCCGAATGTAAGCAAGGTTAATCGATACCTGGTCAAAATACATGATTCCACAGAATCGATTCATGGCAATTATGCGGGCAACTCATACCCTGATTCACGTTATCAAAAACAATGGAACGGCACCGCATGGGAAGCCGATAACGGCATAGGCACCGGTTATATCAGCGTTTACGCCAATGCGGACGCCGGCGCCGATAACGGTAAACTGGTCGCATGGGCGTGGAATGCCAGTATTTCGACGACTTCTTTTTATTACGCCGTCACGCCTCCCGCCGGTAGCACTTATGATTACCGTCCGATGGAAGCCGGTTATATGACGGGCATTCAATAATTAAAGCGCCGATAGTTAGCTGCTTTGGTTTACCGATTAAATTTCATTGATGAGGAATGCGCCATGTCTATCAATACAGTTTCTTTCCCTTACCGTCGACATGCTTTAGCACTGGCGCTGGCATTGGTCATGACAACCGGCGCGCCGAGTGCGGCAACTATTGCTGTCGGCGGTAACTGTTCGCTGGCGGCGGCAATAAACAATGCCAATAGCGATAGCGATACAGATGGGGCCGGTTTCGGTTGTTCGGCAGGCAACGGCGCCGATAACCTGGCTTTAGATGCTGGTACGACTTACACATTAAACACGGTGGACAACACAACGGACGGACCGAACGGCCTGCCTTCGATCACTAGCGTTGTTACCATTAGCGGCAATCATTCGACCGTCAAACGTGCGCCCGATGCGCCTGATTTCCGGCTGCTGCATATAGCGGGCAGCGGCGAATTAACGTTAGACAAAGTCGTCCTGTCCGGCGGTCAACAACAGGATTATTACCTGTCCGGCGGCGGCATTTTTAATCAGGGTCAATTGACTCTGACCAACAGCACCGTCTCAGGCAATAAAGTGAAATTCGGTTACGGCGGCGGTATTGATAATTCGGGAGGCAAGCTGACGCTGACCAACAGTCGGGTCTCCGGCAATGTTTCCTTTAAAGGCGGCGGAATCTATAACACGCAGGGCGGAGTTATCACGCTGACTGACAGCACTGTATCGGGCAATACCGCGATTGGCGGCGGTGGCGGTATTTATAGTGCGCAGAAGGGTGTCGCTACACTGATTAATTCTACAGTTACCGGCAATAAGTCTGAAAGCGGGCAGGGCGGCGGTATTTATATGGGCGGTTTAACCGATGAAACCGGCAGCAGCCTGACCCTGATCAAAAGCACGGTCAGCGGTAATCAAGCCGCTTTGAGCGGTGGCGGCATCAATTCTTACCGGAGCCAAGTCACGCTGACCAACAGCTCGGTTTCCGGCAACAGCGTTGAGGATGGCGGCGACAGTATTTCCAGTGCGTCTTCCGCCTTAATGATGACAGATAGCACCGTATCGGCAGAGAGCGTCAGGCAATACGGCGGCGACATGAATGCTTACCAGAACATGGCGCGATTGGGAAATAGTCCATAGGTCGTTCCTACATAAATTAATTTTATCAAATACTTATATTAATATTGCCTGTTTCGGAAAAGAAAAAATGAAATCTGATTAAAACCGCTTTTTTCGTCTGCTTAGGATGGCGGTAAGCGCATTTACAGTGTATATTCTGCTTCAATCGTGATTCATATCACAATATTAGGTAGCGGTTTCAGGCGCAGCTATATCGACACCTGTCAGCAGGCCAATCCGCCAGTTAGTTCGTAAGTCGGATCATGCTGCGGGTTAATGTGTAAAAAGATTAGCTATTCAGATCATTTAGGGATAGTCCCCACTGTAAGGCGCGGGTAGCTCATTATGGGATGGTTGTTCAAAGGCAAAAGTACGGAATTAACAAAACAGGAAGCCGAAAATAAGCTGAAAGAAAGCCTTCGGGAAAAAGTTGCCGCTTACGAGGAAGAAACCAGGAAGCAGCCTTCTATCGTGGAAAAGCCCATGAATACGGCTTTTTCAGTAAAATCAGCCGTGGCGGATCAGCCGCCTTTATCGGGCGTGATGGATAAAAATACGCAATCGGACTTTGCCCGACTGATGCTACTAAGACAAAGCCGTATTGGCTATGCCCCTGTCAAATATATCGATACAAATAAACAATTCGATTATAAATGGCCAAAGATGGTTGGCTTTGGCGAGCATTCGTTCAAAGACATAAAAAACGGCAGAGTGCCCATAGAAGCAATCGAATGTATCCTGATACCGAGGCCGTTGCAGCTATTCGACGGTACAGATAGCTGTGTCGTTGAGTCCAATAATCAAATGCCTGAAAAAAAACAGGCTAATATGCCGACAACGTTAATGAGGATGTTAACTAACCTTGGAAAAATAGATTTTTTTGACCCGGCTAATTATCGAAGGCTTAGTAAGATTTTTGAGAGACTGGATAGCAATAATTCAACCCGGTGGTGCGACGCCGATACGAGAACTTACCTTACCCAGGAAAGCTTTACACCGGATACCTATTTGCTCAGTATAAAAAAAATGCAGCCCTTGGGCGGGGGGAAACAGCTGGTCATTGGCGAGACAGAGAAAAAACGCGAAGAGATAGGCCTTGATGGTGGTTCATCCGTCTATGAATCGGATATTGTCCCGACCTGGTTTATCATTACACAGGATTCAGGCTTGGAAATCGGTAAACCGATTAATTTAACGAGCGGCGTTGAATTCAGCGGTTTTGGCGTTACTCCGCCAGCATTTTTACTGGCAGCAGTTAATAAAACAGGTTTACGCCAAGGGGCTCTATAAAGAGTCTGTAAAAATCTAAATGAACCCCAAGGACAGGCTGTGAAAGGCTTTATCGAACGGATGAACAGCGACTAACTGGCGATGATAAAGCGCACCGCATCCAGTCTTAACTGCGCCGCCTGTATATTTTCATGAGCAAGCATGGCGGCGTCTTTCAATTGCTCAATTTCTTCCGCCTTGATGGTCGGGTTGACTTTTTTCAATCTGACTAGGCGTTTTATTTCACTGGTCAGCGATTCCAGCATCGCGTTGGTTGCCTGAGCACAGACATCCTGCATGTCGATCCTGGCTTTTTCTTCCGCCACATTTATCAGGCCCGTGATGCGGTCCCGCTGATTATTCAGGAAAGCAACGATTTGGTGCAGATCGAATGTGGTGCCGGTTTCGATTAAATCGCGATGCGCGATGACGTCGGTTACGTCTTTGCCGTTTTGATCGATCAGCACGCGTACCGGCGTAGCGGGCAGGAATCTGCCCAGTTGCAATTCCGCCGGTGCGCTGCATTCAACGATAAACAGGCACTCCAGCAGGAATTGTCCGGCTTTAAGGTCCCGGTGCCTGATAACGCTGATCACGGCGTTGCCGGTTTCACTGGACAATACCAGATCCATGGAAGCTCTGACCAAGGGATGTTCCCAGGTCATAAATTGGAAGTCTTCACGAGCCAACGCATTCGCACGACTGATCGTAACCGTCATGCCGTCTTCCGACAGGTAAGGAAAATGGGAAACCCGCAAATGGTCGCTGGGGCGGATAATAAAGCACTCCGGCGAATGAAACTCGGTATCGACGCCGTAACATTCGAACAGGTCTTCCATATAGGGCCACAGCGTACCTTCTTTTTCATAGCCGTTCAATTGCGCTATCAATTGATCGGCTGAGTCTTTGCGGCAGGAGTTGAGTTCCAGCAATTGGTCGCGGCCGTTATGCAGCTGGGTTTCAATTTCCGCCCCGAGTTTTCGGGTTTTCGCGATAAAGGCATCGATTTCAGCCGAATCACGGCTTTCCAACACAGCGGCCAGTTCATCTTTCAGACAGTCGGCAACACGCTGGGCGGCTGAGCAGTTGCTGCGAAAAGCGTTCATGCCTTCGTCATACCAGCGATACAGAACCTGTTGTTCGGTATTTTCCAGGTAAGGCACATGAATCTGGATAATGTGTTTCTGGCCGATACGGTCAAGACGGCCTATGCGCTGTTGCAACAAGTCCGGGTTATGCGGTAAATCCCAGAGAATCAGATGATGGACGAATTGAAAATTCCGGCCTTCACTGCCGATTTCCGAGCATATCAACAGCCGTGCGGCGCTTTCCTGATCGGCAAAATAAGCCGCCGCTCGGTCGCGTTCGATAATGGACATGCCCTGATGAAAAACCGCCGAGGCGATACCGGCGCGGTTTTTCAGGGTTTGTTCCAGGTCAACGGCGGTTTGCGCCTGCTTGCAGATCAGCAGCGCTTTTTGCCCGGCCAGTTGTTTGACTTTATCAACCAACCACAGATAACGCGGGTCTTTTTGCAAGTCATCGTTATTTTCCCGGCCGGTTAAGGCATAGGCATAGCGTTCGCGCTCAGGAAAGCCCTGCACGGTTTGTCTGGAATTCCTGAACAGGATTCTGCCGGTGCCGTGGTGATCCAGTAATACCTTGATCAGCGCATCGCGGGCCGCTGCGGATTTTTCAGGATCATCCAGGTTTTTCAGCAGGCCGCCGACATTGTCGTCTTTCAGCAGGCCGGTGAGTAATGCTTTGGCTTCTTCATCCAGCGGCTTGTCGGCCAATAATAATTTGGCGGCATTGGCGACCGGCTCAAAAAGCCGCTCTTCTTCCAGATAAGCGGAAAAGTCGTAAAAGCGATCGGGATCCAGCAATCTTAATTGGGCGAAATGGCTTTCCTTGCCCAACTGTTCCGGTGTCGCCGTTAACAGTATCAGGCTGGGCGTCAGTCTCGCCAATTGTTCGACAAACAGATAGTCGGGGCTGACCGCTTGCTGGCTCCATTCCAGATGGTGGGCCTCATCGACAATGACCATATCCCAACCCGCCAGCAAGGCTTGCCGTTGCCGCTGCGGGTAGTTGGCAAAAAAATTCTGGCTGCACAAAATCAGCTGTTCGTTCAAGAACGGGTTATTGTCGATGGCCGGTTTGGTCTGCGCGTCGTTGTCATCGAGGCTGTCGGCATCTGTCGTAAAGTCTTCTTCGTCAATGCCGTCAATGCCCAGTTCTTCCAGGCAACGCGCTTCATCAAAAATACTGAAACGCAGGTTAAAACGCCTGAGCATTTCCACCAGCCATTGATGTAACAAGGTGTCCGGCACGATAATCAGCACCCGGTTGGTCAGGCCGTTGATCAGCCGGTGATGCAGAATCAGACCGGCTTCGATGGTTTTGCCCAAACCGACTTCGTCCGCCAGCATGATTCTGGGCGCCGCCCGATTGGCCGATTCGTGAGCAATGAATAACTGATGCGGAATCAGCGATGTGCGTCCGCCCAGCAAACCCTTGACCGGCGACTGTTGATGCTGTTGCAATCTGCGCCAGGTTTCATAGCGTAGCGAAAACCAGGCGTTAGGGTCGATTTGGCCGATAAACAGCCGATCCTGCGGTTTGTTAAACTGGATATGATGATTCAGCTCAACTTCTTCCAGCTGAACTTCCCGTCCCGATGCATTTTTCCCCGTGTAAGTAATCAGCCCGTTCCGCTCGCTCAATCGGGTGACGGTTAGTTTCTCCTCATCCATCGACTCAATAATGTCGCCTACTGAAAAACTGACGCGCGTCAGCGGTGCGTTATCGATAGCGTAAATACGCCGTTCGTCACTGGCTAAAAAAAGCACGGTAACGCGCTTGTTTGCTACTTCAAGAATAAGACCTAAACCAAGTTCTGACTCGGTATTACTAATCCAGCGCTGGCCGGGAATAAAGTTTTCCATTAATTGAAACGCCCACACAACAAAAAGCACTATTATAGGCGCTACCAGAGAATTATTTCGGCAATTAAATTATTTTACTTGTTTTTTTGACTTTCCCGTATCTCCCTCAATTTCTCTGTCATGAGAGTTTTTTCGCTAAATTGCAACATCTGTTAATATTCGTTTGAGGCTAAGAAATTTGCCCGATACGAAGTCTTGATTCCGTTAATAAATTCACTATGCATTTAAGCTATCGATATTTTAAACAGCGCGGCAAGATAATTGGCAGGTGCGCTGAAGTTAACGCCTATTGCCCAACCTATGTCCGGTATCCCGGCAGACTTTTTCTGAGTACGGCTTTATGTCTGGTTTCGCTGTCTGTATATGCCGAAACCGTGCCGGATCTGGCTGACCTGCCTATTGAAAGCCTGCTGAATATGGAAGTGTACAGCGCCTCTAAATTTCCCCAGAAAAAGTCCGAGGCGCCGACTGCCGTCACCGTCATTACCGCGCAAGATATTAAGGATTACGGGTATCGCACACTGGCCGCCATTGTGCAGAGTGTGCGCGGTGTTTATGTCGATAATGACCGCAATTATAGCTATGCAGGCACGCGCGGCTTTAATATTCCCGGTGATGCAAATACTCGAATACTGGTGTTATTAGACGGTTATCGTCTCAATGATGCGACCTATGACCAGGGCCCCTTGGGCACTGAATTTCCGGTCGATGTCGATTTGATCGAGAGTGTCGAATATTTGCCCGGTGCCGGTTCAGCGATATACGGCAATAATGCCTTTTTTGGCGTGATAAACGTCATCACCAAGTCCGGCAAGGATTTCAAAGGTAAGGGGGTGGAAGCCTCGGTAAGGGTTGCCAGTTACGGTACCGATCAGGAGCGGCTCAGTTTCGGCAAGCATTTTGATAATGGCCTGGATGTGTTGATGTCGGCGACCCGCTATGACAGTAACGGCGAAAACAGGCTGTTTTTTCCAGAGCTGGATACCCCCGAAACGCATAACGGGGTTACCAGTCATGGCGAGTTTGACAACGCAGAGCGATTGTTCGGCAAAATCACCTGGCGACACTTTACATTAGAGTCCGCTTATTCAAAACGCAATAAAGGACTTCCAATCGGTAATTACAATACGGTATTTAATGATCCCCGCAATCAAAATGGCGACCAACATGTTTTTTTTAATCTCAGCTACGATAACCTAATTGCCGATGATTTGACCTTATATGCGCGCGTCTATCATGGTCGTTATGATTATCCAGGGGCTTGGGTCTATGACGATCCGCCCATTACCGACTATAGGGAGTTGGGGCTTGGTCGTTGGTGGGGGTCGGAAGTGCGCTTGGTCAACACCCATTTTGACAATCATAAATTGATGATCGGCTGCGAGTTTCAGGATAATTATCATTTGTCGAATGAGTTTGTAGCGGTCAATCCGCTTAACCCGGTTCCAGCGGATGGTTTTCATCAATCAACCAATCGTTATGGATTGTATCTACAGGATGAAATGACCATTCGCGATGATCTTATCTTGAATGCCGGTTTGCGCTACGATTCCCTGAGCTATGCCACTGATACCATTAATCCGCGCTTGGCGTTGATTTACAAGCCCTGGAACAACACGGTCTTTAAATTATTGTACGGCTCTTCTTTTAGAGGCCCCACCGCTAACGAACTTTATTATTCTGATCCCACTACTATTGCCAATCCCAATCTCAGTCCCGAGAAAATTAAAACCTACGAAGCCATTATCGAATATCAGCCGGATCGGACATGGCGGTTGACTGCCGTGGGCTTTCATTATGAGATAAAAAATCTTATACAAATTAAAGAGACCCTCAGCCCAACAGTCGGCGAGGAGCCGAAAAACCAATTTGTCAATCTCGGTATCAATAAAGCCCGGGGAGCGGAATTTGAAGTTGAAAAACTATGGGACACCGGCTCCCGACTTCGAGCCAGTTATACCTGGGTCAATGCTTACGATAGCGGGAATGATCAGCAGCTGATCAATTCGCCCGGCAATCTGGCTAAATTGAATTTTTCAACACCGCTGTTTACACACTGGCTGCGTACCGGTGTCGAAGCGCAATACACCGACAGCCGAATGGGGCGGGACGGCGTCAAAACCGCTGGTTATCCGTTGTTCAATCTGACCTTGACCAGCGGTGAAAAACTATTTGACGGTCAGCTTAAGGGATTGGAAGTCTCGGGCAGCGTTTACAACCTTCTTGATCGCAGTTACGCCAGCGTGGTCGGTGATGAATTCGTTCAGCACTTTATCCCGCAAAACGGGCGCAATTTCCGTTTAGTGTTCAGTTACCGGTTTTAAGACTGGCGACTATTTTCAATTCTTGATCCCCGTGCCCCGATGCAGAAGATACAGGCTGAATACAGTCAAGGTAACGATAAAGCCGCCGGTCATGATAAACGCCAGTTGAATATCCACATCGCTTACGCCGATCAGTCCGTACCTGAAGGCGTTGACCATGTATAAAATCGGATTGCCCATGGAAATGGTTTGCCACACGTTCGATAACATGGATACGGAATAGAATACCCCGCCCAGGTAGCTTAAAGGCGTTAACACAAAATTCGGGATAATCGAAATGTCGTCAAAGCTTTCTGCGAGCACTGCGTTGATAAAGCCCGCCAGCGAAAACAGCGTGGCGGTCAGGATCGCGACCGAGACGGTAATCAGCACATTATTGATTCTAAGCTCGGCAAACAGCATGGAGATTAACGCCACGACGAAGCCCACCAACAAGCCGCGAATGATGCCGCCGCCGACATAGCCGCCCAGGATGACCCAGTTGGGCACCGGGGCAACCAGCAATTCTTCGATGTTGTGCTGGAATTTGGTCGAGTAAAAGGATGACACGACATTCGCGTAGGAATGGCTGATCACGGACATTAAAATAACGCCGGGGACGATGTAGTCCATGTAACTGGCGCCGCTGATAGTACCTATCCGGTCGCCGATCAGTTTGCCGAAAATCAGGAAATAAAGGGCGGTAGTGATGGCCGGCGGCAATAAGGTTTGCGGCCAGATACGGATAAAGCGAAAGATTTCCTTGGTCAGGATTGTCCTGAAAGCAATCGAGTAATTCATGATTTAACCTGCCTGTTTCAGCGCCGCTGATTTTGACTCGGGCGCCTTTGATTCAACCAGGTCCATGAATAACTGCTCCAGGCGGTTGGACTTGTTTTTCAAACTGATCACTTCGATGTTGTGTTGCGTTAACTGGGCGAATAGCTTATTTAGCCCGTTTTCCTTGGGCACGGCGACATTCAGGATTTTGTCGCTGACACGTTCAATCTGATAGCCGTCAATGACCGGCGCCTGACTGACAGGTTGCGCCAGGTCCAGTACGAAATGATCGATATGCAGTCTTGCCAGCAAGCTTTTCATGTCGGAGTTTTCAACAATCAGGCCCTGGTCGATGATGGCGATATTGCGACACAGACTTTCCGCTTCTTCCAGATAATGCGTGGTTAAAATAATGGTGGTGCCTTGCCGGTTAACTTCTTCCATCATAAGCCACATGGAACGGCGTATTTCTATATCCACACCGGCGGTCGGTTCGTCCAGGATCAGCAGTTTGGGCGCATGCACCATGGCGCGGGCAATCATGACCCGGCGTTTCATGCCGCCTGACAGGCGTCTGGAAACGGTGTTGCGTTTGTCCCATAAATCCATTTGTTTAAGGCAATGTTCGGTTCTTTGCAGCGCAAGTTTACGTGGCGTGCCGTAATAACCGGCTTGGTTGAGCAGAATACTTTTGACGGTGTCGAACTGGTTGAAATTGACTTCTTGCGGAACCAACCCGATACAGCTTTTGGCTTTATCGCGTTCGCGTTTTAAATCATGGCCGAAGATACTGACCGAGCCGCTGGTTTCATTGACGAGAGAACTGATGATGCCGATAGCGGTTGATTTGCCGGCCCCGTTAGGACCCAGCAAGGCAAAAAAATCGCCGGCTTCAACGTCAAGATTAATGCCTTTTAAGGCTTCAAAACCGTTGTTATAAGTTTTTCTGAGATTTCGTATCGATAATGCATTCATGCTAAAACAAACACTTAGCGGAGGCCTTTAAATAAGTTAGATTAAGCACTATATCCATTATAAAATGGATCGGATAGATGGCTAAAAACTGTGCAATCTTATCAGAAATTAAAATGTTTCGTAGAATCTAATTGGCTCGTATTAATTGTTTCATAAGTGCTTGCACTAAAGATGGCTTTTGTCATTAAAATTATTTCGGCAAGCACTTATGAAACAATTAATAATTTATTGAATAGTGTATTAATTTTCCCATAAGTTCTAGCCGCTTTATGACAAGGTAAGGTGCAAGAACTTATGGGAAAATTAATACTGACAACACTGGATAACCCGTGCAAAAGAAACCACCTGAAATTGTTGCCGCTGTAGACTTGGGTTCTAACAGTTTTCACATGATTGTCTGTAGTTTGAAAGACGGTAAATTGCAAACAATCGACCGGCTTAAAGAAATGGTCAGGCTGGCGTCCGGACTGGACAAAAGAAACATTCTTAATAGCAGCACGCAAACCAGAGCTTTAGCCTGCCTGGAACGATTCGGCCAGCGCATCCGCAATTTGCCGTCTGACAGTGTGCGGATTGTCGGCACAAATACCTTGCGTACCGCCAAGAATGCCGATCAATTTTTGCTGAAAGCCGAAAAAGCGTTAAACCATCCCATTCACATTATTTCAGGAATAGAGGAAGCGCGTTTGATTTATCTCGGTGTTGCCTACAGTCTGGGCAGCAATGCCGGCTTGCGCCTGGTGATGGATATTGGCGGCGGCAGTACCGAATACATTATCGGTACAGGTAATACCCCTAACGACAAGGAAAGCCTGAATATGGGCTGTGTTTCGGTCAGTAACGCCTTTTTTAAAGGCGGCCAGCTAAGCAAAAACGCATTCACCGAAGCCATCCTGTTTGCCGAACAGCAACTAGAGCCGTTCGAGCAAAAATTTCAGCGCAACAATTGGGATGAGGCCATCGGCTCATCAGGCAGTCTTCGGGCCATTGATAAGGTCCTGCAAGCCAAAAACTGGAGCAATAACGGTATTACCATGGCCGGTCTGGAGCAACTGCTCGCCTATCTCAGCCAGTGCCGTCATGTTAATGAGCTCCAGTTACCGGATCTCGACCCGGAACGCTTGCCGGTATTTGCCGGCGGTGTAGCGATTGCCTACGCCACATTCAAGAGTCTGGGCATCGAGCAAATGACGGTTTCCGACGGAGCTCTTAGGGAAGGGCTCATCCAGGATTTGTTGGGGCGGATTTATGATCACGATATTCGCTCCGCGACTGCTCAAGCCTTGGCGGAGCGCTATCACACCGATAAAGACCAGGCCTTCCGCATTAAACAGACGATCAGTCATATCCTGAAGCAATTGGATAGTGAGGAATGGCTGTTTAATAATGAAGATATACCGCAATTTATGGAATGGGCGGCGGAGTTGCATGAGATAGGACGCGACATCGCCCATAGTCAGTATCACAAGCACAGCGCCTATATCATTGAAAATGGTGATTTGGCGGGTTTTTCCAGGCAGGATCAGTTGTTATTATCCGCCATTATACGAATGCATCGACGTAAGTTTTCACTGGCCCGTTTCCATGATTTGCCGGCGCCATGGAATGTGCATGCACCCTGTTTGACCATTATTTTACGCTTGGCCGTATTGTTGAGGCGGAACCGCCATGAAGACGATTTGCCGGATTTCAAGATAAGCCTGGTAAAGTCTAAAATTCAATTACAGTTCCCGAGCGGTTGGTTAAGTCAATCGCCACTGACCCATGCAGACCTGATTCAGGAAGCCGATTATCTAAAAGCTGCCGGTTTTGCCTTAATCTTTTCGTAACCGGGGTCTATGAAGCTGCTATTACGCCTTTCCTTTCATTTGTTGTGCGCGCTGTTAATTTTATGTGCGGTTATCGTTTTTTTTGCCGTCGGCGACGAACCCGATATTGCATTGGGATGGACGTTGACCCATGAGGATATTATCCGCGCGAAAAAGATTTTGCATGAAGGCTCCAAAACCAAGCCGGAAGCTTTAGGTACAATTGAATTAAGCAAGGACGATCTCAACCTTGCCGCCAATTATTTGTTAAACCGCTACAGCAAAAGCGCCGTCCATATTTCACTAAAAGACAATAAGCTGAAATTTATTGTCACCACGACCTTACCGGAAAATAGCTTGGGCAAATATCTAAATATTACGTTCAGGTTAGGCAATGTTGAAGGCAGTCAACTGCCTACCATTACAAAATTTAAAGCCGGAAAATTATTGTTGCCGGCCAATCTGGCCGCATTTGTCATTGATAATGTTATCCGGCATTCGTCGCTGAATGAATACTTCATCCTGGCAACCCGCCCCATCAAAGCAGTTAAGATTGATGCGGAAAAAATAACCATCACTTATTTTTCCAATCTCGGTACCTTGATACAAGCGAAAAATTTCCTGACGCATGGCGCTGATGATCCGGCAATGGCGGTTTATCAGCAAAAACTGGCCGACATCATTGAGCATCATGACCCGAAATGGCGATTGTCTCTGGCAGAGATATTAAAGCCGCTGTTTGAATTGGCCTATCAACGTTCGACGCTGGACAATGCGATTGAAGAAAACCGCTTTGTCATTATTACCGTCAACGACTATGTGAATAAAAAGGAAACCAGACGGTTTTTATCCCCACAGGATGCAAAACCGCAAACCGGGCAGCATTACTATTCGGCTTTTTTATACAAGCGGGTTGATTTGGCCCAGCATTTTATCGGTTCCGCCGCGATTACCGCATCGGTCAACGGCCAGGTTTCGCAAGTGGTCGGTGAAGAAAAAGAATTAAGCGATGCGCAAGGCGGCAGTGGTTTCAGTTTTATTGATTTGGCTGCCGATAAGGCCGGTACGCGTTTTGGCGAAATGGCGACCTCTACGCCGGAAAATGCGCGCAAGATTCAACAAGCCATGTCCGTGATTAGGGATTATACGGATTTTATGCCCGACCCCAGGGATCTGCCTGAGCACATGAATGAAGCCGATTTTAAAAGTCGCTACGGATCGGTTAACAGTTCCGCTTATCAGGATTTATCACGGCAGATTGATGAACGTATAGCGGCGATACCGTTATACCAGTGAGATTTAGACAGTAAAATGATAAATCAACATCTGCCCCCTCTCCCGCCGGGAGAGGGTTGGGGAGAGGGGAGTCAAATGAAGATTAATAATTTAATTGAAAGCCAAACTATTAATTAAAGGTAGAGCCCGGTGTGCCCGGTAAAACAGGCATTTTCTGTTGTGGGAATTCGCCGGTCAAACCGTTCAGGAAAGCGACAATATCGGCAATCTCTTCTTTGGTTAAGGTTTTATCCAATTGCAGTTTTGCCATCACTTTTACCGCTTCATCCAGTGTTTTAACCGAACCGTTGTGGAAGTAAGGCGCCGTCAGCGCTATGTTGCGCAAGGTAGGCACTTTCCATAAATGTGCATCTTCCTGTTTTTTGGTGACTTCAGCCCGACCTTGATCTTTTTTGAAGTTATATTTCGCAGCAAAAAAAGCGTTATCATTGATCGGGAATTTCTGGAACATACCGGGGCCGTTAAATGCAGGGCCGATATGGCAACCGGTGCAACCCAGTTCGGCCATTTTTTCCATGCCGCGAACCTGTTGCGCGGTTAATGCGGAAGAATCACCGGAAACATATTTGTCATAAGGGCTGTTAGGCGTGATCAGGGTTCTCTCATAAGCCGCAATCGCTTTAGTCGCATTATCTTTGGAAATCAAAACACTGCCGAAAGCTGCATCAAAGGCTTTTTGATAGCCTTCAATCGATTCCAGTCGGGCGACTACGTCATCCCAGCTTTTCATGCCCATTTCAATAGGATTGGTAACAGGACCCGCCGCCTGGTCTTCCAGACTCGCCGCCCGGCCGTCCCAGAACTGTACCGCATTGAATGCAGCATTCCATACCGTCGGCGCACTGCGACCGCCGGTTTGGCCGTTGACGCCCATAGAGTTGGGTCGGTTATCTTCGCCGCCCAACATGGTGTTGTGGCAAGAAGAACAAGACACGGTGCCGGTAGAAGATAAGCGTGGATCGTGATAAAGCATTTTCCCCAACTCAATTTTAGCCTCGGTGGCTTTGTTATCAGCGGGTTCGGGGGCTTCTGTCGGCAATGCTTCCCAGGCCGATGCCACTGAAATAGAGCTGATTAGCGCCAATGCTGTTACCAGCGAACGAATTTTAAACATAGCATCCTCCAAAAATTATTATTGTATTAGTCAAGTAAAGGCAAATCTCGCTTTATGGGGTATCCGTTCGATAACCTTAATATACCCGTTTGAATTGTAAGATATAACGCGAGCCAGGTACAATGAAATTCCGATGAAGAGCTTGTCTGCTCATTGATGCGGAGCGGGTTATTCAACCCGTCCCTAACGCCTTGCGGTACTGTCGAGCATTGTTGAAATGAGTGGGACGGAATTACAGATCCCGTCCCACTCAGGGCAAAAAATCAATTAACTTCGTACTTTACAGTCTTGCATGCGTCAGGTGTAGATGGCTTGGGCCCCGGTCAGTTGCTGTGCAAGGTGGTCGGCGAGCCGGATCGAGAAGGTGACGATCGACATTGTAGGGTTCGGAACTCCCGCAGTGGCCCAGACTGACGACCCTGCAACGTAGAGGTTATCGACGCCATGCACTTTCAGGTTAGTGTCGACTACGCCGTCATCGGGATTGGCGGACATTCTTGTCGTGCCGATATGGTGGCCGTTGAACACCATCAGATCGCGAACGGTCGACCAGTTGTTAATGGTGACCGGACCGCCACCTTTGTTGGTCACTGCGGTTTTGAAGAGTTGGGTCAGGATGTCGTAGTTGTTCTGTTCGTCGCTATTCAACTGCCAATCCGCGCGCGTCTGCGCTTGCCCGAACACAGGGTCTGTGCTGTCCGACAGCGTGATGCGACTGGTGTATTCGGGAAGCAGTTCGTGGTAGAAGTTGCTGGTCCCTCCCGGTCCGAACCAGCAACCTCCTGTTGCGTTTTTCAGCACAGATTCGGTGTTCGGAGTCAGTAGGCCGGCTAATAAAGAGATCGGGTATTTGCCCGAATTGATGTTGTTCGGATTTTGGTATGACAATAATTGCCGCTCCGAACTGGAAAGGTAGTACGGACTCGTCGTGACGGCTTGTGAGCCGTTGGCGATCGGATGCCCCATGAAATATCGCCCGATGTTATCGTTATCGAAGCCTGACAGTAACAGCAGGCGTGCATTGGAAACCGCGCCGCAAGCTAGTACATAAGCATCCGCTGTAACCGTGAACTCTCCGGCCTTGGTAGGTGCCGTGCGGTCACCGGTCATAACACCCGCCGTCAGCGTTGTAACGCCGCTGCCCTGACGATCGATGTTCAACAGGCTGGCGTTCAGAATGACCTGCGCCGCGCTCTCGCCGATGGTCACGCCATCGACTTTTCGCGCCTGAAATTGCAGATTCTGGCCGGGTACGAACTGATACATCGCGACATCGAAGCCATCCATTTGCGCAACGTCCTGCCCCAGCTCTTTACTCCAGAAATCAGCGGTAAAGTTGTAGCCGGCGGTGCCGTCGGGCGCGTAATAATCACCGTACAGATCCAGAAATTTACAGGCTTCGGCGTAGTAAGGATCAAGATCCTGGCGGGTAATCGGCCAACCGGGAAAATTGGGGCGTTTTTCGAACGTGATCGGATCAAGAGGGCGCGCCTGACCGCCCCAGTGGGTCGAGGTGCCGCCGTAAATGCGCTCTCTTTCTGTCGGACTGGTGAAATACTGAGGGTTTGGGCGAATCAAAAATTGCGGTTCGTTCTGGGCTAAAAGCCCAACTGATTCACCGTTGTAAAGTAAGGTGTTCTCGTTGTAAAGGTAAGCGTTGCTGATTGGGTTATTGACTCCCGCAGGGTTAAAGCTCCGACTGCCCTCCAGCAAAATTACATCAATACCCCGTTGCAGCAGATACCAAGCCAGGGTAACGCCGGACGGCCCCGTCCCCACAATACAGACCTGCGTTTTCAACGTGGGGCCGCCAATCAAGTTTTCGCCATATTCAATCATTACAAGCTCCTGTATTCGTGTTTGTTAGGATAATTATGGAGTTATTTATGGATAGGAAATGCAGAGCTTTTTTCAACTCATCCTGAACGCTAATACTACTCGCCGTTAATCCGGCTGGCAAAGTTTTTTGTAGAGGTTTGCTGCCTTCAAAACAAATTAGCAATCGATAGTAAAAATAGTTCGGGTAGCTGATAACGAAGTAAAGACGGGGTGATTTTCTATGATGAAAAGATAGCAGGCGCGCATAGAGCTGTGCGCAGTGTAAAGGTAGTTGATGCGGGGCGGGTGATTCAACCCGCCCTTAATGGTTTTTGCCGGAATTGTTGATACGCTTGGGGTGGCGTTAAACCTCGCAATCCCACTTAATTAGTAGGGGGCTTTATTAATCTCCCTCCAGCATTTTCAGTATTTCTGCGCGGATTTTTTCCTGTCTCTCAATATCATTGATAGGCTGATTTTGCGTGTCGGTGATGTAAAACATGTCTTCGGCGCGGCTGCCTATGGTAGTGATTTTTGCGTTGTGTAGATTAATATGTTGCTGGACAAAGGCCTGGCCTATTTTCGATAGAAGACCGGCATGGTCAGTAGTGACCAGTTCTATGATGGTATGCCTGTTTGACGGGTCGGCCAAAAATTTGATGGTGGTGGGAATAGGAAAATGCTTGGCTTGTCGAGACTGGCGATGGAGGTTTTTGTGACCCTTTACCTTGCGATGCAGCAGGCTGTTGTGGAGTGCGGTGCGAATATGATTTTCCCTGCACGAATCATTGATGGGTTCTCCCGACAGTTCAAGAACCTGGAAACTGTTAAGTACATAATCATCCTGCGTGGTCATGATTCTGGCGTCAAGAATGGTCAGTCCGAGCTGGTCGAGGGTCGCTGTGCTGAGTGAAAAAACAGGGCCTTCATTTTTAGTGTAAACAAAGATTTCCGCACTGCCGCGTTGCGGTAACGGGCGCAGCAGGACCAATGGCAGGTCGGTCGGGTTGGACGACGCAATAGCCAATGTGTGCCAAGCGATTTCGTCCGCCGAATAACGCAAAAAATAATCATCACTGGTGTGTTGCCATGATGTGTCGATAACGGCTTCCGGCATCCCGAGTTTGAGCAGTTCGTCCTTGGCTTCTTTTTTGTTTTCGCGCAAGCGGTCTGCAAGCGCAATCGGGTTTTGCAGGCCTCTGTGCAGGGCGCTGTGGGTAACGGTATAGAGTTCTTTAAGCAGGGAGTCTTTCCATGAATTCCATAGCTCAGGGTTAGTGGCGCGGATATCGGCAACAGTCAACAGGTACAGGTGATTAAGGTACTGAATACTGCCTACATTCTGGGCAAATTGATGAATCACTTCAGGGTCGCTGATGTCTTTGCGCTGCGCCGTCATCGACATAATCAGGTGATTGCGAACCAGCCAGGTAATCAGTTTTGTGTCGCGGGCGGAAATATCGTGTTGGATGCAGAAATTGTGGGCGATTTCTTCGCCGATGGCTGAGTGGTCGCCGTTCCTGCCTTTGGCGATGTCGTGAAACAGCGCGGCAAGGTAGAGTATTTCGGGTTTGCCGATCAGTAAGAAAATATCATTGCAGAAGGGGAGTTCATCACGGTATTGCTCCAGTGAGAAGCGGCGCAAATTGTTAATGACAAAAATAGTGTGTTCGTCTACGGTATAAATATGAAACAAGTCATATTGCATACGTGCGACGATATTCGCGAAGCACGGCATATAGGCGGCTAAAACCCCGTAACGATTCATGCGTCGCAGTTGATGGCTGATGCCGTGCGGCTGACGAAAGATTTCTATAAACAGGTGGTTGGCGGTTTTGTTTTTACGAAAACCATCGTCTATCATGTGCAGGCTTTTACGGATCAGGCGTATGGTTGTTGCCCTGATTCCCTTCAGTAGTGGGTTTTGCTGAAGAACCAGAAAAATTTCCAGTAAAGCCAGCGGGTCCCGTTCAAAAACGTAATCATCGATCACTTCAAGATAGCCGTTGACGGCAACAAATTTGTTTGAAACCGGCGCCGGTTCCAAACCGTTTTTGAAATCGGCAACAGAGCGGATGCCGTTAACGGGCGTTCGTTTATAAGCGTTTTCCCCGCACACAAAGCGTTCATTGAACAATTGCAGCAACATTTCATTAAGACGTTCCAGTCCAAGCACGGTTTTGAAATAAAACTGCATGAACCGTTCAACATCCTGATTGTACTGTTGATTCTCTGTGCTAAAGCCGAATTGTTTGGCGAGATCACGTTGATAATCAAAAATCAGCCGGTCTTCGCCGCGATTGGTTAATAGATGCAGTGCGTAACGAATACGCCATAGCACCTCAAGCGCGGCAACCAAGTCCGCATATTCGGATTCGGGCAGGAAGCCGTATTTAATCAGTTCTTTGAGCGTGGGCGCGTTGTAATGGCGTTTAAATACCCAGGCGATGACTTGTCTGTCGCGCAATCCCCCCGGTCCCTCCTTGATATTGGGTTCAAGATTGTAAGCGGTGTCATGAAACTTGGCGTAACGTTGCCGTTGCTCCTCCATTTTGGCGACAAAAAATTGATCGGACGGCCAGATTTTGTCAGGAGTAGTTTGTTGTTTGAGCGCGTCGTAAAGCAGTTCGTTGCCATAAATCAACCGGATTTCCATCAGGCTGGTCATGATGGTTTGATCGGATTTTGCCGCTTCAATACATTGCTTGAGTGTGCGAACACTTTGTCCGGGTTTTAAACCGATGTCCCAGAGGAAGGTAAAGAAATTTGCCAGGGCTTCACTGTAAACCGAGGTGTCGTCGGAATCCAGCAAAATGACAATATCGATATCGGAATACGGGAATAGTTCTCTTCTACCGTATCCACCGACGGCACAGAGCACCAGTTTCGACGCGTACTTGCCGAGGAAGTGTTGCCAGCAGCAGCTTAAGATTTCGTCAATGAAATCGGATCGTTCTTTAAGCAATCCCGACACGGATCGTTGCGGATCAAATTTTTGCCGCAGTTCGGTATCTTTTTGCCTTAGCAGGTGTTTGAATTCCAGCAGGCTGTCTTGTTTGACAAAGAGTAAGGCATTAATGTCTGGTTTCACATTAAGCCCATTTCTTCCTGGCGTAAAGTCAGGATTTCATAACCATTCTCCGTTACCAGAACGGTGTGCTCAAATTGGGCAGAGAGGCTGCGGTCTTTGGTGACCGCTGTCCAGCCGTCGGATAAGATTTTTACGTCGCGTTTGCCGAGATTAATCATCGGTTCGATAGTTATGATCATACCGGCTTTAAGGGTTTCACCTGTGCCTGTTTTGCCGTAATGCAATACTTGAGGTTCTTCATGAAAGGATTTACCGATGCCGTGACCGCAAAAATCCCTGACTACAGAGTAGCGATTGGTTTCTGCATGTTTTTGTATGGCATGGCCGACATCGCCTAAAGTGGCGCCGGATTTGACCTGCTCGATTCCTAGGAACATGGACTCCTGAGTTACTTTGATCAGGCGCTTTGCGTGTTGGCTGACCTCGCCTACGCAGAACATTTTGCTGGTATCGCCATGGTAGCCGTCTTTGATGACTGTGATGTCAATATTGATGATGTCACCCGATTTCAACTTTTTTTCGTTAGGAATGCCGTGGCAAACCGTCTGGTTGATTGATGTGCATATTGATTTTGGAAAACCGCGATAATTGAGCGGTGCGGGAATGGCCTGTTGGACATTGACAATGTAATCGTGGCAGAGCTTGTCGAGTTGGTCTGTCGTCACGCCAGCTACAACGTAAGGCTCGATCATTTCCAGGACTTCGGCAGCCAGTTTTCCGGCAACACGCATTTTTTCAATTTCACTTTCGGTTTTGATGATGATACTCATGATTTAAGATAGATAGTTTAGAGGCTAAAGACAAAATGGAGAAAAGTCTCATTGCTTTCCGTCGTTAGCATATTATTACGACGATTTTAACAGAGATCGGCTTGTTGTAAAAAAAAAGCGTGTATGGTATAAAGTCATGTTCATTTTGTAACAAATACTCACGCTTATCGTCACGTTTGGTAGGGTGCTTGCTAAAACATGCTGTAGCGGGTTACCAGACGGGATAGGTGGAGGCGTAACCCAATTCGGAATAATCAAGTTCCGACAATATAACCTTAGGAGAAATTAATGGCAGCAGTATCCATGCGTCAAATGCTTGAAGCGGGTGTTCACTTTGGACATCAAACTCGTTACTGGAACCCGAAAATGGCGACATACCTGTTCGGCGCTCGTAACAAAATCCATATCATTGATTTGGAAAAAACGCTTCCGATGTTTAATGACGCTATGAATTATCTGGGTCAGATGACAGCAAACAAAGGTACTATCCTGTTTGTGGGCACCAAAAAAGCGGCACGAAAAGTCGTTGCCGAAGAAGCGGCGCGTTGTGGAATGCCTTATGTCAATCATCGCTGGTTAGGCGGCATGATGACTAACTTCAAGACGATTAAAAAGTCCATCAACCGCCTTAAAGAATTGGAAGCCATGAAAGCTGACGGCACCCTCTATCAGCGTTTCGGCAAGAAAGAAGCGTTAGGTATGGAGCGTGAGTTGGAAAAACTCGAACGCAGCCTTGGCGGTATTAAAGACATGAAAGGCATACCCGATGTGATTTTCGTACTGGATGTCGGTTACGAGAAGAATGCTATCGGCGAAGCAAAAAAATTGGGTATTCCTGTCGTGGGTATTGTTGATTCCAACAATTCACCGGAAAAAATCGATTATGTTATTCCCGGCAATGACGATTCAATTCGTGCAGTCAAGCTCTACTGTGAAAGCGTTTCAGCGGCGGTGCTGGAAGCTAAATCAGCAGGTTTGGGACTGTCAGCAAAGTCAGATGATTTTGTTGAAGAGGCGACAGCGGAATAAATTACAGGCTCATCTCATACAGATAAAATCCTGATGAGATGACCGCTTAAGTTTAAGCAAAAGAACGCCTCCTCACGGAGGCGTTTTTATAGTGACGATAGCTTTAAAAAAAACAGCTAAGGAAAAAACAGATTATGAGTATTACTATTAGTGCAGGCATGGTTAAGGAACTGCGTGAAAGAACGGCCTCCGGTATGATGGAGTGTAAAAAAGCGCTGGTTGAAGCCAATG
>SXIP01000136.1 GCA_005772825.1 Methylococcaceae bacterium | reverse complement strand
CCGCTCGCCCATTGACCATTTGCTGGAAGTGCGCGACTGCCTGCAACCCGGCGGCGAACTGGTATTGGAAACGCTGGTGATTGACGGCG
This sequence comes from Methylococcaceae bacterium, assembly GCA_005772825.1. GTDB lineage: Bacteria > Pseudomonadota > Gammaproteobacteria > Methylococcales > Methylomonadaceae > SXIP01. Next base: position 29,065 of record SXIP01000136.1, on the reverse strand, counting down.
GGCAGGGCAGGGTATTAATGCCCGAAGAACGCTACGCAAAAATGCGCAATGTTTGGTTCCTGCCCAGTTGCGCTACCTTAATGAGCTGGCTGAAACGCTGCGGGTTCGTCAATATTCGTTTGGTCGATGTCACTGTAACGACTGTTGAAGAACAGCGCAGCACGGAATGGATGCCGTTTCATTCTTTAAAAGACTTCCTTGATCCGCAAAATCTCGGATTAACCTGTGAAGGCCTGCCCGCCCCCAAACGGGCGATTATTATAGCCAACAGTGTTTAGATCATTAAACGATGTTGCCCGACTCAACAAACCACTAAGGTAAAAAATGGGACATTATTCCGGCTTTCTGGGTATCGCAGCCATTCTTGGTTTAGCGTTGTTTTTTTCGGAAAACCGGCAGCGTATCAGCCTGCGGCTGGTTTTGTATGGCTTGAGTTTGCAGGTGGGTTTTGCCTTTTTTATTTTAAAAACCCCGATTGGTCAGCCCTTTTTTGATTTTTTCGACAGGGCGATCCGGCAGGTTCTGGAGTTTGCCGATCAAGGGGCGCGTTTCGTGTTTAAATCCTTCGCCAGCGGAGAAATGGAAGCACCGCTTGTCAATATTGCCTTCTCTGTCCTGCCTACCCTGATATTTTTTTCCGCACTGATGAGTGTGTTATATCACCTCGGTGTTATGCAATGGGTCATCGGCTGGATTGCCAAGCTCATGCAAAAGACTTTGAAAACTTCCGGGGCGGAAACCCTGTCGGTAGCCGCCAATATTTTTATCGGTCAAACGGAGGCGCCGTTGTTGATTCGTCCGTTTTTGGCCGATATGACTCGTTCCGAATTGATGGCTGTGATGACCGGCGGTTTTGCAACGATCGCGGGCGGCGTTATGGCGATTTATGTCGCTATGCTGTCGCATATACCCGGCATTGCAGGGCATTTGATGGCGGCGTCAATTATGAATGCGCCAGCCGCTTTAGTGATAGCCAAGATGATTTGTCCTGAAACAGCGCAATCCACGACCTCAGGCACAATCCCCGTGAGTCCTGAATCACCGCATGTCAATCTGCTGGAAGCCGTTACGGTCGGGGCGGCGGACGGTTTGAAACTGGCCCTGAATGTCGCCGCAATGTTAATCGCTTTTGTTGCGCTGGTTGCCTTGCTGAATGCCTTGCTGGGATTTATCGGGCTGGATTTGCAATCGCTATTGGGTTATCTGTTCCGACCTTTAGCCTGGCTAATGGGCGTGCCGTGGCAAGAAGCCGGTATCGTGGGCGGCTTGCTGGGACAAAAAATGGTACTGACTGAGATGCTGGCTTACGCTAATCTGTCCGAAATCATCAAGGCAACGCCCAACGCCTTATCCGCTCATTCGCAGATTATCGCGACCTATGCCTTATGCGGCTTTGCCAATTTTGCGTCAATCGGTGTACAAATCGGCGGTACCGGCAGCCTGGTTCCCGAGCGGCAAAAAGATTTGGCGCAATTGGGCATGAAAGCCATGCTTGCGGCAACCTTGGCAAATTGCCTGAGCGGCACCGTTGCGGGCTTGTTGTTATGATTCCATTACGTTATCAAGCCGAACCGTTGAGCCCCGCGCTGCGTGAAGGCTGGCTGGACTGGTCCCTGGATTTTTTTACCGCAGACGATGCAGTGCAAAATCCGCATGTGGATATTACCATTCAGCTGGACGTTACCGACGCTTATCAACATTATCAGAGCGTCAAACATCTGGGCGGTACCTTCTTTGCCTGTTTGCTGTGGCATCTTGCCCGGACGCTGGCGCGTCATCCGAGTTTTAATTTACGAAAGGTGGATGGCGCCTGGTATATCTTGCATAACCCGCCGGTGTTCGTGCCGGTGGCGGTAGGGGGACGATGGCGTTTTCAGGAAATGCTGCTGGAAGATACTTACCGGATGGATTATGCGGATTTTGTTCCTTACTACGAAGACAACCTGTGCAAGGCCCGCTCATTTGACCTGACTCGCGGTAATGCCAGTGAACAATTTCATCTTGCCCATTCTATCGGCAATCTTCCCAATTTACAGTTTACCGGCCTGACCCTGCATTGGCATGCAACCAGAATGATAGGTCAGCCCTTTTTCTATTTCGGCAAGCGCTATGCAGTCGACGACAAACTCTTTATTCCATTAGCGGCAAAATTGCATCATGCCTGCACCGATCCTTTGGTTTTTGATCAGTTGATACAGGATTTTCAGCGGGGTTTTAAATGATCGGGAAGGCTTTGCTGCGTTAATCATAGGCCCGCTCGCACGAGCTATCTGTTCGCTACTTTATTGTGAGTTATATCCCGAAAGCAAATCTTCGCGGCATTTTGTTTGCTTACCTTCAGCAACCATTCAGCCGCCGTGTTCCATTCTTTGTATCGGCATATAACAAATGCTTTTTTGAAAAAGAAAGCAATAACCAACAGCAAAGAGGCAAGCACAATGATCAGGCAGACTTCTGAAAACAGCCACAGCAACAACATTCTTGAAGCTATGAATCAAGCATTCGGGAACCACGAATTTTATGGTTTGGAATATGTGCTGGATGAATGGCTCGAAAAAAAACCTACGTCCGACCATCAAAATCAAATTGAATCGCTTTTTTTTTGGGATTTCCGTGATTAGTCGGGCGCTTGTTTTCAGAATTCTCGAAGCTCCAACTTCTCGACTTTAGGTTCCCAAGCCGGAGCTTGGGAACTATAAGAAGGACTAAGGATAGTCGGTTACTTTTTTAAAAACTTGTCGCTTACCATGCTGACACACTTTTTTACCAGTCCGCTGATAAAGTCATAAATCGGGCGTCGTTTGATCACCACGAGATAACCCAACAAACCCAGCATTAACCCGTAAAACAATTTGCCGATGACTGAGGATTCTTGCTGCTGCTGTTGAGCTGCGGCACCTGCCGGTGTATCGGGATAGCGTTTTACCGCTACGTTTTGTACGGCTACCTTGGATGGTTTGACCTCTGCCTTCAGGTCAGGTAGTCCTAAGCTGCGCCACGCATCATAGTCTTGCCAGATAGGATAGGTGCCTTGCCACATGCCTTTGGTGAAATAGGGGGCAAGGCTCATGCCATGGGCCATCGGAATGCCTTTATCATCCAGAAACTCCTTGTACACAACCAGACTGATGTCGCCGCCTTCACCATGCCCGTCGGTGGTGAATGATTTTTCAACGTGATCATGGAACATCCAGATGCCTTGGCCGAAGCTATGCAAGCCGTCATCGACGCCGCTTAGTTCCAGATCGATACGCTGGGCAGGCACCATGCCGTGGACATCGCGCTGGATATAAGAACCGGGACCGTTATCGACACCGTCATAATGCGTAACAGTCGGTTTATGTCCATGAATATGCATGGCGAATGATTCGGTATGACCGTTTAAGACACGCAGTTTAACCAGCTTGTCTTTTTCCATTTCAATCAACGATTCCCTCAGCGTATAAGGGAAAGACCGACCATTGAGCATGAAGTAATCATCCTCGGCATCGGTAATGTCATATTCCATGTTCATGTGTTTTGCAATCAGCCTTGGATCGTTGGCGGACCGTGCAACCAGTTCATGCAGCTCTTTATCCGCTGACTGGTAATGCAAATCATATTCCCTGCTGTATTTTTCGAGAACGGCAACCGATGGGTGACGCACTTGGCCGGCGCCGACATTCAGGGTTTGCACCCAGTTGTTGGGACGATTTTCCTCAACGACAAATATGCCCTGCAAGCCCATTGGGATATGCGTGTGCGGCTGAACATGGCAATGGTAATACATGGTGCCCGGTTGACGCGGCTTGATAACATAAGTCTTGCTTTCGCCCGGCATGGTGTCCATGTTGCTGGTTTGTCCCACGCCGTCGTTACCGCCACCGCTCATGTCCATAAAGGGATGGTCAATGCCGTGCAAATGGATGGAATGCGGTAAATAATGGGTGTTTTCCAGGACGATCCAAACCACGTCATCCTGTTCGACACGAATCACCGGAGACGGTGTGCGCAATAATGGATTGGCTATCGGTTCATAAAGGCTCAGCGTTGACATATCGCGGGTTTTGGGCGCATAGACCCAAAATGTCGGTTGTATGCCCGGCGCAATATCAAATGTAGTGGTCGGGTCCTTCATGTCCGGGGAATGCCCGTTAAGTTCCGCGACTTCCAGCTTGATAATGATTTTATCGGGGTCGCCGTCACCATCCATATCATCGGACATAGTAATGGCATCGGCAGCCAGTTGCGTTTGCATCAATGTTTCCATTGAAATGCCGTTGGTGCCTTTAACAAAAGCGGCAATATCAGCCGGGTTGTCGGGATTACAGAGCTTGGATTCCTGTATGGTTACACCATCGATGACTTGTTCTTTACGCCATTGCGGATCGGTAAATTCAGAACAGACTTCTTCCACAGGCCCCATATCAACCTTGGCCGAAGGCGGCAAATCAGTGGCAGCCTGGCTCCATGACTGCATAAGGAGCAGCGTGACGCCACCGGTGAAGGTAAGAAGTTTTTTACGCATAGGACGACCTCAAAAAAACACACATTTGAAAAGTGAAACACCGCCAAGAAAATCGGGTGGGGTTATTAACCGTACTATTTTAACTGAATAGTGCGGCTAAGTCTTTCTTGACGCTTGAAAGTAAAGTTAAGCCGGTTAATAATTTTTATAAGCGCTGTTTAGAAAGCAGTAATACTCTAAAGTTCTGCTTCGAAATATACCATTCAAAAGCTAATAAGCAATGTTAAATACCGGCTTAAGACAATTAACCTGAATGCCTGATCAGGCATTGCTTTACCTGAACAGGTGGTTTTGAGACGATAATCGGCGGATGGATTACTCCATATTATTTAAAGTGCAAGTGAATAAACTTAACTTGCGCACAGGAAAAACTTTAAACTATGTCGCAATATTTATAATTATAAAAAAAAATCATCGTGCAAAATCAAGCCCCACACTATTTAGTCGGTATCGACCTCGGCACAACACATACCGTGGTTGCTTATGCTAAAAATACTCAACAGGATATCCACTTATTACAGATCGAGCAGTTGATCGCGCCCGGACAGGTCAATGCCAGACCGTTACTGCCGTCGGTGCGTTATCATCCGGCGCCGGGTGAATTGTCGTCCGCCGATATTGTTTTCTCGCCCCCCGGTGAAACCGCCGTTATCGGTGAAGCGGCGCGTTTATTGGGGGCAAAGACCAAGGGCCGTTTTGTGACCAGCGCCAAAAGCTGGCTGTCGCATCCTTCGGTGGATCACAGCGCGGACATCCTGCCGTGGGGCAGTAGCGATGACATTGACAAGGTTTCGCCTATTGATGCCAGCGCCAGTTATCTCGCGCATATTCGTACGGTGTGGGGACACAAGTTTCCCGATGCGCCGCTGGAGCAACAGGATGTTGTCATTACCGTCCCCGCTTCTTTTGATGAGGGCGCGCGTTCACTGACACTGGAAGCGGCGCGGATTGCCGGCTTGCAGTCGGTGCGCCTGCTCGAAGAACCGCAGGCGGTTTGTTACGACTGGCTGAGACGTCATGCCGGAAACTTTAAACAAACGCTAGCCGACGTGCATTTATTGCTGGTCTGTGATGTCGGCGGCGGCACGACCGATTTAACACTGATTAAAGTGGAGCAGGGCGAGCAGGAGCCCAAGTTGACCCGTATCGGGGTCGGCGATCATTTGATGCTGGGCGGTGACAATATTGACTTGGCATTGGCTCATCTGGCCGAAAGCCGCCTGGGTGGGGCCGGAAAACGGTTGTCTCCCGCCGATTTATCGCAACTGATCGAGCAATGCCGAATCGCCAAGGAACGCTTGCTGGCCGAAGATGCCCCGGAACAGACAACCGTTACCTTGCTGGGCGGCGGCTCCAAGCTGATCGGCAGTTCCCGCGTCGTGACATTGACGCGGGAAGAGGTTAGGGCGATTGCGCTGGATGGTTTTTTCCCGTTATCGGGACTCGATGATTTACCCGACAGGAAGCGCAGCGGCGTCGTCGAATTCGGTTTGCCTTATGCGGCTGAACCTGCCGTCAGTAAACATATCGCCGCCTTTTTGAAATTGCACAGAACAGCGTCCGGGGAAGCGTTAAAAGGGGCGGGTATCGTACCCGATGCGCTGCTGTTAAACGGCGGAGTGTTCCGCAGCCAACCCATCAGCCAACGCCTGATTGATTTGATTAACTCGTGGGCGAACGCCAACGGACGCGTACAATTACTGGAAAACCAACACCCCGAACTTGCCGTCGCCTTCGGTGCGGTCAGTTACGCCATCGCCCGGCGCGACAAGAAACTGAAGATCGGCGGCGGCGCGGCGCGCAGTTATTTTCTGCTGGTCGATACCGAACAGGCAGACGGTCAACAAGGCATCTGCATCTTACCCAGAGGCAGCGAAGAAGGCGATGAAATCATCCTGAAAGACCGCCGTTTCGCCTTGCGTTTGGGTACGCCCGTGCGCTTTCATCTTGCTTCGACGTCGGGTGATACCGATTTCAAGCCCGGAGACATCACTGACATCGACGACTTGTTTCATTCGCTGCCGCCGCTGGCGGTTGCCTTTGAAAGCGATGACGGTCGCAAGAACGCCGAAGTCATTGTGCAGTTGGCGGTGACGCAAACGGAAGTCGGTACCCTGAAAATTCAATGCGTTTCAGTGGATGATAATAATCAACGCTGGAATGTCGAGTTTCAAATCAGGAAAAAAGGCTTGGCCGCAGTATCGAGCGATTCGGCATTGCCGCCTCAATTCGGCGGCGTCGTTGAAAAAATTAACACTATTTTCGGTTCAAAATCCAAAAACGTCGATCCCAAAGCCGTCAAAAACCTGCGCGCCGATCTTGAAAAACAACTGGGAGCCGCGCGTACCGAATGGACAACGCCTTTGTTGAGAGCGATGTTTGGCGTTTTGCTGGACGGGGCGAAATACAACCGTCGCTCGGAAAATCACGAAAGAGTCTGGCTGAGCTTGACCGGTTTTTGTTTGCGTCCCGGCTTCGGTTACCCGCTGGATGACTGGCGTGTCGAACAATTATGGAAAAGCTATCCGCAGGGCATACAGTTCGTCAATGAGACCCAGAACTGGACGGAATGGTGGACGTTATGGCGCCGGATAGCGGGCGGGTTGAATACCGAGGCGCAAGAACAGATTTTTGCCGATATCGCCAAATATATAAACCCGGCGGCAGCCCGGCAGCCCGGCGTCGCCAAACAGATCAAAAGCCGCGGTTATGACGATATTGTGCGGCTTGCCGCGGTTTTGGAGCGCCTGCCTGTCGCCAAAAAAATACAACTGGGCGAATGGCTGCTCAATCGCCTGCAAAAATCCGGCGAACCCAGCCAGACTTGGTGGGCGGTCGGGCGTATCGGCTCACGATTGCCGTTTCACGGCAGTAGCCATAATGTCGTTCCCGCCGACACCGTTTGTACATGGCTGCCGCAATTGTTGTCCGAAGACTGGAAGAAAAACCCGCATGCCGCATTCGCCGCGACATTGATCGGGCGCATGAGCGGAGACCGGGCGAGAGATATTGACGAAGCCATGCGCCTTAAAATTGTCGAAAAGCTTAAGCTTAATAAAGCGCCGTCATCGTGGTCGGACATGGTCGAGCAGGTTAAAGAGCTGGATGAAAAGGAAGAAAAGCAAATATTTGGCGAAGCCTTGCCGCCCGGCTTAAAATTAATCAATAAATCCTAGTACAAGAAGGGCATCATGAAATCAATCACTGTCGTCATCATCGTAGGACTGATCCTGCTCTATTTTCTCGATACCGCTTTGAAAATATCGCTGCTGAATCAGGAAATGCTGATTCACAGCGGCATACGGTTTTTCACCGGATTTATTCTTATCGGAATCGGCGTTTTTTATGCGCATAAAATTAAATTCAAGACCTCGGTCGGTCTTGCCCTGACACTGGTGTTAGCGGATGACATCTATGACTATTTCAGGAATATCGACAGTTTCAACTTTGAAGCAATGATTCACAGCTTATTCTTTTTGCTATGGGGTTCTATCCTGGGCTACCTGTTTATGAAACTGGCTCAGCGTAAGGCGGAACAATCTTGAATTATTGAAAATATATGCCCTAACCCGGCAAGGAGTGTCTATGTTTGGATTGGAAACACTGGATGTCCTAATCGGACTTGCAACTTTATACCTGATATTCGGAATAGCTTGCACCGCCATTGTCGAAGCCTTTATGTCGTGGCTGAATATTCGCAGTAACAATCTTGATGCTGCGCTGAAAGAATTTTTGGCCGGTGAATTAAAGCAAGGTGTGCCATTCGCCGCCGCATTTTGCAATCACCCATTGACACAAACGCTAAGCCAGGGTGACGCCAAGCCCTCCTATATTCCGCCTGAAATTGTCGGGCGAGTCGTTGAAGCCTTGATTTCAGGAGACCCCGCCTCGACACTTGAGCAATCTGTCGATGCGCTTCCCGGTACACCTCAAACCAATCGAATTAAAGGTATTCTTGAAGTTTTTGCCAAACAAGCCGCCGGCGATATCACCGTATTTCGCAAGGCCATCGAAATCCATTTCGATGCGACTATGGATAGGGCATCGGGCTGTGTCAAGCGCAGTTCGCACAGCATCGGACTTATCGTATCGGCGGCACTGGTTATCGGCGCCAATGTCGATAGCATTGATATTGCCTCTTCACTCGCGTCCAATCCCGAGGCGCGGATGAAAATTGTCGCCATTGCCCAGCAGCAACTGGACGCGGTTCCGCCGCCGGTGAATACCGTCAATAGCCCCGACGACACGCAGCAAACAACGGCTAATGACGGGATAGAAAAAGCATTGACGCAAACCAGGGAAGCCATTTCAATCTTCAATAAGAACGTCGCCGATATGAGCGCTGCCGAGCTGAAATTGGGCTGGAAAAATTATCCGAACAACGGTAGTGAATGGTTTACCAAAATAGTCGGCTTGCTGGTCAGTATAGCGGCCATATCACTTGGCGCGCCGTTTTGGTTTGACACGCTGCAACGGATGATGCAGGTTCGTACATCCGGTGTATCGCCCCGTGAAAAAAAACAGGGGTAAGGCGTGTATATCAAATCGACGACTTAAATGCCGGGGGACAATGACGAGCGTTCCAGCGCCGCCACAGCATTCACACTGGAGTGCGGACTATATGTGGCGGCGCTGGTTTATTTTTTCGAGTTATTGGACAAGATTCATAAAAATCAGACGGGAACCGAAATCTTGTTTAGTGATTTATTGAATATCCGTCCCGGCATTCCCGATGTGCCGTCTGATTTTAACAACATCCTTACCAGTAAAAGTCATCGGCAACAAAACCGGATATTGTGGTTCCAATCAAGGTGATCGAATCGGTGTCCGACAAGGTCAACACCACGTCACTACCGACTTGCAGCATATTGTTTTTAATCGTGGCAAGGCTCATGTTTTCAAACGGTGTGTAGTAAAAACGAATCACATCGCCGATACCCGCGCCTTGAGTGAAATCCTGGATAATATCCTGACCGCTGCCGGGATTGAAGACAAAAATATCACCATTAGCACCGCCGGACAGAGTGTCATCACCGTCGGAACCTTCAAGCGTATCGAAGCCGTTGCCGCCGGATAAGGTATCGCTATAAATATCGCCGGCTAAATAATCATTGCCGGAGCCGCCTTTGAGGTTAAATCGCTCTATTGAGTCAAAATTGACCGAGCGCCCTTCGCCATCGGAATAATCGTCATAATATGCGCTGCCGTTGATAGTCGTGGTTGAAGTCGACCAGTCAAAAATACCCAAATCGATACCGCCGCCGCCATGGACATAGTCGATACCGCCAGTACCGACATTAATCGTGTCATCGCCGTCATTACTCCAGATACTGTCGTTATAAGAAAATGCAGCAGTCGATATGATGTCGTCACCGGTGCCTGTATAAAAATCCACCAGACGTTCGATATTTTTAGCTACGCCGCCGGGAATGCCGCTTTTAATCGCGTTAACGCCTGATGTAGCGGATAATTGCACATTTATATCGTTAGTACTGTCACTATAGTTGGCGGTCCATACGTCAAGTCCTTCTCCGCCGTCAACGAAGTCAACGCCCGCTACTGAATTAAGCGTATCCCAGCCCGCGCCGCCGACCAGCCTATCGCTGTAACTATCGCCTGCCAGATAGTCATTGCCGGAACCGCCGGTGAGATTGAAGCGATCAATCCCATCGAAATTGACGTGACGTCCTTCCCCATCAGAATAATCGTCATAATAAGTGCCGCCGCTAATGGATGTCGTTGAGGCTGACCAGTCGAAAATACCCAGATCAATGCCGTCACCGCCCTGCACATAGTCCCAGCCGCCCTTACCGACATTGATGGTGTCATCACCGCCATTGGTCCAGATAGAATCATCGTATGCGAACGGCGCCGTTGAAATATTATCGTTGCCGCTGCCGGATGAAAAATCGAGCCGTTCTATGTTCTTGACAATGCCGCCGGCAATACCGCCCAATACAGCGTTAGTGTCGACGGTAGTCGAAAGCTGTATAGTGATAGCGTTGCTGGATGTGCTGTAGTCTGCTTTCCATAAATCAAGACCTGTTCCGCCATTGATGGTATCGCCGCCTCTAACGCCTTCGAGGAGATCGTTTCCAGAGCCGCCGATTAAAATATCGTTATAAATATCACCGCCTAAATAATCGCTTGCCGAACCGCCCGTCAGGTTAAAACGGTCGATGCCATCAAAATTGACAGTACGTCCTTCGCCATCGGAATAATCGTCATAATAAGTGCCGCCGCTAATGGACGTTGTTGATCCTGACCAATTGAAAATACCCAGGTCAATACCGTCACCACCCTGCACATAGTCCCGACCGCCTTTGCCGACATTGATGATGTCATCGCCGCCATTGGTCCAGATAGAATCGTCGTATGCGAACGGCGCCGTCGAAATATTATCGTTGCCGCTGCCTGAGGTAAGTTCGAGCCTTTCTATGTTTTTGACCACCCCCCCTGGAAGTCCACCCAGAACTGCATTAGTATCCGGTGTAGCGGAAAGCTGTATTTTAATGGCAGCAGTGGATGACTCGTAATTCGCCTTCCATAAATCAATGCCGCCACCTCCATTGATGATGTCGTTGCCACGATTGCCTTCAAGGACATCGTTTCCTGCACCGCCAATTAAAATGTCGTTATAAATATCACCGGCCAAATGGTCGTTTCCTGAACCGCCTGTCAGATTAAAGCGCTCGATCGAATCAAAATTAACATATCGATTTTCACCGTCCGAGTAGTCATCATAATAAGTGTCCACGGTTATATCACTGATAGACGCCGACCAATTGAAAATACCCAGATCCGTGCCATCACCACCATGCACATAGTCGCGTCCGCCAGTCCCGATATTGATTGAATCATCGCCATTGCCTGTGCGAATATCGTCACTGTTAGCATACGGGCCCACTGAAATTACGTCATTCTTGCTGCCTGTCTGCACTGATAAGGCTTCAACATTAAGAACAGTCGAGCCTGTTGCTGAGCCTATTTTGAAGACGGCGCTGGTATTTCCGTTTACAAGTGTATTGGATAACGTAATGGTAATGGCGCTGGAAAGACCCGAATAATCTTCCATCCAGGTGTCCATGCCGCTACCGCCATTAATAAAGTCCACGCCGCCGCCGCCGAATAAGGTATCGTTGCCCGCACCACCTTTCAGACTGTCGATCAAGCCGCCGCCGCGTAGATAATCCGAGCCGCTTCCTGTCGTTATATCGAAACGTTCAATGTTGTAAAAATCCACCCAGTTTGCAATGCCGTCGCTGTACCTGTTTCCGGTCAGCGTTATATTACGACCAAGCGAGCTGTAATTAATAACAAGTAGATCGGTTCCTCCGGCTCCATCAACACTGTCTCTACCTAATAGCGGGCTGATAGTATCGCTCCCCCCTGTTCCGGTAATCGAGTTATCGCCGTTAGTGCCTGTAATAATTGCCATGTTATTTTTCCTTTTCCAAGTTTTCAAAGTGGCTGCAGTTAAGCAGTATTTTATTTTTGAATATACTGATATTGTAAATTATTGTCAGTATATCACATGTGTATTGCAAGGTTATTTGGGCCTTTTGTCCCCGTCAGTGAAGGGCGGAGAACAAAAATACAAGTCGGTGTTATTTGAGCAGAAAAAGAAGAAAAAAAATATAAGTACAACTACGTACAGAAGGCTGTCGAGCAATAGAGTAACAGGTGGGTTGGGCAAGGCTATTCGAGGATTCGGCATCCCTTATTTGGGCTCGAATCCCGAACAGACAAATTCACATTTCGGTCCGCTGCGCCCCACCCAGGTGCCGTCAGGGCATTGCATGGCGTCCTGACTACAAGCGTTAGAGCCTTCGCCGTGATCGGTCTTTGTCTGGTTCGGTCCGGTCTGTGCGCAGGCCGTCAATAAAGTAACCATCATTATCAATATAAAATTACGCATAACTATTTTTCCTTTCGATTGAATGAGCTATAAAGAGCCGTATTTAGAATTAAAACCAGGCATCTGCTCAAGTAAAAAAGATTTGATGCAATTGACCGGGTCGAGTAGTTGCAATCGATGACTCCGGTTTTTATCTTTGCATCGCTTATATGGCCAAGCGTCCCCTGATACGAGAGAGCGTATCGGTAATTTGTTGTTCTGAGTAGGGAACTGCGGCAAATTTCCCCCATACCGGCGCCGGCCAGGCCTTATCGGTTTCATAGCGGACGATATGGTGGATGTGTAATTGCGGGACCAGATTACCTATAGCGGCAATATTCATTTTGTCAGCGTCATAAAGCACCGCCAGATTTTCTGCAAGAAAGCAGGATTCTTCCAATAATAACTCGCGCTCATGTTTCTCAAGCTGATAAATTTCACGCAGATCGGCAATTTCCGGCACCAGAATAAACCAGGGATATTGACTGTCATTCATCATCAGCAAGCGGCATAGATTGAAACGACCGATAGCAATGCAGTCTTGCTCTAAACGAGGATGTAATTGAAATGTCATGGTCCGATTTTTTAAAAGTAGTAAAAATTAATGTATTGCTTGTAAGCAGCCGAATAATCAGTGTAACTTATATTTTCTTAAAAATTATTATAATAAAGGAGATCGCTCGATGTCTGTGCAAATCATTTCAGCCCGCGGTTTGTCCAGTGAAGATAAGCTGGCCGTTTCATTTCGATTACTGTTGGGACTGTATTCCATCATTCCCGTGTGTTTATTGCTACAGTTGTTTGACGGCTGGTTTTGGCAAAGCTATTTAAGAGACAATCTACCCAGCAGCCCCTCGCATTTCCTGTTATTTCAATTGCTGTTCGGAACCCCGCATATTATCGCCAGCGCCATCGTTCTCGTCAGTAATACCGAGTACCTGAAACTGTACAGGAACAACATCATTTATATGACCATCGCTATTGCGATTGTGTTTGGCATCGGCAGCCTGTTTATTCCTTACCGGGTTTTGTATATCAGCGTGGCCTGTTGGACGGTATTCCATGTCCTTAAACAGCAGCACGGTATCGGTCGGGGCATTTGTCGTTTACCCGATTGGGCGTTTCATCTTTTATTATGGCTCAGCGTACTGGCGGGGATACTGATTTATATCGGCATTTTTCTTAAAAACAGCCTGGATGTACAGCAGGTGACATGGATTAAACAAATTGTGTCCGGGTTATGCGTGGCGCTGATTTTTGCCGCCGTGATGAGCCAGCGTTATGCACCTACTGTATTTGCCAAATGGTTTTTGTGGTCCAATGTTTTTTTAGTGCTCAGCAGTTTTTATCTGTTTGCCCAGCAGTATTATTTTCTGGCGATTCTGGTACCGAGATTGGTGCATGACGCCACGGCTTATATTTTTTATGTGACGCATGATTACAACAAACACCACAATCAGCCCAGGAATTTTATTTACCGCTGTGCCGCACGTTGCAATCTACATGTTTTTCTGGTGTTGCCTTTGTGTTCGTTTTTCCTGGCCTTTGTGCTGCAAGCCTATGGAGACGGTCTGGTTAACATGATAACCCACTTCTTTTTCGGTATGGAGATTCGTCAGGCCGTTAGCGTGGGTATATTGGGTTATCTGGGCTTGATGCACTATTACACGGAAGCCTTCACCTGGAAGCAGGGCTCGCCTTACCGGCAGTATATTGCTTTTACGAAGTGAATTGGCTCATTCGAATTTTCATTTGAATTAGTGTTTAATGTTATTGCATTCAGAGAGGGGAACCAGTGGCAGTATTCATTATTTATGCTACACTCCGACCCGAGGGGTTATTTTTAATCTCGGCTATTGACAAGAATTAGAGGCTGGCAAGTGAAGCTTGATTACGCCGGTTAAAAGCAAGCTGGGTATTACCCGGATTTTTCGTTTGCAATGACAATGCGAGGAAAACGATGGCGTCTCAACAGACCATAGAGTTCCGCAGTTCTTTCACCCGTACGCGTACATCCGTGGATCTGGCGGTAGGGCAGGTCTATATTGCCGGCAGCGGCAATGACAGTGAAATTATCCTTCAGGGTCCGGATGTACTGGGGCAACATGCGAAGCTGACTCTCTCGCCGGACGGCTTGTCTGTTACGCCGATCAATCAGGCCCGGATTTCGGTCAATGGTTCTCCCATCGGCGATTCCGCTTTATTGAGTGATGGCGATTGGCTCTCACTGGGTTCCTGCCTCTTCCAAATCAATTTTCCTGATCATCCCCAAGCCTTTGCACCAAGCGCTTCATCGCCGTCCCCGTCACATATCTCATCAGCAATTTTAACCATCGGACGATTGCCCGAGTGTGATTTTGCAATTGCCTCTCCGCTGGTTTCCCGCGAGCACGCCAAATTGTATTGCGGGCCTGTCGGCGTGGAAATCGAAGATTTGCACAGCACTAACGGCACTTTTGTCAACGGGCGGCGATTAAAAGGGCGGGTGCGTTTAAAAGAGGGCGATCGTGTCGCCATCGCATCGTTTGCTTTTCTGTTCACCGGCGAGTCGCTGGAACCCATCGATATGTCCGGCCAGGTGCGGGTGGAAGTGCGGGATTTATACAAGGAAGTTATCGACCGTTCCACTCGGCAATCCCGGCGTTTGCTTGATGGAATCAGTCTGGTGATCGAGCCGGGCGAGTTCGTTGTTATTTTCGGTACCAGCGGCTCCGGCAAATCCACCCTGTTGGATGCCCTCAATGGACGTCGGCCTGCCACCGGCGGCAAGGTGCTTTATAACAGCACGGATTTGTATGCCTCGTTTGATGCTTTTCGTTCCGCTATCGGCTATGTTCCCCAGCAAGATATTGTGCATCGCAAGATCACTATTCAACATGCGCTGGAATATACCGCACGCTTGCGTTTACCGCCCGACACATCCAATGACGAGATTCAAACTTATATCGGCGGCGTGCTCAACAAAGTGGAACTTGCAGAAAAATCAATGCAACCCATTGATACACCGGCTCCTCTCAGCGGCGGACAGCTCAAGCGCGTTAGCCTTGCGGTAGAGCTGGTGGCGAACCCGACTATTCTGTTTCTCGACGAAGTGACCAGCGGCCTCGATGCGGGCACCGACAAGCGCATGATGCGCCTGTTTGCCAATCTGGCCGCGGACCGGAAAACCGTCATCTGTGTCACGCACACGTTGGAAAATATCGATGTTTGCCATCAGGTGATTTTACTGCACAAAGGCAAGTTGGTTTATTTCGGGCCGCCCAAAGAAGCTGCGGCCTATTTTGGCGTTCAGCGCCTCTCCGATGTGTATGAACTGCTGGAGTCCAGTGTTGCGAACTTCTGGGAAGAAAATTTTCGGCAATCGTCTTATTACCGGACCTATGTTCTGGACCGGCTGTCAGGCCATGATTCTGATCATAACCCCACACATCCGGTTACGGAACTCAATACCGTCAAAAACCGTAGCCACTGGTTCGACTGGCGGCAAACAAAAACATTGATGCACCGCTACATTGATCTGATTGTTTCCGATAAAAAAAATCTTCTGATTTTGCTACTACAGGCGCCGTTAATCGCTATCGTGATCGGTCTGGTATTCGACACAAAAGGTGTACCTGCCTTCCGTGCAGCGGCGGAGAACCAGATATTCTTTATTCTCGTATTGTCGGCTATCTGGTTTGGCACACTTAATTCGGCTCGTGAGCTGGTCAAGGAATTACCCATTTATCTTCGCGAACGTTCGGTGAATCTGGGCATCATGCCATACCTGATCAGCAAGCTGTTGCCGCTGGCTGTTCTGTGTCTGATTCAATGCGCTTTACTGATGGGGATCGTATCGCTGCTGGTTGAACTGCCAGGCAGTTATGTCTGGCGAGTTGCAGCCCTGTTTACTGCCGGCATGGCGGCGACTTGCATGGGGCTCGCTGTCAGCGCTTTCGTCGATTCTAATGACAAGGCCGTCGCCATAGCGCCTATTTTGTTGATTCCGCAGGTCGTATTGTCGAATGCGGTCGTGCGTTTGGGTGATGCCGGTTTGTTGGTGGCAAAATCCAGCATGATTTCGCTTTGGGCGCTGGACGCCATGAAAACTACGCTGAGTGCGGAAAGCCGCACGGCTCTAAAAATAGCGGGCCAACCGACTTTGGGTGCATACGGGTCCGATCTGGCGATGGTTACCGTGCTTGGTTGTGTATTTCTTAGCTTGGCTGTGCTGGGCCTTAAACTAAAGGATAGAAAATGAATAGTGCGCCGGAGGAGACTATGACCGTACAGGAACAACCGGACCTGCATCATTGCCCTGCTTGCGGTATGGCTAACAAATTGGATGCGTTGGCCGGGCGCGAATATCGTTGCTCGCAATGCGGTCTGGAACTGGCGCATCTTGATGTGGCCGCCAATGGCGTAATACGTGGGATTTTTGGTTGGCTGCGCGGTGCAGGCGACATTATTGAAAACCGTTATCAGGTCAAAGCGGTGTTGGGCAAGGGCGGTTTTGGCGCTACTTATCTGGTCGAGGACCTGCGTTTGAGCGGCAAGCGCCGTGCTATCAAGGAAGTGCCGGAGCTGCTGTTCGACGAATACGAAACCACGTTGTTAAGCCGTTTAAATCATCCCTCCATCCCTGACATCATCGATCGCAGTGTAGTCGACGGCATGGTGTACCTGGTGCTGGAATTCGGCGGTAGCCGGACTTTAGGCGGTGAACGAAAGCAATACCCGGATCGGCGTATACCGCAGGCCAAGCTGTTACCTTGGATGCGCCAGCTTTGTGAGGTGTTGATTTATCTGCACTCGCAAGACCCGCCTATCATTCACCGCGATCTGAAACCAGACAATATCTTGCTTGATGAAACCGGGCGTATCATGCTGATTGATTTCGGCATCGCCAAGGAATCAAAGCCCGCCACGATGACGCGTACATTGGGGCGTGCTGCAACGCATGGTTTTAGTCCGCCTGAACAGGCTATGGGCACAGGAACCGATGAGCGCTCCGATATTTATGCGCTGGCGGCCACGTTTTACGCCTTGTTGACCGGTGAAAACCCACCGGCGGCGCATGAGCGGGTGGCGGGAACAGAATTAGTACCGCCGTCGCAAATCGTCGCTGATCTTGCGCCGCAATTGGAAGCCGCGATCCTGCAGGCGCTCAACCTCAACGTTAATCGCCGTCAGCAGACGATGAAGGAGTTCAGTCAGGTCCTGGAGGCTATTAATCCCGGTGTTGAGAATTCCGTCACTCATGGCAATGAATATAGCGAACGTACCGTGATGGTCGGTAGAACGACCGGCGCGATCGGCACAGGTGGATTCCATACGCCCAGTATCAAATTACCGAGTGGACGAATTACCGCTGGAAAACCGGCTTCACCATCAGAACCGGTAGCACAGCAAAGCCCCAAGCGAAATGTAATGCTGTGGTTATCCGCAATTGCTATCGGTTTTGTCGCCATATTGATAGCAGCCTATGTATTTTGGCCGAAGACAGTGTCGGAAACTGAAAAGACGGTATCTCCAGCATTAACGGTACCTGAAGCGGCAAACAGCATGCCTGCCGGAGAAACGCCAGCTGTCGTAATGCCGCCAGTTAATACAACGGCGACCGGAGCAACTGCGCCTGTTGAAAACAAAGCTCCCGATAAACCGCTTCCTGTTGCACCAGCCCCGGAAATAACAGCTACCGGGGGAAAAACTCCGATTAAAGATGCCAGTAAAAGCTCCGCCCTCGGGGAATTGCAAAAAGGACTGGGGGCGCAGGGCGTATCGGGTACAAGCCCTGCCCAGGTGGATGTGAAGACTGACAAGGTCGCGGATGAGACTAAACCCAAGGTTATCAAGGAAGCCAAAAAAGAAGTACAAAAAGTGCAGAAAAAACCCGCGATTGTTCAGGCAAATCGCACCGTCAAACCCAAAGAAAAACCCAAGCCGGCACAACGGGAGGAGAAGAAAAGCCAGCCTAGTAATTCGGACGACTGGTTAAACGATATTCACCCGGTACAGGTGAAATAAGACTATTCTGAAGCAGACACTCAGGATTAAAAACAGCGATTAAAAGCCTTGAAATTCATGTAAATGTTGTTTTCATTTTAAACAGACCACAATAAAAATTAAGGGGAATAAAATGTTAAAAATCATTAATCAGCAGAAAACAAATCCAATAATAAACTATCGGTTTATTGTTGTGTTAGCCGCCTTGCTCAGCGTTTTATCGTTACCCGCGGCAGGCGCTTCCGACCCCGGCAGTTATGGACTCAAGATTTACAAGGTGAATTCCGGGCTTTATCCGTTTGTTCAGGTTTATTTCCGAACCTTTGACGAAAATCAGCAACCGCTGGTCAACCTTAACGCGATGAATGTCGGCCTGATGGTCAAGGGCAAAGCCTATGATATGTCGAAGCGCCAGTATCAGATTAATTCCATACGTCAGCGCCAGGAAGCGACGCGCTCGGTTTTGATCCTCGATGCCAGCAAGTCGATGGCCGGTGCGCCTTTCGCAGCGGCACTGACGGCGTCTGCCCGTTATATCGACAGCAAGCGTCCGCAAGATGAAGTGGCTATACTGGCGATTCGGGATAACAGCAAAACCGGTTATGACATCGTATCGGAATTCGAGCGGGACCCCGGTGCATTGGGACGCAGATTGGTGGATGTCAAAGCGGATGGTAACAAAAGCCGTATCTATGACACCATCGGTGCAGCCATGCAAATGTGCGGTATGTCGTCCCAGGGATCGGTAACCCCAAGCGCGGAGAATTACATCGTATCGTGTTCGATAGTGGTCTTTTCCGACGGAGATGACGAAGGCAGTGCAATATCGCGCGAAGAGCTCAACGGCCGCATTACCGCACTGGCTATTCCGGTGCCGATTTACTCGCTGGCCTATACGAAGCAAAGTAAATATTTTAAAAATCTGGAGTCGATTTCCAAAAACTCGTTCGGTATCTATTATTTGATCGGTGAGACTGTTGATCGTATGCAGCAAACTGTCGAGCAGATTCAAAATATTATACAAAGCGACTACGTGCTGACTTTCCGCTCCGTTGTACCGGTCGATGGCGAAGAACATGCCATTAAAGTAGGTGTCGAGTACCCTAGCGGCAGCGGTAAATTCACTTATGAAAACGCCAAAATGGAAGCCATCGAACCACCGCCGGTTCCTGCCATTCTGGAACAAATTAAGCGCCTGGAAGGGCTTTTTGGGCCACTGCCTGAAGGAGCGACGCCTTATTTTGATCGTCCTGTAGAGGCTGGAGGCGCTGCTAAAGCTCCGGCAGCTGCGCAATAGTGTTTAAATATAAAGGTGATTATTATGAACAAATGTAAACTTAAAGTCATAGCGATCGTTTGCTCCAGTGTTCTGCTGAGCAGTTGTGCCACGATGGAGCAATCTGCAGGTCTCGCCGCATTAGGTTGCGCCGGAGTAGGCGTACTAACCGGTGTGCTGACCAACAGTGCCGGCGCCGGCGCCGGCGCCGGAGCGGGCTGCGTAGCGCTGGCAGGGCTGGCTATTTATAACTACCACACCTCGCAAACCAGGACTGTTCAACAAGATCAGCAATTGTACGGTTATACCGCACCGGTCAATAGCACTGAAGTTAAAATCCGCAATGCGACGGCTTATCCGGAAACGGTTAGAGCCGGCGATATCTTGAAGATCGGCATGGACTATTCGGTGATTGCGCCTAACGGGACTCCGAGTGTCAATGTTCAGGAATCCATGGTGCTTAAACGTGACGGCAAACCTTTAAAAACGCTCAGCGAACGTCCCGTGACCCGGCCTCTGGGCGGCGGCAGCTCTGAAGTCGATTTTAAGATACCCGACAAAATGCCGCCCGGCACTTATGTCATCGAGCAAAAAGTGCAGTCCGGTACCAGTTATGATATCCGTCCTGCGGTGTTTGTCGTTGGTTCTTAAACAAACTCTTTATCATTGTCGGGGATTGATGCGAAAGCGGCAGGGCGTCGGTGCGCTCATGCCGCTCTTATTTGTCGGTATGTCTGTAGCAGTTGCCGGAATGCCGGTTGCACCATGTGACCACAAACAAGCCGCAATCGAAATTTCTTTGCAACGCATTGTAAACGAATGGCCGATGCGCGGTAGCGGCGAAAGCGTATCACAGTATGTGCAAAAACTCGGCATTCGGCTGGCGTTTTCCAGTCTATACGGACGCAATATCCCCTGGCAGTTTTGGGTTGTTCGAAATTTGGCGCCGAACGCCTTCTCGATTGGCGGCGGCTATGTGTTCATCACGGATGGCGCTGTCAATTTTGTCCGGAACGAATCAGAGCTCGCCGCGATTCTGGCGCACGAGTTGGGACACGAACTCGCCGGGCATTTCTGTGTGGCGCCGGACCTAATCGATTTCGGAGGCTTGTTCGACATTTTTTCTGCTCCAAAAACACAGCAGCATCAAGTAGGCGTCGGTTCCCTGACCCAGGTGATCGATCCCGTCAAAGAACAGCAGGCGGATCAAATCGCCGTAACCATTCTTCAGGCCAGCGGTTACGATTCCCATGCCATGCTTGAGGTTGCACGGCGCTTGCCTAAGGGAGATGGTGTGCATCCAGTGGATTTTCAAAGGCTTCGGGCATTGGAAAGCCTGCTCGCCAAAATACCACCGATAAAAGCGCAAGATTCCGAAGATTTTCTGACAATTAAGCGCACACTGGCGGCTGAGCAAGCCACTTGGTGAGAATGATCGTCATATTAGCCCATTCGGTTTTAAAAATGACTTTTGGCTTTTCCCTGGAAAATCGCACAACTATTCGAGGTTCCCATGAAACTGTTTTCTATTATTCTTATCCTGGTTGCGTTGTTCGGTCTTTTAGCCTATACCAATCCAGGACTTGACAGCTACGATCAATTTATCAGCCAGCGGATTACCGAAGAAACGAAAAAAAACAAAGATCCGGTGGCCGGAGTGCTGGGTTCTTTGCTGAGCGGTTTTGCCGCCAATCTAATGACCAAACAGACGGTGCGAAAGGATTACGTTTTTTTCAGCACCTACGATACCGCCTTTGGAAATGAGCATATACAGGCGATCGGGGTTCTGAATAATTTTTACATTACGGAAAAACCCGAATTCAAAAAAGGCAAGTAAGCCCCCATTTATCGTCCAGACTTTCCGAAAGGATGCAAACAGGATATTGACATGACAGTCATTGATTTCGGTCTTGGTACGCATACCGGGTGCGTGCGTGAAATAAACGAGGACAGTTATCTTGCTTTACCGAAACACGGCTTGTGGGTCATAGCGGATGGTATGGGCGGGCACCAAGCGGGAGAAGTGGCAAGCGGTATGGCTGTTCGGGAAATAGGGCGCAGTATAGAGCAAGGCATGCCGCTGGGCGAGGCCATCGAATCGGCTCACCGTTCCATACAAAACGCCGCTCTGCATGGCAATGGAACGGTGGACATGGGATCGACTGTGGTTGCCGTGAAAATTGACGGTTCACATTATGAAATTGCCTGGGTAGGCGATAGCCGCGCTTATTTGTGGAACGGCAGGCTGAGACGGCTCACTAAAGACCATTCTTATGTCCAGTTGCTTCTGGATGCCGGATTGATTAGCGAGAGCGAAATTCCGGGGCATCCTGCACGTAATGTTATTTCCCAGGCTCTGGGGGCAGGTGGGGTGGACAAATTAAATATCAAGGTTGATAGTGTGTCCGGTGAATTGGGCGAGAACGATGCCCTGCTACTTTGCTCCGACGGATTGAGTGGAGAAGTCGATGATGAGCGCATCGCCACTATCCTGTCCGAAACTACCGGTAATCAAGTCAGGGTGGATCGCCTTATTAAGGTTGCTTTGGATGCTGGAGGCAAGGATAACGTTACGGTGATTGTACTTGCTCCCGAACCTTCGAAAACCCCTTCTTAGGTATCTTTGCGATTGGAACCCAAGATACAGAAATCTTGGATTAAACAAATTAATCCTGTCAGTTTTATAAATTTGGAGAAATCTGCTATGAAGTCCGGACACTATTTCAGCCTGCTCGGTGTTATCTTTTTTTCCGCCATTATGCCGGTTTCGGTAGCCATCAGCGCCACTGTCGCGGATTGGCAGTGGATTAAAGATAGTTATTGGTATGTTCCAAAAACCAATTTACCGGCTTTACGGTTTAACGCGATTAAGGGGACTGTCGCACCAGTCTCCGATCAAACCGTTTTTCATATCAGCGATTACGTCGACGGTTATTTTTGGGGCAAGACGGTTGTCAAACTCGGGCAAGGTTCTGCCAAATGCATGTCATTGGTAGGATCGGTGACGCCGGAAGGCAGCGTTTTGCTGTCGTTTACTCCGACAGACGCGACTGCCGATAGCGCCGTCACTCAAGGTATCGGCACGATGATACAAAAAGCAGGGGAGTGGACCATGCAAAACCAGATGTCTTCCGGTTCTGCATTGTTGCAGGTCAGCCATTGGGCTTACATGGTGCAAACCGGTCCGGGCAAACAGAGCTGGCTGTCGTTGCCCGGTGTCGGGCAATCGGTTGAGACTTTTCTGGCCCAGTGCCCGGATGGTCCGCAAAGGACAGTGCGCTAAAGACTCATTGGTGCAACAGGCGTTAGCCGTATTGCACCATACACCACCGCTTCGGGTCAGGCAAACGGATGTTCCAGAACAATGGTTTCGTCGCGGTCCGGTCCGGTAGATAATATAGTGACTTTAACGCCAACCAGTTCTTCTATTCGCTTGATATATAATTTCGCGTTTTCAGGCAGTTGCTCGAATTCGGTCAGGCCTTCGGTAGTGCCTGTCCAACCGGGCATTTCTTCAATAATGGCATGACATTGTTCATATTGATCGGCACCTAGCGGTGCTGTTTCGGTCACAACACCGTTCAGCCGATAGGCGGTGCAAATACCGATTTTTTCCAGGCCGTCAAGCACATCCAGCTTGGTTAAACAAATGCCGCTTAAGCTGTTCAGTTGCGCCGATTTTCTCATGGCGACGGCATCAAACCAGCCGGTACGCCGTTTCCGTCCGGTTGTGGCGCCGAATTCGTGGCCTTTGACGCTCAGGTGGTCGCCGTTGGCATCGAATAATTCGCTTGGAAAGGGGCCGTTGCCGACGCGAGTGGAGTAAGCTTTGGTAATGCCCAGTACATAGTCAAAATCGAGCGGTCCGAGGCCGCTGCCGGTAGCGGCGCCGCCGGCTGTGGTGCTGGATGAGGTGACATAAGGGAAGGTGCCGTGATCTATATCCAGCAATGCGCCTTGCGCGCCTTCGAATAATAGGTTTTTTCCCTCGGACTGGTACTTGTATAAGGCTTCACTGACATCGCAGAGCATGGGTTTGATTTGTTCGCCCAGTCTTAACGCCTCTTCCAGTATTTGCCGGTAATCGACAGCATCGGCGTGATAATAATGGGTCAACATAAAATTATGATAATCGACCAGCTCTTTAAGTTTTTCGGCAAAGCTGGTCGGGTTGAGCAAGTCGCCTGCGCGTAAGCCTCTGCGTCCCGCCTTGTCTTCGTAGGCAGGTCCAATACCGCGTCCTGTCGTACCGATGGCTTTGCTGCCGCGGGCTGCTTCGCGCGCCTTATCAATCGCCACATGGATCGGCAAGATTAAAGTACAGGCTTCGCTGATCAATAAACGGTTTCTGACCGGAATACCGGCTTTTTCCAGAAATTCAATTTCTTCCATTAAGGCGTTGGGTGATAAAACCACGCCATTGCCGATCATGCACTGCACATTATCTCGCAGTATGCCGGAAGGAATCAGGTGTAAAACGGTTTTCTCTCCCTTGATAACCAACGTATGTCCGGCATTATGTCCGCCTTGAAAACGTACCACCGCTTCCGCCTGTTCGGTTAATAAATCAACCAGTTTACCTTTTCCTTCGTCACCCCATTGAGTGCCGATGACTACGACATTTTTTCCCATATTTATTCCAAGCTTAAGATAATAATTTGACGACACTTAATATAAAAGGTCTAACGACACTCATATTTTGTAAGCATTCAGTCCCCCTCTTTGGAAAAGAGGGGTTAGGGGAGATTTAATTAGATAAATCCCCCTCAATCCCCCTTTTTCAAAGGGGGAGGTGAATAGTTATCATATTATAAGGGTTTAACGACCCAATGTTGTTGATGATCCCGTTCTAAAATGGATGTGCAACCCAAGTCTTTTGCATTTCCGTGTTGCCCCGGCAATTGCTGAATAACAATCTGCTGCTGAGCGCGCAAATCCCTGATGGTTTCGTGCAGCGCGACATCGTCGGTGTAGGGTGCGAAAATAACTTGTCGCTGCCCGCCATGGCAGGTGTGTTTGCTCAGTGACGACAATAATTTCAAGTCGGCGCTAAAGCCGGTTGCCGGTCTTGCCCGTCCAAATACGGCGCCGATATTGTCGTAACGGCCGCCTCTGGCGATTTCTTTGCCTACCGAAGGCACAAACGCGGCGAAAACAATACCCGTGTGATAATGATAGCCGCGTAATTCAGCCAAATCGAAACTGATCGGCAATGCCGGGAAGCGTGCGGCCAATTGTTCGGCGATAGCTTCCAGTTCAGCCAATGCCTGTTTTACGCCGTCATTTGCATTGGCAAAAGCAGCGCGGGCTTTGTCGATGGTTTCCTTGTCGCCGTTTAACTCAGGCAATTTCAGGAAGAGGGCTTTGAGATCGCTATTGATGGTGTATTCATTCATCAATTCCTGAAGTTCAGGCCGGGCTTTGCGTTGTAATACATCAAACAATTCGCTTTCCTGGGCCGGCGTTAAACCGGCTTGCTCCGATAATGCCCGGTATATGCCGACATGGCCCAAATCAAGGTGTACATTTTGCAGGCCTGTGATTGCCAGCATTTCCAGCATTAAACAAATGACTTCCACATCGCTTTCTTTACCGGCGTGTCCATACAGTTCAGCACCTATTTGCATGGGGCTGCGGGATTTCTCCAGCGGGTCGCCGCGCGTATGTAATACGGTTCCAACGTAGCATAAACGGGTAGGCCACTCGTGCTTAAGGTTGTGTGCATCGATCCTGGCGACCTGCGGCGTCATGTCCGCCCTGACTCCCAGCAATTTGCCGCTAATTTGATCGGTCAGGGTAAAGGTTTGTAGCGCCAGATCGTGTCCCGAACCGGTTAGCAAAGAATCCAGGTAATCGATAAAGGGTGGAATAACCAGGTCATAGCCCCAGCAAGCAAATACATCCAGCAGTTTACAGCGCAAGCTTTCCAGGTGTTTGGCCTCTTCCGGCAAGGTCTCTTCAATGCCGTCAGGTAAAAGCCAGGAGTCTTTTTGTTGCATAGTTGTTTTTTCCAATCAGGTTTTGTTCCAATCAAGTTGTGAGTTTCAAACCGGCTGTAAGCTTTAAAACAGTTATTCGTCATGCGTGGAGAAGTTATAGAGGCAGCAGGAAATATAGCTTCATGTGTTTTCCCCTCACCCCAACCCTCTCCCGCTGGAGAGGGAGCAGAATGTATACGTTTCCACCATCAAACAAAACGCCCCGCAAGCGGAGCGTTTTATAGGTTTGTAAAGGCTAATTGTAAGTTACTTTACTTGGTCTGTTTCTTGAAATATTGAAAGAAATCAGAGTCGGGGTCAAGCACCAACGTACTGGAGCTTGAAAAGGTTTTTTTGTAGGCGTTCAAGCTGCGATAGAAAGTAAAGAATTCAGTATCTTGACCAAAGGCCTGAGCATAGATTTCTGCTGATTTTGCATCTCCTTCACCACGCAGTTTTTCCGCTTCCCGGAATGCATTAGCCAGCGTAACGACACGTTGCCTGTCGGCATCGGCGCGAATTCGTTCCGCAGCTTCCGCACCTTGTGAGCGAAACTCGCGGGCAACTCGCTCGCGTTCCGCTTCCATTCTGCGATAAACGGAACTGCTGACTTCTTCAGGTAAATCGATACGCATCACCTGAACGTCTATAATCTCCATTCCCAGGTCACCGGCAATGGATTTGGAATTTCGAATCAGAATTTCACGGATAGCGCTACGGTCGGTTGAAACCAGTTGTTTGATAGTGCGTTTACTGAACTCACCCCGGAAGGCGTCTTTAATAATTTGATCCAGCCGTAAATTAGCCTGGTTTATATCACCTGCCACAACGGTATAAAATTTTGTTACATCGCCGATGCGCCATTTGACAAAGGAGTCAACGATGACGTTTTTCTTTTCCGCGGTTAAGAAGCGTTCAGGATCCGACTTCATGGTTTGCATGCGTGAATCGAACTTCTTGACGTTGTTTAAAAGCGGCAGCTTGAAATAAAGCCCGCGTTCATAATCGCTTTTTACAATTTTACCCAACTGGAATTTAATTGCCTTTTCTTTTTCGTTGACGGTAAACATCGACATCATGCCGATAATCAGCACCGCAGCCAGTCCTACCAGTATCTTATTCTGTAACATTAGCGTCCCCTTGTATCACGACCACGCGCTGAACTGCGTTCAACAACATGTTCTTCTTCTAGTGCAGGTTGAGTTTGGGTGCGTGTGTGGGGTTGAGCTTGATCCAGATCAACTGTGCTTTGGGGTGTGTTCATCGGTATGCTGCTTGGAGGCTGATGCTGCATCATTTTATCGAGCGGCAAATAAAGCAAATTGTTACCGTTTTTAACATCAACCAGCACGGTATTGGTTCCGGCCAGCACGGATTCCATCGATTCGATATATAAGCGTTTTCTAGTGATATCAGGCGCTTTAATATACTCAGCAAGCAGCTTGGAGAAGCGGTTGGTTTCACCTTGCGCCTGCGCAATCACCTGCTCTTTATAGCCTTCGGCTTCCTGTATCTTTCTGGCTGCAGCACCACGCGCTTTCGGTACGACATCATTGGAATAGGCTTCGGCCTCATTAATCAAGCGTTGCTCATCTTCTCTGGCCTTAATGGCATCTTCAAATGAGTTTTGCACTTGTTCGGGGGGTTGCGCATCCTGAAGATTGACGCTGGTAATCTGAATGCCGGACTTATAACTGTCCATGACATCCTGGATTTCTTTTTTAATCTGGGTGACAATTTCGCTACGGCCTTCGGTCAGTACAAAATCCATCGTGCTGCTACCGATGACGCCGCGTTGAGCGCTTTCAGTCACCTGCTTTAAGGTTTCCGCCGGATCAACAATATTAAATGTAAAATCCCTGGCATCCTTAACCTGATATTGCACTGCCAGACGGACATCGACATAGTTTTCGTCTTTGGTCAGCATCAAGGCTTCTTTGGGCACTGATCCGGCGTCTTTACGGTAGCCTACTTCGATAAAGCGTTGCTGCTTGACATTGACAATTTGAACCTGTTCTATAGGTGCGGGGAGGTGCCAGTTTACGCCGGACTGGGTGGTTCCGATATATTTGCCGAAGCGGGTTTCAACGCCGTGATTACCTTCATCAACAATATAAAAACCGCTAAATCCCCATAATACGACTGCACCGACTGCCAGAAAGCCAACGCCCTTCATCGGGTTTCCTGATGACGATCCACCGGATGATCTTTCATCGCCATCACCGCCGCCGCCAAAAATCTTGCCTAATTTTTCTTGCAATGAACGTATTGCTTCATCTAAATCAGGCGGCCCTTTTTGGTCACCTCGACCACTCCAGGGGTCTTTTTTATCGCCGCCAGGCTCATTCCAGGACATACTTATACTCCATATTGGATTATTTTAACTTTGTTACCATTATCCCGAAGGATGTGTCTTTAACTTGCAGCATGACGCATTTTTGTTCATGTTGTACCATCAATCAATACCAGTTAATCTGTGCCAATTGATCCGCACCCTGTTTGTATTCTATCGTAAATAATCAAATTCTTCTTGTTTAACCCGGAATTTATTCTTGAAAAACCGAGCCCGGATTAGATAAATCGGGTGGTTTTTAAATATTTGTCCTGATTTTCATCGTTAAACTAAGAGAGATCTTCTGTTGTTACGGATTTCAATACGCCCAAATGTTTGGCGTCAATTTCAATGGTCAGTTCGGTTACGCCAGCGTCATTAATATGCTCGTCAATTATTTTTGCGCAAGTAAATAATTTTGACCTGATGTCGCCCTGATCGGCTTGCAAGTAGCAGCGTTTCCTGATTTTAGTGTTGGAAAACAGTTCCGTTAATACCTGATAAAGCAAATCAAGACCGGCTCCGGTTTCGGCGGACAACCAGACGCTTAAGGGATTACCGGCATCATCACGGTCAATGTGCGGGGCTATGTTATCCAGTAAATCAATTTTATTGAAAACCTTAATCTGCCTGATCTTACCGGCGCCTATTTCTTCAAGAACCTGGTTGACCTGATCCATAATTTCAATCCTGTCGTCACTATGCGCATCAATGACATGCAGCAATAAATCGGCTTCACTGGCTTCCTGCAGCGTGGATTTGAAAGCGGCCACCAATTCATGCGGTAAATGACGAATAAATCCTACCGTATCGGCCAGAACGATTTCATTGTTGGCGGACAGTTGACAACTGCGTAATGTGGGGTCTAGGGTGGCGAACAGTTGGTCTGCAACATAGGTTTCCGCGCCGGTCAGTTTGTTAAACAAGGTCGATTTGCCGGCATTGGTGTAACCCACTAAAGAGACCGACGGGATTTCCGCTTTTTTTCTTTTACTGCGTCCCTGATGCCTTTGTTTATCGACCTTGTCCAGACGTTGTTGAATCTGCTTTATACGCAGCGCCAACAAGCGGCGGTCGGTTTCCAGCTGGG
>SXIP01000135.1 GCA_005772825.1 Methylococcaceae bacterium | reverse complement strand
TCATCGATAACGGTACGTGGTGATGGTGACGATGGCGTTTTCGGTCCGCGGATATTGCAATACCGGCAAACCGCTCAGCGCGCGCAGACCCAGCACGAGCAACAGCATGCTGATAACGGTTGCCAGGACCGGGCGCCGGATAAAAATATCGGTGATGTTCATGGCGGGTTATTGGTCTTTAGGTTGCGGATCGGCATCATTGCTCGGCTGAACCGAATTATCGACCCGGACGGGTGTGCCGTTACGTAATTTTATCTGGCCGGAAGTCACTACCTTATCTCCTTCCTTGATGCCGTCAATGATGGCGATTTGATCACCGCGCATTTCGCCGGTTGTTACAAAAGCTTGTTTGGCGATGAGTTTGGGCTCGCCTTTGTCGTCCTTGCCGTCGTCTTCGACGCGAAAGACGGTGGAGCCGAACGGATTAAAACTGATCGCGGTGCGCGGCAGGGTAATAAGCTGTTGCGGCGCACCGGTGGCAATGTTTATGGTCACGTACATGCCGGGGCGCAATTTGCGCTCGGGGTTTTTCAGGGTGGCCCTGACCTGTTCGTTGCGGGTCGTGAGATCAACCTTGGGGTTGATGACGCTAATGTCGCCTTTGAAGTCCTGCTCAGGGTAGGTGTCGGTTTTGACAGTAACGGTTTGGCCGGGTTTGAGCGTAGCCAATGCCTGCTGCGGCAGGAAAAAATCCGCAAAAATCGGGTCGAGCGCCTGCAAGGTGCCTATTGTGGTTCCGGCATCGAGATATTGGCCGAGATCGACGTTTCGCACTCCCAGCTGACCGGAGAAAGGCGCGCGAATCAGTTTTTTGTCAATCAGCGCTTGTTGTTCGGCGACATTGGCGAGGGCGATATCAAGATTAGCCTTGTCCATATCGAGCGTCTGCTTGCTGATGGCATTGGCGTTAAACTGCGCCTCATCACGACGGTATGTGATGCGCGCGAGTTCGGCTGTCGCGTTTAGCGATTTAAGCCGGGCAATATCGCTGTCAGATCTTAATTGCAGCAGCGGTGCGCCTTTTTCTACATTTTCCCCCTGCTGGAAATAAATATCGGTAACCATGCCGGCGACTTCCGCACACAGCTCGGTACCCTGCACCGCACGCAAACTGCCGATTGCTTGCAGCCGGGGAATCCATTCCATCGCGCTTGCAGTCGTCGTGGAAACGGTTTGCACGGGTTGACCCTGGGATGTCATGAACTGTTTGGTCATACGGTTCTTGAAAGTGATGAAGCCGAATACACCGCCCAGAACCAGGCCGACCACAACGAACATGATGAGCATGCGCTTAATCATTGATTAGTTTCCTGAGTTGGTATTGTATTGTTTTCCGGTAAAGTCTTGTTTCCTGTCAGATCATCCAGCCCGATCAACTCATCCAGGCAGAACCACCATTGACACGGTTTTTTCAGCTTTTTTTGTTCGGTCGAAATCACCGTGGCGAGGTCCACGCGGTTCCACCAGCCACCGCCCAAGGCTTGAAACAAGGCGGCGGTGTCGGCCAGTCGAGCGGCCTGTGCTTTTATCCGGCCAATATGCGCTTGCTGGTAATCACGTTCCGCAGTGAGCAGGGCCGGATAACTGACCGCGCCGATTTGCAATTGCGTACGGGTCATGTCCAGGGTTTCCAGCGCGGCCCGTTCGGTAGCGTCTTGTGCGTTCAGTTCGGCGGCATCGAACTTCAGCGCGGTCAAGGTATCGGCGACATTCTGGAAGGCTTGCAGTACTGTACTTCGATATTGGGCGGCCTCCTGTTCGTATACAGCGACGGCGGCGCGCTTGGTATGAGTAAACTCGCCGCCATGAAAAAGCGGTTGCAGCAAATTGCCGCCGAGGCTCCAGATCGCACTGCCGGGTATAAATAAATCGCCGATGCGGGTCGCGATGCTGCTGGCGCTGGCGCTGATCGTGAAATTGGGAAATACACTGGCGGTGACTACGCCGATTTGAGCACCGGCTGCATGTAAAACGCTTTCCTGGGCTCGAATATCCGGGCGTTGCTGAACCAGCTTGGAGGGTAGGCTGAGCGGCAATTGTTCGGGTAAATGCAAGTCGGCCAGGTTAAACCGGGCAGCAAGTTCTTTGCCCGGAACATCGCCCACCAATACGCTCAAGCGATGACGTGCTTGCGACAGTTGCTGTTGTAAAGGCGGTAAGCCGGTTCGGGTTTGTTCCAGGGTGGATTGCTGCGCCAACACGGCGGCTTTCGATAGGCCGCCCAGTTCGAACTGTTGCCTGATGACATCCAATTGCTTGGTTTGAGCCTTGATGATGACGTCGGTTGCGGCAATTTGCGCACGTAGCGACGCTTCCTGAACTACAGTGGTGACAATGTTGCCGGCCAGGGTCAGGAAGGCCGCTTCAAGCTGGAAACGCTGGTAGTCGGCCTGAGCATTAAGTCCTTCAATTTCCCGTCGGATAGCACCAAATACATCCAGAGTATAGGACACTTTAACCGAGGCGTTATAGAGTGTGAATAAAGAGCCGCCGGCACCGGGGTTACCGAACAATGCGCCTGACGTCTTTTGGCGCGTGTCCGAGAATGAGGCGTCCAGGGCGGGGAACAAGGCGCCTGTCTTTGCGCTGGTGTTTTCCTGTGCTTCGACCAACGCCGCCTGCGCCGCCTGCAAGTCCGGGCTGTGTTTGATGGCCTGGTCAATCAATGCCGTCAGTTCCGGCGAGCGGAACAGTTTCCACCATTGCCCCGCGATGTCTTTACCCGGCGCTAGCGACTGCGCTTCACCGGCAGCAGAAAAGGTCGTCGTGGATTCGTACTTGCCGGTATAGTTTTTTACCGGCGGGCTTGCCGGGCGAACGAAGTCCGGCCCTAAAGTGCAAGCTGAACACAATAAGGCGACGGCCAGCGTAGGGGTGAAGAGAGTTGTTCTTGCATGGACTATAAGGCCGGAATGACTAAAAAAGGTCTTAAATGTCACTTTGTTCCTCAAGCAAATCGATGGGTAAACATCCTTTTCTATTTTCAGCATCGGCAGTTTGCAAGCTTATTTATTTGCGTGATGGTGTTGGATTTGTGTGGTCGTCAAACTTCAGGGTGGCTTGTTGCCGCCTGTCCCGACTTAAACAGGCAGGCGGCTGACATAAAGAGTATACCGTTATTCGATTGGTTATGGCGTTTAAAATCGGCTATTCCAAATCACTCAGATAGACATCCTGAATTAATTTTTTTTCTTGCGGGCTAAGAAAAATCCGTACATATTTTTTTTCACCGGAGCCCGATTCAGCAGTCTCTTGTTGAGTGTCCTCGGGATGGGTTGTTATGCGCCGATCAGCCAGCGGATAAATTATATGGTTGTTTTTTAAATATTCCAGCCATTCAGGCGAGCCAAACTTGTATGCAACTTTACGCAGGTCGGTTATGTTCATTTTTAGTAATTGCCTCCAGGGCTGTTGGTTAATTTTCACGCACACTTCACAGCATAATAGAAGACATTTTTTTAAATGCTATGTTCCTGTGCAAGTTTTGGGATAAAAACGCTTCGGTGTTAACAGTTTGGATGGATTCAACACCCCTCTCCCCCGAAGGGAGAGGGGGCTTTCTTCCTTAACTTTATGGCAGAGCTCTGGAACGTGGGAACGATAATGCCTTAGCGTGGGGGTATTATTGCGAGTGCTTACCTAAAGCGATTTTGCCAGGAAATGTAAAGCTTCGCCGCCGTGATTAAATATCGGCCAGCCGTCACCCGTTAGCACGGCTTTAATGCCGGGCAGGTGAGCGATACGCTTGACCGATAAAATAGCCAGTTTGGGATCGGCAAGCTTGGCTTTCGGCAGCATGCACAATTCACCGCCGATGTGGCAGCGGATTAAATCGCCGGTTATCAGCGTGCTGTGTTCCAGGACCAGGGCGAGTTCGCCCGGCGTTTTAGAACCGTCAAGTTGGTAAGCTATCAAGCCGGGCAGGATCTCTTCATTATCCTGGACCCAGTGGTCACAGGATATGGGGAAGCTGTCTTCCTCCTCCACCGGGCCGTAAATGACGGCGCCGGTGGTTCTGGCGATATGTTCGGCATCACGGCAATGATCGCTATTGGTGATCACGATGAAGTTGACGCCGCCCAGCCGTTGTAAATGGCCGTGATCATGGTCGGATAGCGGTAACGGGTCGATTAATACATTACCGCCGTCACGCACCCAAAGTACGCTGTGAAAATCCAGGTTGCGCTCTTCATTAAATACCGACCAGCCGAACAGGTCTTTTCTATGTAACTGTTTCATGAACAATCTCGTTGTTTAATTATTTATACGCCGGGTCTTTCGGATAAGTCCGGCACGACCTCATTCTGTGCATACGCCATGCGGCGAAGGCCTGCGTTGTCCAGAAAATGCTGTCGTGTTTTGTCATCGACCTGAGTCCATTGCGTTATCTCCCGGAGTGAACGAAAACAACCCAGGCAGATGTTATCGTCATCCAGGCAGCAAATCCTGATACAGGGCGATGGAATATTATCTTGATTTAAGGTCATGGATGATTTTGAGTGTTTGCCGGGTCGCCTGTTCGACGATGTCTTTTGTCAATAAATGCTCGGTAAACGCGTACAACTGCTTTAAGAATTCATTGTCGGGGTTTAACTCAAGCAACAGACCGAGTAATTTTTCCGCCTCGACTCGTTGCCGGTTCGCTAATAACGCCATCGCCTTCCGGCATTGTTGCCGTGTTATAAAGTCACGAAAAACCAGCGCCGATGCTGTCTGTTTGAGATGGATCGATTTTGCTAAGGCCGGAATGGCCAGCTGCGGCTTATCTGCAAACCAATATTCCATGGCGTTTTCCAAGCATCGTTGGGCGAGTTGTTCGCTACCGATAACGCCGCCTAAATCAGCCTGACAACGAGGACAGCTCATTGCCCCGCTTAATCGCGCATTGCAGCAAGGGCAGCGATCCATCAAGACTCCAGGTAATAGATAATATCGGCCAATTTTACAGACGCGGCTTGCAGCTCGTCACTGGAACCGGCTTCAATAGCGGTTTGAATCTCTTCAATCAAATCGATCATGTCCTCCTTGTCTTCATCGGAGGTCTTGTCGAACAGGGCTTCGGCTTTGGCAATCAGTTTGCGGGCTTCGGCAATTTCCGGCGTGTCAGCGTTTTGTCCGGCTATCGCATCCTCCGCTTCAAGTTGCCCGAACAAGGTATTGATGCGGGTTTTCGCAGAATCCAGCGCGGCGTGTTCGAAACGTGAAATGGCGTTTTTGATGGTGATGGATTTTTCCAGTCCGGTGGCTTTTTCCTGAGCCGAAACATGTAACATGCCGTTGAGATCCAGATCCAGGGTCAGCGTGATGATATTGCCCTGTGCGACATCCTGTAAGCCTTCAATCAGGAATTCGCCGATTTTTATATTATTCAATGCGTCAGGATCTTCACCTTGATAGATGGTGACATCAACGATTTCCTGTCCGTCATAGGTGGTCATGAACGCTTCAGTTTTACGGTTCGGCAATGCGGTATTCTTGTGGATAATAGGGATAAAGGTATGAGGATAGTATTCACCGTCCAGATAGCCGAGCGCGCTGGTTCCGTAAGTGTAGGGTGTTACATCGACCAATACCGCGTCCACGTTTTGTCCGCTGATCATCGCGGCTTGGGTGGCCGCGCCCATCGCCACGCATAAATCCGGGTCCACTTCGCTGTGCGGTTCGAAACCGAATTCATTGAAAAGCCGTTCGCGAATACAAGGCGTGCGGGTGGAACCGCCAACCAGCACGATTTCATCAATATCGGCAGGGGTGAATTTGGCGCCTTTCAGGGCGATATGCACGGCATCGATAGTGGCGTTGATGTAGTCGGCAATCATCTCTTCGTAATCCATGCGGGATAATTCCAGCGACAGGTGAACAGCCGCGCCTTCATGTTCCAGCAGGTATTCTTCCTCTATCTGTACGAAGGGTTGGTCGGAGAGTACCAGTTTGGCGTTTTCAGCGGCGCGGGTGATACGCGCTAAGGCCTTGCTGTTGCTGCGCGCATCGACGCCTTTGGTTTCCGACAGATGATCCAGGATGTGGTCGACAATCTGTTGATCGAAGTCATCGCCGCCCAGATGATTGTCGCCGTGACTGGACAGCACCTCGACAACACCGGCCTGGATGTTGACGACTGAAACATCGAAGGTGCCGCCACCCAAATCATAAACCAGCATGTGTTTCCGGTCGGCCTGGCTCGCTCCGTAAGCCAGCGCTGCGGCGGTCGGCTCATTAATCATGCGCACGACATCGAGGCCCGCGATTTCCCCTGCTTCACGCGTCGCCTGGCGTTGCGCGTCGGAAAAATACGCAGGCACCGTGATGACGGCCTTGGTGATAGGTTGCTTGACATGGGCCTCGGCGATGGCCTTCAGGCGTTTCAGGATAATTGCGGAAATTTCCTGCGGCGCATAAGCATGGCCGGCCATGTCTACCTGGATGTCCTGTCCCATCAAACGCTTGATCGATTTGATGGTGCGCTCCGGGTAAACCAGGTATTGGTTTCTGGCCGCTTCGCCGACCATGATCTGACCCTGATCGTCAATGCCGACAAAAGACGGCAGGATTTTCTTGCCGTTGTCGGTAATGACGCGTACCTGACCGTTTTCGACGATGGCCACTTCCGAGTTGGTGGTTCCTAAATCAATGCCGATGATTATTTCATTCATAATGTGTTTTTGTAGTGTATGAGTTGGGGTAAGTGTGCTTTATAGCTGATATTTGTAATAGGCTAAAGTGCAGACTGTTCAACGATTGGTTCTATCATTTTTCGCCTTTCGTCTTTCGTCTTGAACCTAGATCTTATTCACTTTGACTTCGGCAAGGCGCAGTACTTGATCCTGCAGCAGAAAGCCTTTGCGCAGCTCTTCTATGACCGTGCCGTTATCGAGTTTGCTGTTTTGGCCGATTTCGACGGCGCGCATGGTGTGCGGGTCGAGCGGCTTGCCTACGCAATCGATCGGGTAAACGTGATAGGTTTGCAACAGCTGTTCAAAGCGTTTGAGCGTCATCGCCTGGCCTTCCTTAAATGAGTCGATAAAGTTGACGTCCTGTTTTTTGGAATGACCGAACAAGCCCGAAACCGGGTTGTAGTTTTGTAATACGTTAAAGCCTGTGCTTAAGCGATCATAAATATCGACCATGTCCAGAAGCACGCTACGCAAGGTTTCATTACGCAATTGCTGCAAACCGGCATTGTTGGCCTCCAGTGCGGCGGATAACGCCTTGTTATCGGCTTGCACGGAAGTCAGGGTCTCGCTTAAGGTATCGAGGGTCGATTTAAAATGCCGGGACTGCGCTTTGACTTCGCTTTTTAAGCCCGCCATTTCGCTGAGCAAGGTATTCAGGTCAGGTTGTTCGTCGCTGACGGCTTGGCTGAGATCGGCTTGTTCCAGATAGGCCTGGAATTCCTCCAGCAAGCGGTTTTTGTGTAGGTCGCTCATGTTATTTTATCGTCTACGATTTTGCCTTGGCAGGCAATGTGGTCAGGAAAGTTTTATCGTCTATGCCGGCGCGTAACAGTTTATCGAACAGCTCGGCGTTCATTATGGCCGGTTCCGCTAGGCTGAAGGCCTGATCGAGCAAGGCGTTAAAATCGGCTTCCGGGTAGTTAAACAGGGCGTATTTTTCACGGCCGGTTATATCTTTTATGATTTCATAAGCGCTGTGTATTTGCTGGAACATGCCTTGGTCGCGGTCGGGTGGGTATTGTTTGACCTTCTGCAAATAAGCCTGCTTGATTTCACTGTCTGTCGCCTGTTCGGCGACTTCAAGAATTTCATATGGTGTTTTCATAAGCCTGTGAATGTTAAAAAAACGGAAATGAACGCGGTTTCTCGTTTGCCATGATGATGTTATAGCATTCGATAATATCGTCAGCTGTCACGTCAATATTAATACCCAGATCATCGGCTGCTTTCAGCATTAAAAAGGCGTTCACTATGTCCAGGTTACTAAATAATTTGTTCATTAACGCGATGTCGTTATTCAGGTATTGAGCGGCAAGCAGCTTTATCATTTTATCCGGCGAGTTTTTTTGAATGATTTCGACGGTTTTTTTGCCGAGTTTGTGGTAGAGCTCATCCGGCAAGTCGTTAAACAGAGCTTCCAGTGGATCATCGGGTTCATCCGCTCCACCGAACAGCTTGTTCAGCATATCGAAATTGAATTGATTGTGGGTTTTATAATAGCGCTCAAGAAATTTATCGATCAGCATCTCCGTGCGTTGATCATTTTGTTGCCGAGCCAGAGCAAGGCTGTCTTGGAGCCGGTAGAGATTCATATTGGAACATTTATCGGGATCACCGTTGGCTTCGGAATAAACCTTATAGTACATCCAGATCGGTTTGTTCCAGAATAACCGGGCTGCCCAGACTATTTTGATGCAATAGCGCATTAACTCGAAATGCCGGATGCTATCCAGGCATTGGCAGATTGCAAGTAATGTCGGTTCGTCCTGGAGTCGACTGAGAGAGCGTTTAACAACGGCCTTGTGTTTGTCCACGGCCTTGTAAATGCGTGTCTGATTGCCGCTATCGTCATCCATATAACGCTGGATAAGTTGGGTAAGCTTAAGCAATTCCTGCAGGGATAACACAGTGTTTTTATCCAGCGGCGGCAATGCCTTTACTATCGGCGCCACAGCCAGATCCAGCAGCAAGGCTTCCATGGTCAGGTAAAAATGGCTATTGAATAACCCGTCATCCGCTTTTTCCAGCGCATCGCCGAGTAGTTGTAAGCCCTTTTTTTTGTCTTCCGCAACAAACACAAAAAAACCGCGCATGACGGCGACCATGGTCTGGTAACGCTTGCCCAACTTGATCGATTCGGCTTGCCGGATTTCTTGTTCAACCAGATGAAGTTTCTTGGTTCTGATCAATTTCCTTGCATGAGCCAGATGACTGGACAATAAAACCTGTTTGGCAAAGGTGTTGACCGGGTCTATTTTTAGCAGGTTATTGGCATATTGAACGGCTTTTTTATGGGCTTTCCGGCGTGTTGACGCTTTGATCGCCAGACTTAGAAAATCTACATCGAGCGGGAATTGTTTAATCGACTTATCCAGCCATTTCTTGAATGACTCGTCATCCTGAGTATGGTCGTCGTAGTAGCGCAGGATTTTTAAATAAGTTTCACGGTCACTGGGGTCATATTCCAGGCTGTCTGTCAGATAGTCGATAGTGTCATCCGGTGAGCCCGCATGGGCTGCGATATGCCTCATAATCAGCGCTATCTTGAAATTGCCTGCCGAGCCCTGTGTTTTTAAGGCAGCGATACATTGTTTCCAGTAATAATTGGCGCCATGCAAATCATCGTTGCGTTCGCTGCTTAATGCCTTTAACCGCGATTGTTCGAAGCTGTCCATGGCACCGAAGTGTTTGCTGAAATCGCGCTGCCCGGCGGGATAACTCGCCAGCGCGGTCAGGCAGTAATTTTGCGCGGCATTGGCGTCAAAAAGAGTTTGATATTGAATGGTCAGGTTGAATTTCAGCTTGTCCGATAGGTTGTCTTTTTGTTTGCTCAAGGTATCAAGCAATTCGACCTGCTTTTTACTGAACTTAAGGGCGGTTTCAACAATCTGCAGTTGCGGGCGGGTGAACTGCACCAAGTCATTGACCAGCGCCGCACCACTATGGGTAAGACTAGTTAATACCTGACTGCTGCGATTATAAGGCGATGCGGACGGAATTTTGGCTAACTGGGTTTGCGCCTGCTGAGGCGATTCAGGTAATGCAAGCGCTGCTTTCATTAAGGTGCGAAAATCCCGGAAGGCGGAACGGAACGGCAGTTGCTTTAACGCGGATTCAATATCTTCCGGTTTGTTTTGCCGGTAAGCGCTTAAGGCGGCCTGTACCAGTCCCAAATGCGTTATGAAAACCGAATCCTTCGGCAGCACTGCCTCAAGCTCGGTTTTTCCGCTAATGATGAGCAAGCCTAACAACGCGGCAAGCTCGGGGTACTGTTCGTCCACTTGCTGCGCGGACAATTGGCTCAAGGCTTTTTTGGCTTTCGCCATGTCATTGGTTTGTAATAACCAGCTGATATAACAATCGCGGCCTTCATGCGGGGCGGCGGCATTCTGGGCATAATTTTCCCATAACACCAACGCTTCTTTTACCATGCCTTTGTCGGCAAAGCTCCGGGCTCTTTGCAGGTAGCATTCCGCCAATGTCTGACGCCATTCGCTATTATCCGAGTTTTTTAATAATGTCTTATACAGCTCTATGGCTTCCTTGTATTGCCCGGCTTTAAACCGGGACAGCGCTTTTTCTTCGAGGTTCGCGTCAGCTGCATTAGAGGACTTACCGGGGATGAGCGTATTTTTCTTCATGATAGTATCTTGTAACGCAGAGGTTATTCGGGAAAAACGCGACATTAGCTATGCTCTCCAGGGTTTTTTCGCCCACCGGATTTCGCAATCTTACCGGCCTGATGTCGCGCGGGCAGTCTTGCGTATGGATTAGGCTGACTTGCCTGTCGGGATAAAGTGGTATTGATTTAAGCGGCCAGCAAGGGGTCCAGTTTTTTTTGTTGATCCAGAGCGTACAATTCGTCAAATCCGCCGACATGGAAGTCACCGATATAAATTTGCGGTACAGTCCGACGTTTTGTTTTGAGCATCATGGCTTCTCTCAGACCGGGCTCGGCATCGACATTAATCTCGGTATAGCTGACACCCTTTTGGGTCAACAGGCGTTTGGCCATCACACAGTAGGGACAAACCTTGGTGGTATAGATCAGTATCTCAGGCATCTTTGCTTAATGTTAATATATAATGATGCGGTGTATTCTATCGGCAAAGCTGTTGCTGTTCAATGTCGATGGGGGATGATGATTGTTATCAG
The DNA here is from genome assembly GCA_005772825.1 of Methylococcaceae bacterium. Taxonomy (GTDB): domain Bacteria; phylum Pseudomonadota; class Gammaproteobacteria; order Methylococcales; family Methylomonadaceae; genus SXIP01. Next base: position 6,782 of record SXIP01000135.1, on the reverse strand, counting down.
CGTATTGGCAATACGCCGGCTTCCCCATTTCCAGGCCCGCATTCAGGATCCAGCCAACCGGAACAATTAACAACAAAATTATTTTGAGAGATTGATATGAGTGATTTACCGGATAACCTAAAGTATGCCGCGTCCCATGAATGGGTGCAGTTGGAAGACGATAATATCGTTCGTGTCGGCATAACCGATTTTGCCCAGCAACAATTGGGCGACTTGGTTTATATTCAGCTTCCCGAACTTGGGCGCAAGGTCAGCATTCAAGAACAATGCGCCGTCGTTGAGTCGGTCAAGACCGCATCAGACCTGTTCAGCCCGGTAAACGGGACGATTGTCGCCGTCAATGAAACCTTGGCCGATGAACCTGAGCAGGTCAATGACGATCCTTATCATACCTGGCTTTTTTGCATCAAAGCCGATGACCTGTCCGGCCTGGACCAGTTAATGGACGCTGCCGCCTATCAGCAAATGATAGAGGCTTAGCGCGAGGCTGCTTCCAAGTTATTTTTCTCACAAACTTTTTTTTATCACACACTGTTTTTTTTATCACATACTGTAAATAAGCAATGGCAAATCAAAATGCAAAAGGCATCAAGCGCATGATCAATGCGTGCTTCTTTTCGGCGGCGGGTTTTAAGGCAACCTGGGAACATGAAGAAGCATTCAGGCAGGAAGTTCTCCTGTTTGCAGTCACAACGCCGCTGGCCATCTGGCTCGGCGAAACCACGATTGAAAAGCTGCTGTTGATCGGCAGCATGGTGTTGGTCTTGCTGGTCGAATTATTGAATTCAGCCGTGGAAGCCGTGGTTGACAGGGTCGGTTTTGAGCATCACGAGTTATCCGGCAGAGCCAAGGATATCGGTTCAGCCGCCGTTATGATGTCGCTGGTTTGGGCCGCGATAACCTGGGCATTAATTTTACTTTAAGAGGATTACAGATGAGTGCATTGATATGCGGGTCCATGGCTTACGATACCATCATGGTGTTTCATGATAAATTTAAAAACCATATATTGCCGGAAAAAGTTCATATCCTGAATGTATCTTTTTTAGTGCCGGTGATGCGGCGTGAATACGGCGGTTGTGCGGGCAACATCGCCTATAACCTGAATTTACTGGGTGAAGAGCCCTTGACTATGGCGGTCGTCGGCCATGATTTTGAACCCTATAGCCAATGGATGAGCCAGCACGGCCTATCCAGCGAATATATCCATATTATGGATAATCATTACACCGGTCAGGCCTACATCACCACCGACGAAGAAGGCAACCAGATCACCGCCTTTCATCCCGGCGCCATGAGTTTTTCGCATTTGAATTCTGTGCCTACCGATAGCGACATCAGCATAGGCATCGTGTCGCCCGACGGTAAAGAAGGCATGCAATTACATGCCGAGCAGTTTGCCGAACTGGAAATTCCGTTTATTTTTGATCCCGGTCAAGGCATGCCGATGTTTAACGGCGCCGAACTGTTGAAATTCATCGATCAGGCTACCTGGATAACGCTAAACGATTATGAGTCCGAACTCATGCAGGAGCGCACCGGTTTATCGCTGGAACAACTGGCGGAGCGTGTGGAAGCGTTGATCATTACCTTGGGCGCACAAGGCTCCAAAATTTACACGCAAGGACGCTGCATCACTATTCCGCCTGCACAACCCAACGCCGTACTCGATCCGACCGGCTGCGGCGATGCGTATCGCGCCGGCCTGTTATACGGCCTGATGAACGAACTCGACTGGGAAACCACCGGACGCATCGCTTCGTTAATGGGCGCAATCAAAATCGAGCATCACGGCACCCAGAATCATTCATTTGATATGGATGATTTCAAGCAACGCTTCCACGAAAATTTTGCTTATTCCTTTTAATAATGCTGAAACATACTCAACAACTGGTAGATATCATGGCCCGCCTGCGCCATCCTGAACAAGGCTGCGCGTGGGACGTCAAGCAGGATTTTACCAGCCTGATTCCCTACGTCATTGAAGAAGCTTACGAAGTCGTCGATGCGATTGAGCGTAACGACCTCGATGATTTGCGTTCGGAATTGGGCGATCTGTTGTTGCAGGTGGTGTTTCATTCCCAGATTGCCGACGAGCGAGGATTGTTCAATTTTGAACAGGTTTCGGAAGGTATTTGTGAAAAATTGATACGCCGGCATCCGCATGTTTTCGCCGATGCGGTTTTTAACAGCGACGAAGAGCGCCATCAGGCCTGGGAACAAGCCAAAGCCATTGAGCGTCAGGAAAAAAGCAAGTCACCGAAACAGGACAGCGTGTTATCGGGTGTTGCAGCAGCGCTGCCGGCTTTGCTCGAATGTGAAAAAATTCAGGACCGCGCCGCCCAACACGGCTTCGATTGGCCTGACGCGCCGCCGGTGTTTGACAAAGTCCTGGAAGAACTGGAAGAGGTCAGGGAAGCCTGGCAGTCCGGTAATCAGGCCCATATCCAGGAAGAAATCGGTGACTTACTGCTGGTTGCCGTCAACCTGGCCCGACATTTAAACGTCAATGCCGAAATCGCGCTCAAGGAAAGCACTAAAAAATTCACCCGACGGTTTCACTATATCGAACAGCAGATTGCAGCGTCGGGCCGGAATTTAAAAGACTGTGATCTGCATGAACTGGATGCTTTTTGGCATGAGGCGAAGGTTGTTTTAAAAGCGGATAGGTAATGTGATTTTTGCGGTATTACAAGCGGAAAGCCGCAATCTTTGAGCTTATTGTATTGGGTCTTACAGAGCTGACGATCTTAAAAACAGTAATGAAGTAAAGGCGATAACTATGCGAAAACAAACAATTCAATACTCGTCTCCCCTGGATGCACTGATTGAAGTGACAAAACGGCTCAGTATCCATGAACAGCAACAACACTTGAATTCCGAAGAATTTTTTTATCAGTACAGTCAAGGGCAATTGTCCGACGATGCGGCATTCGTGGAATGGGCTAACGATTATCGGCACTACCTGTATTTGCGTCAGGAACTGGATAAGAAACTGAAAAATGCTGCATGAAGCGCTGAAAAACTATCTGGATGCCGTTGAACAGGCAGCGCCTCACTCCGGCCCCGCCGCCAACGCAATGGCCGCCCGCTGATCCTTGGTGAATGACAGCGGCGGAAGGCGATCCGCAAGAAGGGTATCGACGATGGTTGTCGAGGCGGTGGGCTTGGCGAAACGCAAGGCATTCGTTCTCATTCGGGCCAATCTGTCAGGATCTTCCAGCAGGCGTTCCAGCTTGAAGGGCAGGGTGGTCAAGTCGTTGCATTTGACGGCGATGCCTTCTTCCAACAGATGGTCGCTGTTTCTTTCCTCTTGTCCCGGAATAGGCGATACCACGCACATCGGCAGTCCGCAGGCAATCGCCTCGGAAGTTGTCATGCCGCCCGGCTTGCCGATGAAAATATCGGCCATTTTCATTAGTATGTGCATTTCGTCGCTGTAACCCAGCACTTTGAAGCGCTCGCTGCGATTATCGAGCAATTGCAGGATGCGCTGTTTCAGTTCATCGTTGCGTCCACAGATGACCACCGTCTGCGCATCGCCGGCCAGATTGAGCATCCTTTCTACCATGTATTCAGTTGGCCCCACGCCATAAGCGCCCGCGGACAGCAGCAAAACCGGTTTTTCCGGATTTAATCCCAGTCGAAGCCGTTCCTGTGCGCGGTTAATGGGCTGTTGAAAAACCGGATCGATGGGTATGCCGGATACGGTGATTCTTTCGTCAGGGATACCGAGCATTTCAAGATGCGCTTTGGTTTCGTCAATGGCGACAAAATAGCGATGGAAGGAACGCGATAACCACATGGCGTGAAAATCGAAATCGGTGACCACAATGGACAAATGCGCTTGCAACTGTTGGGTCGCAATCAGGTGGGAAATAATGCCGGCGGGCATGTAGTGCGTGCAGACAGTGATATGCGGATTGAACTCCCGGATAAAGCGCACCAGCGGTTTGGTGTTCAGCCGGTCTATCATGTGCCGCATTCTGTCGGTATGCCAGGGTTCATCAGAGGTTTTATACCACCAACCGAGGAAGTTCGGTGCGGAGCGCACCAGCGACGTATAAAAACTGGAATAAAAATCGCGGAACAGTTTGTTGGTGTATTGCAGCGCATCATTATTGATGACTTCAACAACCCGGCCGTCAGCGGCAAAGGAAAGTTCCAGGGCTTTTGCGGCCTTGATATGACCGGTTCCGGCCCCCGCCGACATAATCAAAACCCGTTTTTTCATCAATACTTTAATTTTAGCGTCATCAGTAACAGCCCCCTCTTTGAAAAACAAGGGGGCTTGCAAGCATTAATGTTATTAGATATTTCTAACAACCGCTATTAGGACTGAGCGGTTATGTTTTATGAATTTCCAAAGCTGTTCATAATATCCGTATGGCTATTGGCAGCCTCAAGAATTTGTTTCCTGTCCTGATTTTTTCTTGCGCCAAAAATAAATACCGACTGTGCTTGCGACAAAAACCAGCATTAACATCGGATGTTCATAAAACATATCAAAAAAGCTGCCCATGCCCTGCGACGTACCGCGATAATAAGGACCCATGATTCTCTCTCCTCTCCCGTTACCGGGATTTACTATAAATGAATTAAAAATTAGCCAATTAAAAACAGCCGAACTGACCTACAAAACTTCATTTAGAGCTTACCTCAAAAATTGATATTGTCCAGTTCACGGAGGAAATCAGGAGGGCATGGCTGTTCTTTAAATGGATTTTTAAATCAATAGGTTGATATTTTTGTGCTAAGCGCATTCATCAGTGCATAACGAATCCGTCTGATCAATCTGCAACACGGACAGGGCCATTACGCAGCGGCGTTACTTGCCCGGTTTCGCGATATTTTTTATAGTCGGCAAGCACCTGGGCGTGGTCGAATGCCAGGAGATCAGGCAGTTCATCCAGGCTGAACATGCGGCAGTTTTTCGCGTCATCGGCTGCTACCGGCGTTCCTGCCGCTTCGGCGACATAAACCGCCGTTACCGTATGACCACGCGTATCACGGGCGGGATCGGAATAGATGCCGAGCAAGGCGATCAGTTGTACATTAAGGCTGACTTCTTCCTGTGCTTCGCGTATCGCAGCTAGTTCAACAATTTCGCCGACATCGACAAAGCCGCCGGGAATCGCCCAGCCGTAGGGTGGATATGCGCGTTCAATCAGCACGATCGGTCGGTCCGGGAAATCGGTCAGTTCAATAATAGTGTCTGCGGCGATTAAAGGGGTAACAGGTCTGGCCATGGTATGTTCCTAAAAATAAGGGGGTTCCGAAACAAGGAAATTATAGCAGCTCAACAATCCGTATATCCCTTGCTATCAATCCTGGTCATGACCATGTTTGTTGCTGAGCCAGGCCATGGTCAGCGACAAAAACAAGCCGAACACTATCACAATGGTATAGACGGAAAACCCGGCATCGATCATCAGCGCATAAGCACCGAGCATCAATAAAATACTCAGGTTTTCATTGAAGTTTTGCACGGCGATGGAATGCCCCGAGCCCATAAGCTGATGACCGCGATATTGCAGCAAGGCGTTCATCGGTATCAAAAAACTGCCGGCCAGTGTGCCGATCAAGACCAGCATCAGCATCGCCAGCCGCCAATCGGTGACGACCGTCATGCCCAATACAACCACGCCCATGGCGATGCCCAACGGCAATACTTTCACGGCGTGATTCAACGGCACCGCCTTGGCCGCGATTACGGAACCGATGGCAAGACCAACTGCGACGACAGCCGTCAATTGAGTGGCTTGTTCCAGGTCGAGTTTTAGCGCCACCGCCGCCCAGGCGAGAATAATAAAACGCAAAGTCGTTCCCGCACCCCAAAACAGCGAGGTGACCGCGAGCGATACCTGCCCCAACGGGTCTTTCCACAGGACCAGGAAAGTCCGCCAAAAATCTTCTACCAGGAAGCCCGGTGTTCGATTCGGTAGGCTGTGTTCGATGGGCAGCTTGGGAATGTAATAATTAAGCACTGCCGCTACGAAATAAATACCCAGAATGATAAAAATAGCGAACTCGGGTGCGGTATCAATGCCGCCGTTGAATTCGAGTCCACCCAGTTGCTGGACCACTTGATCCTCAACCCGGTGACCGATCAACAAGCCCCCGAATATTGCGCCCAGAATGATGGCCGCAACCGTCAGGCCCTCCATCCAGCCGTTGGCCCAGACCAATCGGTCGGCAGGCAGGCATTCGGTCAGGATGCCGTATTTGGCCGGCGAATAAATAGCCGCGCCGATGCCGACGAAACCATAGGCAAGCAGTGGGTGCAAACCCAGTAACATGGCAATGCAACCGACTATCTTGATGCTGTTGCTGATGAACATGACCTGACCCTTCGGCAACGCGTCAGAGAATGCGCCGACAAAAGGCGCGAGTACAATAAAAGCGATGACGAAAAATTGTTGTAATACCGGCGTTTGCCAGGAAGGCGCATCCAGGCTTTTCAGTAGCGCGATAGCGGCGAACAGCAGTGCGTTATCCCCCAGTGAGGAAAAGAACTGTGCCGCAAGAATAATGTTGAAACCGCGATTCATGGAATTATTGGCCCTGTGCGACTCAGCGGATATCGGAGTCTTTGCACTAAAAAATGGTTAAAGGATTTATCTGATTTAAACGGCGAATGTCGGCGTACAAACTCCGGTTTCTACGCCAAATAAACGATGTTGCAATGCTAAATGGCAGTAATGCTCGGGCGTGGGAACGGCGGTGTGATCGGTTGTTTTTTGCAGGTTACCCAGAGTTCAGTTAAGACAGAGAAGTTGATA
>SXIP01000134.1 GCA_005772825.1 Methylococcaceae bacterium | reverse complement strand
CAGTGGTTTATTTTCTCGACCGTTTTTGCCGCAGCCGGTCATTACTTGGACCTGATTGGCGATCCCAACCAGGCAATCTACAAATTCCGGGGCGCGGATATTTATTCTTACCTGGATGCGCAAAAACAGGCCGAGCATCAATTTACCCTGGGTAAAAACTGGCGCTCGCATCCGCAGTTAGTCGATGCGGTCAATGCCTTGTTTAAAAGAGAGCGGGCATTCTTGCTCGATGATCTGGCGTTTAACCCGGTTGAGCCTGCCCATTCAGCCGATGACGGCGCGTTGTCTCTTGCAGGCGAGGCCATCGCGCCGATGATGTTATGGCAGTTGCCGGAAAGCGACAGCAGGACCGGTTTCTGGACGTCAGGTAAGGCTGCGGAAGAAATCAGGATGGCTGTCGTCAATGAAGTCGTCGAGTTATTGATGCGGGACTACCGCCTGCAACCGATTGGTACGATGTTGCAACCCAGGGACATCGCCATCCTGGTCAGGACGAATACGCAGGCCAGAGATTATCAAGCGGCGTTACGCGCGGCGGGCGTGCCTTCGGTGTTGAACAATACCGAGTCCGTGTTTGCTTCACAGGAAGCGGTCGATTTATACGCGCTATTGCTGGCGGTGGCGAGTCCCGGTGACAGTGGCTTGCTCAAACAGGCCTTGACGCTAAGCTGGTTTGCGCTGGATGGGCAGGCGCTGTATCAACTGATCAATGACGAGACGGCATTGGACGCCCGAATGCTGCGCTTCCTCGGCTATTACCAGGACTGGCAAAAATCCGGTCTGATGGCGATGATGCAGCACTTGCTGGCGCAGGAAAAAATCAGGCCCAATCTATCAAAAAATACCATCGCCGAACGGCAATTGACCAACCTGCATCATCTCATCGAACTGGTCCAACAAGCCGCTGTTGATGAACATCTCGGCATCAATAAAACCCTCGATTGGCTGCGCAACGCGATTGCCAAAGCAGGCGATTCCGAAGACCAGCAATTGCGCCTGGAAAGCGATGATGAGGCGGTCAAAATTATCACGATGCACCGCTCTAAAGGGCTGGAATACCCGATAGTATTTTGCCCTTGTCTTTGGCAACGCAGCGACCGATTGAAGAACGAAAAGCAATTAGTCAAGTGTCATGAAGATGGCAGGATGATTGTTGATTTGGGCTCGGATGATTTTGATCAGCGCCGTGCTCAAGCCTTACAAGAAGAATTGGCGGAAGATTTACGGGTGTTTTATGTCGCCGTGACGCGTGCTAAATACCGTTGTTATATTGCCTGGGTGGATGCGCGTTCCGAAAAGTCGGCCAACGATTCCGCAATGGCCTGGTTACTGGATTTTGCGGATGCCGATTTTTCACAGCAACAGGCCACCCTGCAAGCGTTTAAAACGCAGAATCAAGGCGCATTTGATTATAAGCTGCTGGATGTGCCGGGCGAGCTGGAAGGACTGTATCAAAAAACCGGGGTACACGCCGATCTTCTGGCAAAAAAGCGCCTCAGATCGTTATACACCGACTGGCAAATGAGCAGTTATACCGCATTGTCGGCGCTAAGCCTGCAAGATACGCCGGAATTACCGGAGGATAAGGCGAGGGAGCAAGGCGAAGAATTGACAATCGAATTGCAGCGGATTGACTTGCCTAGGGGCGCGCATACCGGTAATGTCGTACACGACCTGCTGGAAAACAATGCCTTCAGCGATCTGGCAATGCGCAAGTCTATTAGCGCGGGACGCGACAAGGCCTGTCAGCGTTACGGTTTGAAACTGGAGCGAGCAGAGATATTGGACGAGTTGTTGCAGGCTGTCGTCACGACGCCGCTGTTGGTAAGCGATAACGACTTTTGCCTGATGAATCTGCCGGAAAACCGCTGTTTGAAAGAAATGCCGTTTTATTTATCGATGCAGTCATTGAATGCCAATGCAATCAACCGGATTTTAGCAGACACGCCGGCGTATCAATCGTTGACCGCCAAACAAATGTGCGGTTATCTGACCGGATTTATAGACCTTATCTGTGAATATAAGGGGCTTTATTATGTCATGGATTATAAAACCAACAGTTTGCCGGACTACACGAACGATGCCTTGACCCACGCGATGCGTGAGCATAATTACGGCCTGCAATACTGGATTTATACCGTCGTGCTGCATCTTTACCTGCAAAACCGCTTGCCGGATTATGACTATGAAACGCATTTTGGCGGTGTGCTCTATTTGTTTGTCCGCGGCATGCAGCCGGATAAGGCGATGAGCGGGGTTTACCAGGACAGGCCGGAACTGCACAAAGTCGAGGCCTTGGCCACGTTGTTTGGAGGTGAGCCATGCTAGACGAAGACAGTTCAGTCAGCCGCCTCGATAAAGCGTTTGCGCGCTTTTTGGCGCAACGGACCCCGTTTGATGCCGTGCAAAAACAGGCGTTTGAAACTATCGTCATGTCGTTGTCTTATGAACAAAATCAGGGACACAACTGCATCCGGCTGGATGATGAGGGCAGGGCGTTGGTGTTGGCATCGGGATTGGCGCAAAGCGCTGATGCCGCCAGGCGAGACGAGCCGTTGCCGCTGGTGGTTGAACAGGACCGTTTGTACCTGTACCGCTACTGGTTTTATGAAAACCGTCTGGCGTTGCGGATTGGCGCCATGACTCAGTCAAGCCGGTCAATTGAAAATATTGACGCCCTGCTCAATGGTTATTTTGATGAGTGTACCGAAGGTATCGACTGGCAACGCACCGCCGCGAAAATGGCCGTTACGCAACGATTCAGTATGATTACCGGCGGACCCGGCACCGGCAAAACCACGACTGTCGTCAAAATTCTGGCGTTGTTGCAGCAATTGGCCGGTGATAAGCCCTTGCTGATCGCCTTGGCCGCTCCGACCGGAAAAGCCGCGATGCGTCTTCAGCAATCCATCGGTTCCAACAAAGCCGATCTGCCGTGTTCGGATGCGGTAAAACAGCATATTCCCGAAACCGTCACCACGTTGCATCGCTTGCTGGGCGCGATGCCGCCGTCACCGTATTTTCGCCACGATGCAAATAACCCGCTGGTTTATGACCTGGTTGTCGTCGATGAGGCGTCGATGGTCGATTTGGCCTTGATGAGTAAATTACTGGATGCGTTAAAATCGGATGCCGGCCTGATTTTACTGGGCGATAAAGACCAACTGGCTTCGGTTGAATCGGGTGCGGTATTGGCCGACCTGACGCAAGTCTTGCCGGACCATACGGTCGAATTAAAAATTTCGCATCGTTTTACCGGCGCTATAAAAGAGCTTGCCGACGCCGTGAATACGCAGCAGGAAGCCGCCGCCTGGCAGGTTTTGCAGGCCGGTCATGACAAGGTCGCGCTATTGACGGAAGATTTGATCGACTTCATTGCGGCTCAGCAGTTTGCCTATTTACAGCTGATCCGCAGCGGCGCCGAGTTTGAGGACTGTTACCGCGCCTTCAGCCGTTTCCAGGTGTTATGCTCAAATCGTCAGGGTAAAAACAGCGTTGCCGACATCAATTACCGGGTTGAGCAGCTGTTGTCGGCGCAAAAGCTGATTAATCTGACCGGCTTGTGGTATGTCGGCCGGCCGGTCATGGTGACGCAAAATAATGCCGCGCTGCATCTTTTTAACGGCGACATCGGCATTTGCATGCCTGATAAGGAACGGGGCGGCAAACTGATGGTGTTTTTTCAGCGTCCGGACGGCAGCGTCAAAAAATACTTGCCGACGCGTATCCCGCATTGCGAGACCGTGTTTGCAATGACGATACACAAAAGCCAGGGCTCTGAATTTGAAGAAGTGTTGATCGTTCTGCCCGAAACCGTCAATCCGGTATTGACCAAGGAATTGCTGTATACAGCCATCACCCGCGCCAAGGAAACCGTCAAGTTGTTTGCCGATGAAACGGTTTTTAATGAGACGGTCCGGCAAAAAGTCGAGCGGGTTACCGGTTTGGCGGATAAATTTTCAATTAAAACAGTTTAGTTCGAGGAATTCATCGTTACCGTAAAGAACCTAAATCATAGTTTCCTTGCTGCTCTTCGTGGAGAAAAACAGGGCTATGGCTTAATGAAATCGAACCTGATGACGGCGTAGAGTCAGCATACCTTATAAAAATAATGTTAAATTTGAGGCTTAAATTGACTTGTCAGCACTATTGTCCTAGAGTCGGTTCGCCTGATTTTAGTCAGGCGTAGCTTATTTTTTTCATTCAAAAGAAGGGGAAATAATATGAAACAATATGGTGCTGAGTTTTTCGGAACATTTTGGCTGGTCCTTGGCGGGTGCGGCAGCGCAGTGCTGGCCGCTGCATTTCCGGGTGTGGGTATCGGCTTGTTGGGCGTGTCTTTTGCATTTGGTTTGACGGTTTTGACGATGGCTTATGCCATCGGCCACATTTCCGGTTGTCATCTTAATCCGGCGGTGTCTATCGGTCTTTGGGCCGGCGGGCGGTTTCCTGCGGACAAATTATTGCCTTATATTCTGGCCCAAGTGCTGGGCGGGATTGTCGCCGGTGGCGTTTTATATCTGATCGCCAGCGGCAAGGCCGATTTTAACCTGTCGGCAGGGTTTGCTTCCAATGGCTACGGCGAACATTCGCCGGGCGGCTATTCCTTGTCTGCGGCATTTATAACAGAAGTGGTCATGACCATGATGTTCCTGCTGATTATTCTGGGCGCTACCGATAAACGCGCTCCGGCTGGGTTTGCTCCGATTGCAATCGGCTTGGGATTAACGTTGATTCATTTGATCAGCATTCCCGTCACCAATACCTCGGTTAATCCGGCCAGAAGTCTGGGGGTCGCAATTTATGTCGGTGACTGGGCAGTATTGCAGCTTTGGCTGTTTTGGGTAGCTCCGATTCTCGGCGCCTTATTGGGGGCTACGGTTTATCGTTACATCGGAGGCGATGAGGCTTGATTGATTGTGCCGTCGCCTAATTCGCTGACAAACTTGTAATACGCGTTACTGTCGGGTTGCCGGGAAGTCGGCAACCCGACCATGTTGTTGAAGAAAAATATTCAGTATCTTCCCCTGATTAAAAATAGAGAACACTTTGAAATCGTTTAAGCCGCCCCTGCGACAATCAGTCTTGATCCTGTTTCGATGTCTGGTTGTTTTCGCACTGTCAGGCTGTATTTCCACACCTAAACCAGTCTTAGCGGTCAACAGTCCTGAACATTGGGATCGACCCTATGTAGTGTTGGTCTCTTTCGACGGCTTTCGTGCCGATTATGCGCAAAAGTTCCGCTCGCCGCAGCTTCAGGCTATGTCGACCGGGGGCGTGACGGCGGAAGGCCTTATCCCGGTTTATCCAAGTAAAACCTTTCCCAATCATTATTCGATTGCCACCGGTTTGTATGCCGACCGCCATGGTGTGGTCGCCAATTCCTTTTACGACCCCGGACGCGACGCCAATTACAGCATTGAAAAAACCAAGACCGTGCAGGATGGAAGCTGGTATGGCGGCGAGCCGCTGTGGTCGGTGGCGATCCGCCAGGGCATGCTGGCATCGAGCTTTTTTTGGGTGGGCTCGGAAGCTGAAATCAACGGTATTCGCCCGACTCAGTACCGCATCTATGATAAAAAAGTCCCCAATCAAGAAAGGCTGAAAACCGCCATGCGGTGGCTTGCGTTGCCGAAAGCGCAGAGGCCGCACCTGATACTGTTGTATTTTTCGGATGTGGATAGCGCCGCTCATGAATTCGGTACCGAATCTTCCGAAGTGAAGACGGCGGTCGCGGATCTGGACGGCATTCTCGGTCAGTTGCGTAAAGGTATTGCGGCGACCGGACTGCCGGTGAATTTGCTGCTGGTTTCCGATCACGGCATGCAGGATCTGGATAAAAACAAGATCGAATATCCCGACGATTACGCCGATTTGTCCGGGTTTCAGGTGCTTGAGCGCGGCCCGCAGATGCTGCTTTACCTGAATAAGGGCGAGTCGCCCGAGCAATTGCAAACAACCTATCTTCAATTGAAAGCCAAAGCGCGTCACTTTAGCGTCTTTAAACGCGAAGATATGCCGGAAGAATTGCACTTCTCGCGCACTGCCCGGTGCGGCGATTTGGTTCTGGTAGCCCGCTCCCCGTACTCGCTTATGTTAAGTACCGATCTTCGCAGTATTCCCGCAGCCAATCACGGCTATCCGCCCAAGGAAGATAAAGCAATGTGGGGTATTTTTTATGCCGAAGGCCCTGCGTTCAAATCCGGAGGAAAATTAGCAGCGCTTGAGAATATTAATGTTTACCCACTGGTGTTAAAGCTGCTCGGCTTGAAAGCACCCGCCGATATTGATGGTCGAATTACGCCGTTTTTGCCGGTTTTACGTCCCGAGTTCCGCGAAAAGTTGGAATTTGTGCGTTAAGTTTTATTCGGTTTTTCATAAAAAATAAGTGAAAGTTTCACTATTATTATTATTCGGTTTGGAATAATTGATAGTCTGGTCGGCCACGTTACGCCTTTGAACGTATCGTAATCGCTTGAGGGCGTTCCATAACATTAATATCCAACGTTTCGATGAAATTTAACCCCCAAAAAAGCACATTTGGCCGCCATGAAACATTCCCGCTCGGTTATGGGTGGCTGACCAAAGCCATTCAGACGGTCAATAAACAAGGCTTTACAGACATCTTTAAGCAACCCGAAGCGGCCATGATTGAATTGGGGCTTGGCAGGAACATGGTCAACGCCCTGCAATATTGGTTACAGGTGACCGGGGTGATGAATTTTAACGAAGGTGTGGCGCACATTACGGATTTTGGTGAGGCCTTTCTCGGAGAAAATGGCGACACTTATTTGGAAGATGAGACGACCATTTGGATCATACATTGGCGCATAGCCTCCAATCCTGAATTGGCTACCGGATTTTTCTGGTTTTTCAACCAGTTTTCGATGCCGCGTTTTAAAAGCAGCGACGTGCTGCATTCGTTAGTGGATTTTGTCGGCCAAGAGCTGAAAAGCCGTTCTGAAAGCACCTTAAAATCCGATGTTTCAACGCTACTGCGGATGTATTCGCCCACTGCCGGACGCAACGATGAGCATTTGGATTCTCCTATGTCCTTATTGGGTTTGCTCTCCAACGAGGTGTCCGGCGGCTATCTGAGCCAGCGCACGGTACGTCCCTTTTTGCCACCTATGGCCTTGCATTTTGCGTTACAAAGTCGCTTTTCAGCGCAACCTCAGCAAGCCGCGTTGCCAATCAATATCCTACTGTATGGCGGGGACGGCTATCCTGCTCCAGGTGCTGTTTTCCGTTTGAACGAGGAGGGTCTAATGGGCGCATTGGCCAATGTGATGGAAACCTATCCGAATTGTTACGAACTACGTGAAACTGCCGGATTGCACCAACTGTACCGGAGAAGCTCTCTACTCAAAGAAACGGATTTGTTAACAGCCTATTATCATGGAAGATCAGTATGAAACCATTGGACAACTTTGTTTCAATACGAGGGGTATATGCCCGCTCAGTCAATTTGTTGCGCGACGGTAATGACTTAGAACTCTTACAAGCCTATTTGCCGACAGCAAAATCCCTGCAAACGCTCGAACAGTTCAAATCAGGTTTTACGACGCATCCGGCAGAACGCAGCTTTGCGCTCATCGGCCCCTACGGTTCTGGAAAATCAGCTTTTGCATTATTCCTTTCAGCCTTACTCGCCAAAGAAGAAAGCCAGGCAAGGTACATTGCCTCTAACAAACTTAAGGCGATTGCCCCGGTGACTTCGGCAGCCTTTGACAAAGCCGTTGCCGGCGGCAGCGGCTTTTTAAGGGTCAGTGTCAACGGTACACCCGATTCATTAATTAGACAACTCCTGCTGGCTTTAGCGGACAGCATGGCGCAAGCGGGATTTGATGAGCACAGGGTAGCTACTATTAAAGCCGCCGCCGTTCCGTCCACTCCAATGGACGAAGTAATAGCTCATCTGCAAGCGACCCAAGACTGTTGGGCTAAAATGGGTGGTTCAGGGATGTTGCTTATCATTGACGAACTGGGCAAGTTCCTCGAATATGAGTCATACCACCCACAGCACCGGGAAATACATCTGTTGCAACTGTTGGCGGAACATGCTCGGCAAAGCCATGATGCGCCCCTACATGTGGTCGTCCTGTTACATCAAGCCTTTGAATATTATACTCATCGGTTAGGCAAGCATTTGCGCGATGAATGGCAAAAAGTGCAGGGGCGTTATAACGCCATTGCCTTTCTTGAACCTGCCGAACAGACACTAAAAATAATTGCGGAGGCGTTTGATCAAAAACATGAACTGACCGCTTACCTGCATTCACAGCTTAATGAGTGGACTAAGCAACTGTCTACAATGGGGGCTTTGCCGCAAAATCTTCCCGACTCCCAGACACGGGAGATTTTTCAACAATGCTATCCGCTACATCCATTGTCCTTGTTGATATTGCCCGTGCTGTGCCAAAAAATCGCCCAAAACGAAAGGACATTGTTTTCCTATTTGGGTAGCACCGAACCCTTCGGGCTTAAAACTAGACTAGGCCAGTTGGCAATGGGATCATGGATTCTTCCCGCTGAACTCTATGATTATTTTATTGCCCGGCAAATGGGTGGATTTTCTGACCCGCTGACCTATCGACGGTGGCTAGAAGTGGTCACGGCTCTGGAGCGTTTTGATGCCGCCCCAGATGATGATGCCGTGCAGTTGCTAAAAACCATTGGCCTGTTGAATCTGATCGGTGGCCAACGCGGGCTTAAAGCCAGCCCAGAGCTTTTGCGGCTGTTATTTGGTGACGATTTGGACGCTTTGCTGAAACGCTTAACAGCCGCTTCCATCATCCATTTCCGCCAATACAACCAAGAGTACCGCGTCTGGCAAGGCAGTGACTTTGACTTGGACGAGGCACTTTCAAGCACCGTAACCGAATTTGCCAACCAGCCGATTGTACCGATTTTAAACACCCTGGCTCCAATTCCACCGATGGTGGCCCGCCGTGTCAGCATAGAAACCGGATCATTGCGCAGTTTTGCTGTCCGGTTCGCCTCGAAAAGCCACCCGCATAGCAAAATCAACGATGGACTCGTACTACTTATCTACCTCACCGAAGAGGATGAAAAACTCCATACCAGCCAATTTAAAAGCCAGGATATTGTTGTCGTTTGCGGTTTTGACCAGCACGAACAGCTTAGGGAAACCGTGCTTAATAAAATGGCTTTGGATGAACTGCCCAAACGCTATGCAGCCTTGCATCAAGACCCGATTGCTTACCGGGAATACTTAGCCTGGCTGTCCCATGCCGAATCAGAAACCGCCACAAGGTTTATGAATTTGCTGGCTGAACCTAAAGAAATGATTTGGTATTTCAACGGCGAAAAACAAATCGTGACAAACCGCCGCGACATACAAAGCCGCTTGTCGGCGTGGCTGGAGACACGTTGTTACCTACTAGCACCGTTGTTACGCAACGAACTGATTATGTGGGAACAACCTTCAGCCAGCGCAAACACCGGACGCAATCGTTTAATACACGCCATGTTGACCGCGTCCAATCAAGAACAATTAGGCATCAGCAAAACCCCGGCGGAAATGAGCCTGTACTTGTCATTACTAAAAGCCAGTCGTTTACATCGGTATGTAGACGGCATCTTAGGTATTTACCCACCCGATGAATCCTGTGACCCCTGCAAGCTACACCCGGTTTGGGAAGGCATTACCGACTATCTGGGCGATAGCGGCAAACAAGTTCCGGTAACGTCCTTGTACCGCTTCTTACAGGGCCGGCCATACGGTATCAAACAGGGGGTCTTGCCTGTTCTATTGATAGCCTATCTTCTGGGCTATCGCCGGGAAGTTGCGCTTTACCAGGAAGGCGTGTATTGCGCTCAACTGACGATGGATCAAGCTGAACTATTATGCAAACGCCCCGAATTTTTTGCATTGGAACGGTTTGACCTGGGTGGATTGCGCGGCGAATTATTCGATCAATACCTCAATTCGGTTATCGGCGACATTCCCGCCGATGCCACTTTGCTTGATATTGCCAAACCCTTGGTCAATTTTGCTTCTCGCCTGCCGGACTACACCAAACAATGCCTTACATTAAGCATTGAAGCCGTGCGGGTCATGGCGGCGTTTACCCAGGCTCAAAGTCCCGGTGTGTTGTTGTTTGAGGCAATACCTCAAGCCTTAGGCTTAGCCCCCACTGATTTTCTTAACGGCGAACCCCCTCTGGTTGAACAGTGCATCCAAAAATTAGTAGGCGTGTTGCACGAATTGCGCGGGGCTTATGGCGCAATGCTCAAAGATTGGCAAGCGTTATTAAGCCAATCCTTGTTGCAGGAAAGCATTACCGATTTAGCTAGTCTTCGTGCTTACCTAAGCAACCGCTATCACGGCCTAGACGCTTATACGCCGGACAAAATGGGGGTCGGGGCGTTTATTCGACGCTTGTGCGATGCCGGTTATCCCAACGACCAAGCCTGGCTGGAATCCACTGCCGCACTGCTGGGTAAAGTACCGCCGCAAAAATGGAAAGATGTCAATCGAATTGAAGCCGAATTCAGGTTGCAAGAACGCGCCCAACAGCTATTCGAGCTGGAAAGACTGCGGCTCGAATCGCCCGATAAAAATCACAATGGCAAGGCTATGCTGGTGCGCTTAGTCGATGCTCAAAGCCACACCATTACCAAAACCGTTTACCCGACCGAAGCCCAACAACAATTCGCAACACAACAGGCCGACCAAATAGCGGACTGGGACAAGCTCGATGAAAGCGCCCAACTGGCGATTATTGCTGAGTTGATAAAGCGTTGCCAAACCACCTATCCATCCAAACTAAAGTAGGCGTAATGATGAATGAAGAAAAACCTGTAAGGCATCTGCTCGGTTTATCCGGTGGCAAGGACAGTGCGGCCTTAGCCATCTATTTACGTGACAAAGTGCCGGACATGGAATATTTCTTTGCCGATATCGGGGCGGAGTTACCGGAGACTTTAGCCTTTGTTGATCTGATGGCTGATTATTTGGGCAAAGAAATTATTCGCCTGAATGCGGGGCGTGATTTTGATTATTACTTGAAATTAAATGGCAATTTTTTACCTACTGCACGTTCCCGATGGTGCACGGTCAACTTAAAGCTCAAACCTTTTGAGCAATTTGTCGGTGACGACCCTGTAATTAGTTATGTTGCTATAAGGGCCGATGAAACTCACCGGACGGGATACATCTCGACCAAACCCAATATTAAAGCAGTTTATCCATTTAAGGAGGACGGTCTTATTAAAGAAGACATAGTCCGCATTCTTGAAGAATCCGGGATTGGTTTACCCAAATATTATGATTGGCGAAGCCGTTCGGGTTGTTATTTTTGTTTTTACCAGCAAAAAATTGAGTGGATAGGCTTATACGAAAACCATCCTGAATATTTTGAGAAAGCCAGGGCTTTTGAGCTATTCCATAAAAATGAAGGGCGTGATCATACCTGGTCGCAAGACGAGTCCTTAGATGAAATGCTGGCTAGAAAGGACGATATAAAAACTAGGTTTCAAGCCATGAACAAAGGTAAAAAATCTAAGAACTTAATGGATGCCGTGATCAAAGATGATGACGAAGATGATGGCGATGAAGGTTGTTTGATTTGTTTTAAATAAGACTGAGAGTAATTAAATGGCATTAATCAATAATGAAGGTGAACCAGTATCTCGCTGGTGGATTAGCAAAGCTATCAATATTCTCAAAACAGATAGGGAAATATTTTCAAGCCAAAACATGAGGCGAGCCAGGATTGAGTTCATTGCCGGAAAAAACAGGTTATCAACCATAAAAGGCTGGATGATCGCTGCACAGATCATTAGGAATGGAAAATCATCAAAAGAATTTGAATTAACTGATTTCGGTTTGTCGCTAAATAACAACGATCCTGAGTTAAATAAATCTTCAACATGGTGGGCGTTCCATTTGGCAACTTGTTTTTCTACAAGTAGCGAACCTTACAGAAGTTTTTTTATTTGCTTAGATACGCTTTCCAAAGACTGGATTAGCTCAAAGCAGCATTTTGAAAAAATACAAAGCACTTTGCAAAACGATAATGCAGAAACTTACAAAGAATCGACATTGGAATCATTAATTAGCAGTGTTAGACGGATGTTTGTGGACAACCGCCCCCTAGCTGATCTTGGCTTGATAGAGATTAGCAAAATTCGTGAGGATGGCATTTGCGTCCGCTTGGGTTCTCCTAAACTTACCGATGAAATTGTCATTCATGCCCTGGCTATGTCGCGTTTTCATCAGTTAAAAAGCCGTTCCACTGTCACTTTCTCAGAATTAATGGGCATCGGCTTGGCTAACTTTTTATGCAGTCGTCCCGAAGAGTTACGATTGCAATTACGGCGTATGCACCAAAGCCAACGATGGCCAGACTATTTTAGTTTTAACGAAGCCGTCAATAATGACTCTCTGGCTTTTGCCGATGATTGCGACCCTAAAAAGACTTTGTTATTGCTGTTGCAACAAGGTGAAGACACTTGGTTGTAAGCCGTTTTCTCACATTTATGACTAGCCCCTAATTTGTACCGAGGCGCAACGAAACCATGCAAACAGAGATATTGATCCAGACTTTAATGGATGTCCTTGCCACTTACCATGCCCCTGAAATCCGCTACCGTCATTTGGCTTTTTCCTGCAAGGCGTTGGATGAATTGGATTCTGTAACCAATGCCTTAACGGCATTATTTCCGGATTACACGGTTTGGCGAGGCGGTTGTCCTGAATCCGCAGGACCGCCTGTTTCCTGCTCCCGCCCTGAATTTATCGCCGAGGTTTTCGATGCCTCGCGCAATGGCCTCATTATCGAGCAGCCTCATTATTGGTGGCTGTCTTGGCCTATCACCGACAAGCAAGCGTTTTGGTCAGCACTCAGCGCGAGACAAAACTGCCACCCTGTCATTGTGGTGTTTGTAGAAAACAATGAGTTTGCCGAACTTAATCAGCAGTATTTTATCGGTCGTGAGTTGTTCGGTTTACCTGTCAAATTATGGGTATCGACTAAAACGACCGCAATAAAGCAAGGATTGTCCTGATGCACGTTTCCGACTTGATTGAAATCAACGCCGCGCAAACCGATGCGGCTGTCGTACTTGACCGCAATATTGCTAACCCGAATTTAGTGGCCTGTTTTGCGCCGACTAAGGCATCGACAGCGGTACTGGCGCATTTGCAAAAAGCTGTATTGCCCGAGGCTACCCAAGAAATGCGGGCCATCAACTTGTTTGGCAATTACGGTTCAGGCAAAAGCCATCTTGCCGTGTTAATCGCGCAATTATTCCGCGATGGTGCCGGTAGTGCCGAATTTTCCGGGTTTTTCCAACGCTTAAGTAATGCGGAACATAAGGATTTGGCGGAAAAATTGCGGCATACCTTTCTAGCGGGGAACGACCCGGACGCTAGACCCTATTTGCTGGTCACGCTCTATGGTTCAGAAACGCCATCCTTGGCGGCAAAATTGTATGAAGGTTTGTACGATGCGCTAATCCGGCATCCTACGTTTGACCCGAAAAACATTTTACCGACGACGGAATATGATGTTTGTATTCAGCGTTTTGAAGAAATTACAGCGGGGGATCCCTCACTTGCCAACACCGATTTGTCGCAATGGCAATTGGCTGAACATTATTTGACGACTGCGGAAATGCGGACAGGCTTGAAACAGCATCAGCCACAGGCATTAGAGGTATTCAAGTATTGGCATGAAAAAGTCTGTTTAAGGGCTGCTTTTAATCCGGCTAGCCACGGCGGCAAAAACTTTATTGAGGCTTATCAAGAAGCGGGTAAGAACTTGGCCGAGCAACACGGTTTTGGCGGCATTTTGGTAGTTTGGGATGAATTTGGCAATGCGCTGGAAGATTTAATCATCAACCCACACCGTCGCCCTGTGCAGGAAATTATGGCATTACAGACATTTGTCGAAACCGTCTGTAAACCTAGGCAAGGTCACACGGTGTTTATTGGTTTAACCCATGTTTCTTTTGTTGAATATGCGACTAGAACAGCAGCTAATCATTCCATCAAAAATCGTTTGGAAACCATTGCCGGACGTTTTCACAGACCGTTTAAGATTGAACTGAATGCCTCTGAAAGCGAGGGTTATCATTTGTTGGCGATGCAAAAAACTTGGACGCTGCAAGGGGAACAATGCTGGCAACAGGCGATTACAGAGCGGCAAACCCTATTGGAAAGTTGTGCGGCATTACCGCTATTTAAAATCTTAGGCCCCCATCTGGCCGATATGCTGAAAGAAGTCTATCCGCTGCACCCGGTCATGGCGGCTGGCTTGTTCGCTCTGTCTGATTTTGCCCAGTCTAACCGGACGGCTTTAACCTTCTTCCGTGACAATGCGGGCAAGCTGTTGGCCAGGGAACTCCGTCCTGACGCTTTGTTAGGCGATGGATTGGTTAGGCTACCTGCTTTGGCTGATTATTATGCCGACAACCTGAAAGAAAAAGCGGCTAACGACTGGAACCGTTATCAACGTGCATTAGCGCGAATTCCGGCCGATTTGCCCGCCGCAGAATTGCAGGCCAAACACAACATCTTAAAGTTGTTATTGTTGGCGCAATTGCTGGGAGACAATTTTCAGGCTACCGAATTGTTTTTGTCCTGTGCTTTATACGATACCAAACCGAACACGTCTGCGGCTTTAAAGCTGGCTGACGATTTGGCTTGGCTGAAAGCAGTCGGTTTAGTCTGGAAAAATGACATGACAGGAGAATGGCTTTTACATGGTGAAGCGAGTGCTGATGTCGAAAAATTGATCCCTGATAAGTTGGCGCTGTTCGCAGGGCGTAGTGCCGAAACTTTGTTTAACGACCATCCCGATATGCTAGCAGACGTGTTGCCCATGATTGGCGTCCATGATTTGGAGCCTTCGATTTGCGGGATTGTCCGCTCTTATCAAGTCAGTCTGTTGACGCCGCCCATTAGCAACCAATTGAAATTGGATAATCTGACGTTAAGCGCCAAGGTTAAGCTGGTGTTAGCGGAAACTGCCGAAGATGTTGGGATTGTCAAATCCAGAATTGCGGAAATGAAGCTTAGTCCGTTGTATTTTTGGTTGCCAACGGCGGGCATTTATTCCGAAACCGTCACCATTGAAGGCAGAAATTTTAATTTGACCGGATTACTGTGCCGTTATTTGGTTTTGCAATTATTGTTGAAAGAAAAAACTGCCAGTGACGATGTGCGCCGCCAGTTGACAGCCAAATGGGAGAAAAACCGCCAAGATTTAGTGCAGGTATTAAGGCTGTTATACGGTCGCGACGGCTTGGTAGCCGGCAAGTGTTCAATTCATCAGGCAGGAACGACAAACGCCATCGCTTGTAATAATTGGCACGAGTTCAGAGGCTTTCTTGCAGGGCAGGTGCAGGCTGAATATAGTCAGGAAATCCCCATCCGTGCCAATAATATGAACAAGTTGAACGACGAAAAGTACACAGGCAGCAGCAAGGTACAAAAAATCGTAGAGCGCATCCTGGACTTTGCCACTAACCCGACGTATCAGACCGATTTGCTGGGTGAAGCCAATGAAACCAGCGAGCCATCGGCACTGATTGATGGCGTGTTAGGGGTTAACCGCTTGTTTATCGAGCGACCACCTACAGGTTGTTGGGACATTAGAAAAATTGATGAAACCGACGGGAAGGTGAAAGAGGTTTTAAAACTGTTGCACGATAACTTGTTGCGTAAGCGTGAACAGCCCTATTTAGTCAAAGAATTGCGCGACAAGCTGGTTGCCCCGCCGTATGGCTTGCCTGCCTGTACCTTGGCTTTATTTGCAGCGGTTGCCGTGCGCGATGACATTAAACGCTTGCGTTGGGGAAGTACGAATGAAAGAGACTTCGCCACAAATCTGACTGACGCTTTTGACCAGAACAGCAAATTAACAATCAGGCGCTTTGAATTTAGCACTAAGCAATTGGCTATATTGTCCGCACTCAGCCATTTCTTTAAATTAAAGAAGGGGGATCAGCAATCTTATGAAGATTTTGCCATCGAAGTGGTGCAAGCCTTACGCAAATTCATTAATGAACAGCCCGATGCAGTTAAGAGCTCGGGGCAACTACATCTACAAACTAAAGAGTTGATCAAATTTTTACAGCAGATTGGTAAAAGCCAACAAGATGTAGCCGAGTTTTTGCTTAAATTAGTCGTGCTTGATAATGCAAGTGAAAGTTCTATTCTTAATGAAGGGCAGGGTAAATTAAAAGAGCTACTTGATGATTTCGAGCGCATCAGCCACGCCAAGCACCATGAGCTAAAGCAAACGGTGCAATCAGTTTTACCAAACAGCCAGGAAACCAAAAGCCAACTGATTGCCAATTTAAACCATGATTCTGCCAGCATTGAAGCGAAAGCCTTCGCCCGATTACTTGAGGAGCATGGGCAAATTGACGAAATTTGTCCTGATAAAATTACCCAGGCGTTCTTAAACAAACCGACCGAACATTGCACGGAAACTGAAATTGGCGAATGTCGAGGAATACTAAAAACTTTAGTTGAACATCATCAACAGGCTCCGCGCGTCTATTCTCCAGAAAACCGTGTTGCCGAACCGATTACCACAAAAGAGCAGTTAGTTTTTTTGCTGCAAAAATACATTCAGGGGTGTGGGCTATCAAATGGCGACATCACGGCAGCATTACGGGCTGTTTTAGCTGACTACGAGTAATACGATGCCTGTACAGCTTATCCGCGATGAATTCAATATAGACAACCATGATGCGGTGGTTGTTAAAATGGCTGGCGATGTTTTGCCCGTGATGCAACAGATCGACCAGCACTTGAAATCTAAGACGGATACTTTGTTAAGAGTGCGTTTAAGCAATCAAGCTTTATGGCAACGTTTTAAGCATTATGAAGGCTATAACGGTGTCTTGCCGACCTTACAACTCATACCCAGGGTCATCTTCGCGCAAAAATGTAATGTAAATCCCCACGATTGGCTTAGCAATGAGTTGATCGTCAAATTGGGCTTGTTACAAAAAGCCTTCATCGCTCCAAACAGTGAGGAACAGTTTGCAGAAAGCATATTGCAAGCTTGTCTTCCTGAATTACCGGATATTAATTATCAAAATTTTATTGAGATATTAAGCCGTCAAGGCATGATCCTGCACGTCATATTGAAAATTGCGCCTCTCAAGGACGCTTTTTGCCAATATTTGATTTCGGCTTTGGGATTTGAACTAAAATCTGCACAGTGGTTTGTCCGTGAATGGCTTAAGGCACAAAGTCCTGCTACATTCTTCAAACATTTTGCTTATCAACAGCATTTGGAGCATTTGCGGGGTGTTATCAGTGCCCATCAGCTCAACCTCGCTTTACCACCGAAAACATCCGATTCCGCTTTGTTGCTAGCATTGCCTGTGATTCCATTGCCTGAAGACCAGGCCAATGGATTGGTTGATAAATACTTGCTTGCGCTGGATGCGATTGACCGGAAAATTCATGCCGATGAGGCCCCTCCTGAGACCCTAGCCGATTGGCTGATTGATTGGCCTAGCTTGCTTGATGCCGTACAAGAGCGGGTTACTGGTCGCCGTGAATTGCTGACCCCTGCTTTATTGACCAAACTGCACACGTTCAGTAGTGGACAGGCTCAGATATTATCTGAAGCATTACAGAAATGCCTGGATGGCTATCCTTTGTTAGATGCCTCCGCTACGGTTGATGAGGCAATCAATTGGAGTGAGGGGTATTTTGATTATTGCCGACAAGCGTTTTTGGATAAACATAATTTAGATGAAGCTATCAATCGCAGTTTTACAGACTGGTTGCTGGCAGCACAATCTGCGCGTGTGCCCCGCTCAAAACACGATTGGCGGCAGTTTTCTGTTAAAGTAAAGGCCTATCTACAGCAGGGCTATGTGGCTGTCATCATTATGGTTGATGCTTTATCGGCAATGAATCAGGATAAAGTGGTGCAGATGTTGCAAGGGATGAACGGATTGGTTTTGCATCAGGAGCAGTTGTTTGCGCCGCTACCCACATTGACTGAGGTGGGTAAAATGGCTGTATTGACGGGTTTGCCTGTCAACCAACAACCGCCTGGGAATCAGGAAGCTATCCTACGCCAAGTTTATCAAGATTATTTGCCTACGCCGGACTCTCTTAAAGTGCTTAAAAGTTGGTCGGAAAATTCTGAACGCATTGATGAAGCAACGCAATTGTTGGTGTATTTTGAAAACCGTCTGGATGAACGCTTGCATGATTGCCCTAGTTTCAGTAAACACCGCGATGATATTCAACCGATCATGAGCCAAATCAAACGCATGTTGAACCGTTGGGAAAAAGATGCTGCCTTGCTTAACAAAGACATTGTGTTTTTTATCACTGCCGATCATGGCATGACCGTCACCCAAAGTATTTACCAAGGCCAGACCTTAAGTGAATGCAAAGATAGAGCTTTCAAATTAAAAGGCGCAACATCCTTGCCCGATGATTTTGCGTTGCTAGGTGAATATGCCGTATCTAAACAACGGTGTAGGCTGACCCCTAAAGGTTTACTGGCGCATGGCGGACTTACCCCAGAAGAAGTTCTGATACCCTGCATTACATTGGCTTCAAAGCCCTCTCAAGTTGGGGTCACTCCATTAGAAATTAAATTGCCGGATAACCAATGTGTGCGGGTGGCAGATCGGCAATGGCAAATAGAAATGCAACTTATCAATCATGATAAAGATTTGACAACAATTGAAATCAGCCTGGCCTCGCCTTTTTCAGGTAAGGGAAATGTGGATAGCCTAAGGGCGAATAAAACCCAAAACTTAATGCTACGCTTCAGCTCCACGCAAGAACAAGAAGGCTTTACTGAAATCGAGGTCTTGCTGTCTTATCACTATGCTGGAGTTCATGAACAAGACCATAAATTATTAACGGTTAAATTTCCTGCGTCATTGCTTGAAAAAGATGCGGGTACGCAAAGTTTTGAGGACATGTTTTGACAGCTATAGACCCGCTACAACTCGACGCAAAAATTGCCGCCGCTTTCGGTGAATTGACCATTGATAAGGCATTAGTCCGGCACTTAAAAATCCGTGAAAAACGCACCATTCCCAGTTTTGTTGAAGAATGGCTAATTTCCCGTTTTAAAAAACCTGATCAAACGGACGCGGAGATTTATCAAGCGATAACCGACTTTATGAGCCGGCATTTGCCCGCCAAAAATGAAAAAGAAAAAATCAAATACCGCTTACATTCAGGCGAATCCATTGTTTTGCTGGATCGCTTTGATGTCCGCATAGACATTAAGAAAGGCGAAAAACTATTGACCATCCCTTGCCTGGATGAACGTAACGCCCGAGTATCTGATGACGTATTAAATGCCAACCAAATTCTATTAGAAGGTGGTCAATGGGGTGCAGGCCGTTTGTTTGTCCGGCCTGAAGGCAAAGTAAACGTGATTGAGCTGACCGAATTCCACCCTATGCAATCCGGCAAAGTTCGGCTTGAACAGTTGGTAAAAGCGCGGGAAGAATTTACCACGCGGGAATGGATAGCTTTGTTGCTGAGGACGATGGGCTACGAACCTGCAGCTTATAACGAAGACCAGCAAAACCATGTCATCTTGCGCTTATTGCCGCTATTGCAAAACAACCTGAATTTAATGGAACTGGCCCCAAAAGGCACGGGCAAATCGTTCATTTATTCAAACTTAAGCCGTTATGTTTGGCTAAACAGCGGCGGCGCATTAACCCAAGCGCAACTGTTTAAAAACCTAAACACTAAGGAAGTGGGTTTATTAGGCCGCCATGATTTATTGGTACTCGATGAAGGCCAGTCGATTAGCTTTAAGGGCGAGGACGACATTCAAGCCAAGTTTAAAGACTATTTGGAATCCGGTCATTTCAGCATCGGCAACGATAAAATCACCAGTGAATGCGGGTTGATTGTGTTGGCGAATATTGATTTGTATCTGGGGCGGCCTCGGCAAAGCGACTATATCCGCCATTTGCCGGACATGTTTCATGAAAGCGCCTTAATGGATCGTTTTCACGGCATTATTCCTGGTTGGAAAATACCGCGCTTTGAAACCCAAAACGCCGCCCAAGGTTTTGGCATAAAAGCTGATGTGTTTGGTGAATACCTGCATCAACTGCGGACAGTCAGTTTTGCCGAATTCCCGTTCGGCAAACCGCCCAACCTGACAGGCGATAGCCGCGATGTCAAAGCCGTGTCCCGCCTTGCTACAGCTTTATCAAAATTACTGCTGCTCAATCCTGAACATCCTGATTATGAAAATTATGTATTGAATCCGGCTAAGGATTTAAGGGCAAGAGTCAGGTCGCAATTGGCTGAACTAGACCCACATGAGTTTTCGGCGGAGTTGAGGGTTTATTAAAAAATCATTAAGGAAAAGTACATGGAACATAAAATCATAGCCGATGAAGATTTACAAAAAAGTATTTCTTGTAAAAAATCCTTTGTTGGAAAAGGTGGTAACGGCACTGTATATAGAATACCCAATACCGAATATGTCTTTAAAAAAATTAATCTGCGTTTCGACAGAAATGGTCAATTGACTCTGGAGTATGAAAAAAAGAAATATGCAAGGTTTCGAGATGAAGTATCAGTAGTTTTAAATAATCAAGAAAATATTTCAGGCATTCTGCCTATTTTTCAATATAGTGAACTTCCTAATGTAGTTAGAAAAGAGACATTTCTTTACTATGTCATGCCCTACGCAACTTGTCTCGATAAAGTTGCCTTTAAGGGACTCGACGATATAGTTCAATGTTTTCAAAGCTTATTCAGTACGCTAGCAGTTTTGCATGATCATGAAATTGCTCACAGAGATATTAAACCGTCAAATATCTATCAACATGATTCAGAGTTTAAGTTTGGCGACTTTGGCTTAGTGCATTTTCAAAACAAAAAAGCAATAAGCAAGGATGAGAAACGAATTGGCCCTTGGACAACAATTGCCCCAGAAATGGAGAGAAATCCATTTGATGCCGACCCCTTTCAAGCTGATGTGTACTCACTTGCGAAAACACTATGGATCATCCTGACCGATACACCAATGTCTTTTGAAGGACGCTATAACTATCTTGACGTCAGCATCAGTTTAAATACCAAAATTCATAATTTCGATGGTCACTCGTATCTGGGTATCTTGCATGAGGTACTTAGTAAATGTACTTCAAACTCGCCAGAGGAAAGACCCACAGCCAAGGAAGTTGCAGCCCAATTAGAAACTTGGCTATCTAACGATATAGAGCAAATATCTAAAGTTGAATGGGAGCTTCTATTGCGAGAAATCGTGGCCTCAAGACCTAAAACAATCGTTTGGGACGATCCCAAAGAAATTGGGCGAATACTTGACGTTGTCGGAAAAACACGCGGACTTAACCATACTTTCTTTCCAAACGGAGGAGGTTTAGATCTTCATGCTGCCAAAGCCTATTCAAATAATAAAGTTGAACTTGATTTCGGATACAAGATAGTAGTTATACCAAAACGGTTACACCTAAATCTTTATGAAGATGTTCAGTGGAATCACTTCTACTTGGAAAACGACAATTTCTTTTTGGCAAAAGACGGAAATGGAAAACCCTACTCTAGAAGAGCCTACGATGAGTATCTACAAATTGACGAGGATACTTATATTGAACGATGGAAAGTAAATTATACTGAATACGATGACGTTCAAATCCCAGATAATGCAAAAGAAGTTACCGTAAATCATTTTGGTAACTATGTCATATTTCCAAAGATTTCCTTCTACAATAATGATCTAGATAAGATTTATTTCAAAATAGATCAAGATAAATACATTTTTGACCCTTATGATAGGCTACACGAAAATTTAGGAACAGGTGAGAGGTTTGCATCATTTATTGAGAGAATAAAGCTAATCACAATAGCTCCAGATGAAAAATACTCAATTCCGCAAAACTGGATTATTGATTACGCTCGCAATACTACAGAAATGCCTAACGATCCTACCATTCGCGATAGGGAAGAAATAATTTGTAAATGTCTCGATACTTATGATTTTCGGTCATTGCTTGAAGACGTAGAACCATCAGATGCACCAAATAGCAGTTTTGAGTTTGAGATTCAAATCTGTGTGGGCGCTTTGAATTCATACTTCTTGAATTTAGATTACAGATTTGTAAAGAGAAGGACGATGTGGAGTTCTTCGGAATTATTTGAAGGTTTTTACGAAGAGAAGAATCAGGCAAAGGAAGCCTTATTTATTAGGGGATTTAATAGAGCAGTTAATAAAACAGAAGCAATAAAAAAAGCCGTCTTGAGTTTAGTGTCTGATGTTAGCGAAGATATTAAAATTAACTTTGGAATTAATTCAAGGCGAATATCAAGGATTGCCCTTAGTATTCTGGATAAGAATTACATTCACGATGTGTTGATCCAAGGAAATGACGATACGGGTGGCGTGTTGGTTATGGACGAAAGTGGAAATCTTCTGCTAATCGATCTAGACACATTCTCAAGCGAGTTTTGTCCATATTCGGCTAAATTGTTCGAATTTACTCCTCATATGAATATTTTGGGAAGCAACAGTGGGGAAAAGTTGGATAATTTTATAGAGAATAACCATGACATATTTCTTTCTATTATCTTAAAGCACCTTCAAACAGGGAAATTTTCTAGATCTCCTGATGATTGGAAACGGCATACCATTGAAGAACTGAAAACACTTATTACCCTCGAAAATGAAAAATATGCAGAACCTGACTGACTTTTACCTTTTATTTTCTTGAAAGTTTCTTTGTGGCACTAGCTTCCCACTCCCCATCATCACCAGCTCAATATAATCCCCCTTAAACTCCAGCCCAAAGCTAACATGTATTGGCCGGTTTTCGCCATAAAAATACAACCTATCAAACGATGTGTTGGCCGCTATCCAATCGGCGACTTCACGCATGTTTTCATCATCGACGATAAAATCAACCGCTGCGCCTAAACGTGGGCAAATCAAATTACCTTTGCTGTTGCGTTCATGTGCGGCATGTTGGTCGAGTTTGGGGGCTACGCGGTGTTTGATGTGTTTGCCGAGTTCGTGGGAGCAAAACCCGTAGGTGAGGCGGATCATGCCGAAGTAGTCAATGATTGGGTCGAGTATGTGCGTTGCCAGTTCATACAAGGCGGTGTAGCTGTCCGGTTGCTTGGGCAGGTTTGGTAGTCCCGTGGCGTGTTGGGTTTCGCCGCATTCCAGCAATTGGCGGTAGCTGAGGTAACGTCCGCATAGGCTGTCTATGTCAGGCAAGGTTTGGCTGCGCACCAGTTGGAAGCCGTCAATAGCCCAACGGGCGTTTGCCAAGGTTTCCTGGAAGTCATTGGGGTTCGGGCCGTAAGCTGAGAAGTCGAACAGCCCTAGGGTTTGGATTTGCTCTTCAAAATACGCCTGTTCGGCGTAATAAGGGAATTCTTCGTTAATGAAACGGGATTTCAAATACAGATAGGGTGACTCATAGTCTTCACCGTACTGGTAAAGGTCAAAAGTCTGTTCCCGCAAGTTGATTTTGACCCGTTCCAACAAACGCGGTAGCGGCCGGCCTTCAAAATCATCGTAGCGCATTAGGCTGAGCTTGCCGGATTGGCTGTGGATTTTTATTAAATCGGCCTGTTCAATATCGCCATAAAGCACGGTCGCGCAACCAACATAAATCCTTAGCGGCACAGGCAATTCGTTGACTTGGCTGCTGTGGACATGCAAGGCCGCTTCTGTATCAAGATGGCCCAACCCTTGTTCGGCGGCTTGTTGACATGCGGCGGCAATGCGTTCGGGCTTGCCGAGTTGGAACAGTTCGGCTTGGGCTTGGCTGATGGCTTGCGGGTAATCGCCGAAAAAGGCTTTGATGTCGTTTTGTAAGCTGCTGTCTAAATGTTTATAGGGTTTGCGTCTGGAAAAGGTCTGCAAAGCAAAATAGGTCAACAAGTCGTTAATGCGGGTTTGCCGTGCTTGTTCCAGTAGCGGCGGCTCGGTGTGTTCGAGCAGATAACGCAAGGCTTTATTGACCGAACCAAAGCCTTCGGTGAGTGCCAAAGGATTGGCAATTTCGTTTTTTTCGGGCAAACGGCCTAACATCAAGGCCTGTTGCCAAAGTGGTTCGATTAGGGTTTGATGGAGATGGTACCTCTGTGTGGAGCGTGATATTTTTGGGGCTTCTGGTCGTATGGGACGGGCAGATAACCGTAGTACCCTCTGGGGCATAAACGTATTACGGGTGCTGCGTTGCCGCCCCAATAAAAAGCTTTGTTCGGAATCGGCATCTTTAAATACATAGAAGATGCCGGGCGCAACCGGAATGGCTTCCCTGTCCAGCACATCCTCCAAAAAACTTTTCAATTCGGCTTGGCTGAAATATTTTTGGAATGTGCCGCGCTGCGTCAACACACCATCATTAAAGGCTAGTCCTTTGAAGGCATTTTGGTTGACCAGCATCGCTGAGACCACTAACAGGCGTTGACTTAATTGGTATGCGCCCGCCAAGGCTTCGATGCGTTCTTGAACATCTTCGATGACATTGATTACGAAACCTAAATTGACTATATCCGCCGGGTGTTTTGGATTTTCCGGTGCATAGTGCGGGTCCCAACCGGACACATTGATCTGGTTGGCAGTCAAGTTGCGTATGTCGTCACCTCGCCCGCAACCATAGTCGAAAACGGACAAGGTTCCGTCCAAATAACCATGCCGAGCCAGGCATTGCATCGGCGCCGACAGGTTATTGCGGGACAAGGCGGTCAGATGCCTGGCGACCATTGCGGTTTCCGGTTTCTCAAAAGGCGTCGAGTTTCCTTCTTCTTGGTTTCCTAGAGCGACAAATTGATCGTTTAGCAATTGAAAGCCACTGGCGGCAATCAGCGTTTCCCAGTTTTTTTGGAAGCCAATAGTCACGGGATTGTCGAACAGCCCCAATTGTTCGGCGGTCTGCGTCAACTCACGGAATTCGGCCTGGCGGGGATGGTCGGCATGGAGCAAAAGCTCTTTGCGGTGCAGGATGGGCGGGTTAGCTGAATCTTGGTAATTGCGCTTTTCGACCCGCCCCGTGAGGAAGTCAATACGGTAGCTGTACAGCAAGGCCGGAAACGAGCTATCGAAAAAGTCGGCATAAGACAGTAATGACACATAGTGTCCGTTACTTGGATATTTGATGACGTTATAATCCTTGTCGGCCTGCAAGCCGGCTAGTGCTTCGGCTTGGGCAACCCGTTCCCTGGTTACCTCGTCTTGTGCTGCGGTCAGGCTACAATGCCAGTAATAATGGTTAAGGACTTTCTTGCCCAGCATGGTTATTCTGCTGCCCATTTGCGCAAGCGGATCACGGCTTCGCCAATGCTTTGCCCGGCCTGTTCCATCTCGGCTGCTGTCGTGTAACGGCCAAAACTGATTCTGACCGCCCCATACAACCGATCACCCTCAATGCCCATTGCCCTCAGTACATGTGAAGGTTCGATAGCCCCACTGTTACAGGCTGACCCGGAAGAAATGGCAACGTTGTCGCGTAGGGCGATTAGCAGTGCATCGGCACCGACATCCTCAAAACTGACATTAACAATATGAGGAATGACATCATTTTGATCGCCATTCCAGTGAACGCCATCGAGCTTGCCTAAAACGGTACGCAACGTTTGCCGTAATTGTCGGCAATGTTCTGCATCAGCTTCCTGCCTCTCACAAGCCAAAGAAAAAGCCGCCGCCATACTGACTATTTGATGAGTCGGTAATGTGCCGGGCCGCAGACTATATTCCTGCCCACCGCCATAGAACAAGGGTGTCAGTCCGGCTTGTTTCCGTTTGCGGACATACAAACAACCAATACCTTTAGGGCCGTGGAACTTATGAGCGGACAGCGACAGCAAATCAATGGGCATGGCTGACAAGTCAATCGGTACTTTGCCGGCACTTTGGGCGGCATCAACATGGAATGTTATGCCTTTCTCATTCAGGGCATCGGCTATGCGCCCGATGTCTTGCATGACGCCGGTTTCGTTATTGACGTGCATCAGCGAAACCAGCACGGTTTCGTCGGTAACGGCATTGAGGATGCTGTCTATTGTCAATAAACCGTCACCGCTTGGACGTAGGTAAGTGACTTTGATGCCTTGCGATTCAAGGTGGCGGCAACAATCCAGCACTGACTTGTGTTCATGGGCTGACGTAACAATGTGCTTGCCCCGGTTTCGGTGTCCCAACGTGAAGCCGCTGAGGGCCAAGTTATTGGATTCGGTTGCGCCGGAGGTGAAGATAATATCTTTGGGGTTACACCGTAAGCCATGGGCCATTTCTGAACGGGCGTTGTCAATGGCTGAAGCGGCATTCTGGCCATAACTATGCTGGCTTGATGCCGCATTGGCAAAATTGCCGGAACTTGTCAGGTAGGGCAGCATTGCATCGACGGCTTCCGGCGCCATAGGCGTTGTTGCCGCGTAATCAAGATAGGCTGGAATTTTCAATGGGATAACGGTATAAAATTTAAAAGTGGTCTGGCATTTTATCTTAAATCAACGAGATTTTTGGGTCGCTAAGGATGGATTTAAGGTGCAGTGGACACATTATCCTGATAATATCCGCCAGGAGAACCATATTAAGTGAGAATAACGATAGTTACTCAGCGCCAATCAAATACATCGTTACGGTGCTGGTGGTCCAGGTGGCTACTCCGCTGCCGAAGAAATCCTGATCCTCCGTCCATACTGGACAGTTCAAGGCCAGCGCGGTGGCCAATACCGGCCAGTCACGAACGTCTCGGATACGTTGACGCGCGCTGGTCTCGAATTCGCTGTAGACATCAAATTCGATACACTGCACCAGCGTTGGCAATCGGCTCAGTACCGCAGCACCGACGCCCCAGTCCAGACCACGCGCAGCAAAGATTGGCGGGAGATACTTCTCGGCATCCGCAAAAGCCTCGTCGGGTGCAAAGAACGCCGTCGTACCGGAGTACTGGTTCAACAGCTTAAATACCCGGTGGCCCAGCACCGCACGGACAAGAATATTAGCGTCAAGCACCAGAGCTTGACGACTCATCGCTTGGCAGTCGTGCGGCGTGTCTTGAAGTCATCCACAATGTCATCTTCTGATACGCGTAAAGCGGACATCATGGCCTCCAATTTCGCCGCCGCCTGTTTGAGCGCATCCAGCTCTGCCTGGTTGCGGCCATGGCGTGCCGGAATGTAATAGCCGATTGTTTCCCCGTGACGAGTGATCGCGATCGGAGACACGGACTCCAGATACGAAGGCAAATGTGCCCGGAATTCTTTTACACCCACTTTAGTTTCCATAACACTCTCTTTGTGTACTTAGGTGTACACATTATAGCGGTACTGTTAGCATTCGACAAAATGATCGTTTTATCAACCTCCATTTTAGCTTTCGCGAAAAATAGCGGTGCGCTAAGACCCTACCGGCTCAATCACATCTGCGCCCCGGTAAATATGGAGCATTTCATCCAGTGTGTGGGGCGGGGTCATGTGGATGTGGGTAGCCTGTCCGTTACGCACGATCCGCCAATAGAGAAACTTGTCGGATATCTGTTGCTGTTTTAACTCGGTGATAATTTCCGCTTTGTGAGTCGTTAAGAACTCGCGTTGCAGTTGGCTTAAGGCGCTCGCCGGACTAATCTCCAAGTTATCACCTACGAGTTTAACGGCAAAGCCCTTGGCTTTAATTCTCGATAACGCCTCCATTAGAATATCTCCGCATCATCACTTAAAAAGCCACTGATCTTGGGTTGTAAATTTTGCGCGGCTGGAGTTTTATTAAAATCTAACATGCCAACGTTGCCAATGTTGCCACTTTTTTTTACCGTTATCGGCATCCCTCGATGTCCGTCAATTCGTTCAACTTTGCTGCCAAAAGTGATATTGATTCCAAGCGTATCTAATGCGGGTAGTTGTCGCTTTAAAATAACACTCAAGCCCTTCGCTGATTTCGGCCAGCCGTTACTGTCCCGTTGATATTGCACCAACCGATCCAGAAGACCATCCACGGTGCCATGAAAAACGGTAGGTGAACCGCCCTGATCGCTGTCAACCATCGTACAAACCGCGAGCGCTGCCGGTGACGACTCTAAGGCATTCGCTATGCTTTCCGCGCGGTTAGCTCTGTACAGCGCATCAAATACACCGGCATCATAACTCTGCGCCTGCGCCATCGCTTCACCAAGTCGGGTAAAATCTGCCATGCGCGGCGGTTTCTCAAGTGTAACTTTGGGCAAGTTTTCCAGCGTTTTAACAAATAAATCAAGTAATCCGCCAAAGATTGCAGGTTTAGCGATTTCCCAGGCGTTATTGATTTCTGATTCTTCGCGGTATTCGATGCGTGGCAATTCAATACAAATCGATCTGTCGGTTAAATCTTGCGCCGTGATAACATTGGGGATTGAATTAATGACGACGGGGCGCTTAGCTTCAATGATGGTTTCCTCATCGTTGGTGTACAGCGTTCGGGATGAATGGCCGCCGCCGGTTGCCAGAGTACACAGCGCGTCCTGCATTTTCGCCGTCAGGTGTGACAGGTTTTCATAACTCGATAGCCAGTTACAACCAGCACTGATAAAAACGTCTTCAACGGCCTTGGGCGCAGCTCGAAGATTAGAGCTGTTATTGTCAATCAGCTCTCTGATTTTGCTTTGCGTTGATGATTTTGCACAACCCTGAATGCCGGTCAGTGAAAGAATCGGTTTAGGCGTTTCCGCACGAAATGACTCAAGCACCCACGCCAATACCAGTAGCCTGTCCTTTTTAGGGATATTGATAAATTTCCATAATAACGACAAATCGCCGCCCGGTTGTGGTAACGGCAGTGCTTGCATAGAGGATGATTTCCAGAATTTAACCGGCGGATTTTCAACTATGCGCCACCCCGTAGAAAGCACTTCGATAACTTGTAGCTTATCATCACCAATAAACAAATAGTGGCCACCGTTGTGATCCGCAACCCGCAAATGAACGCGCTGCTTTTTTCCTTCATGTTTTGCGATACCGCCTAACGCGAAACTTGCGTTTTTAATGGCTGACTCACTCGCGGATTTGCCCATGTTGCCATTTTGTTTACTGGCTTTGTAGTAACTGAAGCTCAGCCACTCGACAAACGCCTTGCTGCCAATAGCCAGCGTATGGACTACGCCGTCTATGTCGGTGGATATAAAGCATTTATCGTTTCTATCATCAAAAAACAATTCGCTGCTATTGATGACAAGCTCGATTAACTCTGATGCGGTGGAATCTTTGCCGCCATGCTCAGATTCACCGGTGACTGCGGTTGCATCGTCAATGTCTGACAGTTTCACGCCGCTGGGTTTGTTGGTTTTGATTTTGACGCGATACGCCGCCCAAAGGCTCTTGTCAGTCCTGATCAGCTTGAGGGCTTCGATAAACTTCACCGAAAACAATAGATCGGGCATGTCCTTACACCGATCCAATACGTCATCAATGATTATCTTAGCCGCATCAATACTTTCAGCTTCGGCATCAATCGCCAATGACAAGTCTAACGTGGCAACATCGGCAACGTTGGCAACGTTGTTTGGAAGTGTTTTGCAGCAAAAGTTTTTTTCTGGACCGGGGCTGAGGGTATTTTCGGCACTGAACTCATTTTTTTTTGACCCTAGAAGAAATGGTACTTTTCGTGTCACACGTTGCCACTTTGGGGGTTTTTGAGCGGTTTCGGCTTGCGCTTTGTCGGTAAGCGCATCATGAGCATTTAATGTGTCCATGTTAAGCGTCTCTCGCTGCCAGCATATCGTTAAAGTCGGTTCCGATCTCAGGCGGCAGTATGTACTTGCCACCAATGGCTAAGGCTGCTGATCTTGCCGCCGCCTGTCCAGTGCCTCTTTCGTCGTTATCGCCGCAAATAATGATTTCATGATCTGGCTGACGTAAGCGGATGAACTCGGCAACCGCTTTTAAATTGCCCGCGCTGAAAGCAATCACGGTAAAGTGGCCGGTGTGCTGGTAAAGACTCGCGCCGGTGGCCCAGCCTTCACAAATTAAGATTGTGCCGCCGGGTTCACGCTCACCTATCCAGCAATAACAACCTTGCGCCTTGCCACCTTTCATCATGCGCTTGGTGCCATCATCACCAATGAATTGCAGACTGACTAATGCGCCATTTTCATCATAGAGCGGTATCACTAAAGAACCGCGATAACAGCGTACGTTATGCGATTTCACGCCTTTTTTAGTGAGGTATGGATGATTGCTAACGAGTGTTGACCGGCTCCAGATGTAAGTGGCCTTACCAACGGCTTCAGCATGGCGTTTTGATTCTTCGGCTTGGCGCTCTTCGCTTTGGCGTTGACACTCGATAGCAAACACTTGGCGTTCTGCTAAGGTTAGCGGTTTGAAATCACCGTCCAGCTTCCAGTTTTGCTTTATGCCCTGCTTGAAATCTTGAAAGTACCCCGCTGCCCGCCCATCCAGGTGCAGGACATAAGCACCGTTAAGCTTTCCGTCAATTTTGAATCGATGGAGTTTGCCATCGCCGATAAGGTTATCGGGTGGCGTTATGCCGGCGTCCAGCATGGCGTTTTTAAAGTCTTGAACGCGGTTATCGCAAGCCAAGGCCGCCGATACCCCCGTCTTTATAGGCTCTATATTTTGTATTGTCATTTTGATAATCTCAAAAATGACGGGTGTACCAATCCTAGCAATTTGATAAAATACGCCTGCGTTTGGTGTATTTTGTTTAGATTGCTTTCATAAGAGCCCCGTCACTTAATAAAGGTGAACGGGGTTTTTTATGTTTGTGGGTTTCTGGCTTCGGTATTATCGACTTTGCCGTTGGCTTTAGTCTGTGGGTTCGCCAAGCGGTAATGGGTGGTGGTTTGCTCTGAGTTTTGAGCGAAATTTGATTTCATTGCGGTTTCCTTTGTAGAGGGATTAAGCCGCCGCCCATTGGTGCGATTCTTTGGGCGGTGGAATGTATCAAGTTCGCACTACCGGCAAAGGAACCGGCCAGCCTTTTTAAGGGCTGCTCAATACATCCCACCATAATGAATAACAAACGGCATAATGCCGCCTGTGTTTTTGATGGGTACAAAAAAACCACGTTTGATAGTGGCCTGTTGTGGCCTTTGCGCGGGGTGCGACTCCCGACTCCTGTTTTTTTCAGAAGTGGGCAAAGAATATCCACGTCGGTGCTGGGTGTCAATGGTTGGGCGGTATTCATTACACAACCGCCCCGTTTCCCAGCGCGGAAAATCCTAATGAATCAATATAGGCCATGTACCGAACGGCAAGCCAAACTTTACCGCGTGGTGTGACCCTTAGAGTGTAACGGTATTTGCCACCGAGCAGCTTCCCGCTAGGTTTATAAGTGAAATATCCGGCCTTGACATAGTTACCATAAGGTTCGTTTTTGTCAGACACGATCCTTTGTTCACGCATCCATCGGTAAAACTGCTTCTCGCCTAGATCGATATTATCCACCGCCTTGACAAATTCACGGATCAGAATTTCACCAGCTTTGACACTCGCTTCATTGCTAACGGGTATCAAGTCATCCTTGGTTTGGATGGTTTGCTTTTGAGATTCAACGGCTTTTAAAGCGGCTTGTTTAGCCTCAACTTCATCGGTCCATGCGCGAGCAGCAATAGCCGGATTAGTAAAGTCATGTAGAGTGAATATAGATTTTTTGGTCGGGGCTTCCAGCTCAAGCCAGCGCATATTAACAGCATGACGCATCGGCAGACTGTAACCTGTCATCAGGGCTAAAGTGGCTTGTTTTGACAGGTTAAAGGCGGGTTGATCGTCGCCGTTCGCGTCTTTGTAAGTTATTGAAAATATTAAGGCTGTAATTTCAGCCGCCTGATTTATATAGAGTTTTTCATACTCTGAAATCAAGCTTCTACAGTCGGCCAAAACATTTTTATGAAGCTTTTTAGTCAGTTTTGAAATCTCAACTGATGACATGGTTAGGTTGCTTGACGAAATTGCTCGTATTAAATTGCTCATGCTGCCACTCCCTGATTCTGGGCTTCAAGCCAGACAAAGTATTTTTCACAATTTATAAGAATTTTGCGCCCGTTTCTTACTATTGCCCCAGATTTTCTAAGGCCGTTCGTGTCTTCATGGAAGATTTGCCACCTTAAGCCGCCAACGGTGAATGCTGGGTGCCGCTGGCAAAATTGTGCAACTGTCAGATAGGTAAAAATCCGCTGAATTTGTTTTAAATTTTCTTCGCTCATAATTGTCTCGCGTTGGATATTGCCGCCGCGTTCTGCATTGGCTTGCGAATAACTATAAGCAATTGAATTTAATAAAAAAATAAGGGGTTTTCCACTTCCCTAATAGGGGATTGCAATCCACTAATTCCAACACCTTGATTTTCTTGAAAGCAAAAAAAAGGGGATTTTTGTAATCCCCTAATAAATAATTTAAAAGTGTCGGCAACAAGTGCGGTTCGGTCCTAGCGTGAGTAGCCGATCTCATCACAATACTGTTGCCAAAACGACCTATTGAACGTGCCTTGACTTTCCCACAACGACTTACCTTTTCCTTTACCTTTCATATTGGTATTCATATCGCCTTGTCTGGCTTCCTTCAATGCCTTATAAATGTCGGGCACAGTGTCAAACCCATCAAGAACGGTTTTTATGGCTGGTTTTCTTACTGTCTCGTCTCTACTGGTAGTGTCCACATCTTGGCTTGTCAGCCAGCATTCAAAACTTTTACGCCTTTGCTTATAAATATCTTCGTCAAGATGGCTTCCATCGTCTTGTAGCTCAATATCAGGCCACCAGTTAGCCAGGAATCCAGTAGCAGGCCATTTTTCAACGCTTATCAGGAACCGCTTAAATTCATCCCGATGTATCAGGCAATCAGCTGGTGCTGCACGATATTTGCCCTCATAAGCCGATAACAGCGGGTTATTTTTGTCATTAACATAATGTCCGTCTACTTCTGGGTATGGATTAGGTGTCCAGCCAAGCTGGCTTATTCGCCATTCCCATCCCCTTATATCGCCATAACAGGCAAGATCACCGGACTTGCAGTAACCAACAATATCGTTTATCAACCTATTCATTTCTTTTTTGTCGTCGGGATGACAGGCTTTGGCTATATTGCTAATGCTTTCATTTTCAAACCAGCCGTCTTTTCGTTTCATACGCTCTTCAAAGGGTAATGTCTTCGGATCAGTAAAAGATAATCCCATCATGAGCCACCAAAATGTTTAGCATTCATCGAAGCAACCACATTGCTTACATGCCCGTCTGATAAATGCGCGTACCGCCTCACCATTGCTAGTGTCTTATGACCTAAGACTCCGGCTATTTCAAGCAAACTTGCATTGTTCATCGCCAGATAGGAGGCTGTGCAGTGCCTTAAATCATGCCAGTGAAAATCAACGACTCCAGATTTTTTAAGAGCAGTTTCCCACGGTGTGCGTAGATCAATGGGCTTTAGTGGGTCTTTTTTACCGGGGAATAAAAGCGGGGTGTCTAGTCGCCTGACTTTGCTGTGTTCGCGTAACAGCTCCAGCGCCAGACCGGATAAAGTCACCCGCCGCCGTTCGCCGTTTTTGGTTTCATGCAGGATGATAAAACCATCTTTTAAATTAACGTCCGCCCATTTAAGATTGAAAAGTTCAGCTTGTCGCATTCCGGTGCTGATAGCCAGAATTACAGTCATGGAAAGCCAGGCGTTTGCCGATTCTTCACAGGCGGTTAATAATTTGGTGAACTCATCGTCATCTAAATAGCGAACTCTACCGGGTGGCTGCTTGGGTTTTTTCACCTTGCGCATGGGGGAATCTTCCAGCCATTGCCATTCATTCACGGCAACGGTAAAAACCGCGCTTAGTGAAGACATATAACGAACAACAGTGCTATTGCTGCGCTTTGTGCCTTTAGGTGTTATTTCGGACAATAGCTTGTCTTTGACTTCTGCAATCAAGCTGGGTGTGACATCGGCCAGCGAATACGCCCCCAACTCATCGCGCCATCGCCTGAGATGTAAGCCTTGGTGTTCGGCCTGTTCACGGGTGAACTCCGTGCTGACCAGAAACCGGTCTATCATTTCAGCAAAGGTATGTTTTTTGGCGGCGGCTGTTTTGAAGTGCCTGCCGTCCCGGATTGCCGATTCGGTGTCTTGCACCCACTTTTTAGCATCGGTTATTCGTTTGAATGTGGCGGTTTGGGTTGGATAGCCTTTTAGCCGTATTTTTACCCGGTAGGCTATATCCCCGGTATCGGTAGTACGTTTTTCAATAGTCGCCATGTAAGCCCCTTGGGACAATGGCGGTATAATCTTCGGTAGCCATTGCTTAACCTGTCTGTTAAGTGATTGGTTATAGGGTTTGACGGTGTTGGTCGCCCCGTTTTAACCTGCTTTAGTGATAAATGTTTTTGCAATTGTCAAGAAAACAGTACAACACTTCACAATAAATAACAAGCACGGGATTAGTATTCCCATGATTAGACTAATCAAGACCTTGAAATTAATATAATTACTTAAATTAAAATTTTCAATGGGACACTTATGGGACAACAATGACCAAAAACACTGACTTTAGTTGGTTCTTAGTGGTTTTTGGGGGTAGCAGTTAATGCCATAAGAGCAGCCGATTTTATCAGCCAGAGATGAGTGTGTTTTTAACCCAGAAAAGGGTGGTATTGTTGTGATCTGTTGTCTTGAAATGTCCCGCCAGTGTCCCATTGATTGGGAATTTGCGTTATACATACTGCTAACTTATTGATTTTTATGGTGGCGATAGGTGGACTTGAACCACCGACCCCGGGGT
>SXIP01000133.1 GCA_005772825.1 Methylococcaceae bacterium | reverse complement strand
TTGCGGCGATTTTGTCGAAAACAGGGGGTAAAAACTAAATTCGTTACGTTTATCGTTACCTTTTTGTTATTGTCAAAAATACATCTTTAATAATCATGGTCTTATGATTAATTCAAATCCGGCCATCGTACCAAACAAGGGTTTTAAGAAACCCAACGAAGTATAAGAACCCGTAAGTTATCTGGCTTAGCGGGTTTTTTATTGTCTAACGAAGTACAGCGAAAACCAATAAGATACACCAAAAATAGTGACACAATCAGTGATATGTACTAAAGATGCAGGGTCACAAAATGGCTGAAAAACTCAAGAAAGAAGCCTACAGAGTAGCAAAAGTTTAAAGAGAAGGATCGCGCCGTCAGCGATGGCGGTGGCTTTGAAATTCAGCGTCGTAAAGGTATGGCGGTTTACCGACAGGGCTATACTCTCCGTAATTGACGCTACAGGTATTCTCGCATTTGCTCGTAAAGTGGAGTCAGTGAATCGATTTCGTAAATGTTCCCTACCTCAATATAGGTGGTAATGAAATCCTCGTAACTGCGAGCGCGCCAGAGGCGGCCTGACGTATCAATAACGAGCGAGTGACCGACTCCTCCACGGAACACCCTGGAACCATCGGTACCCGAAAATATGCGGCAGGTCCAGGGACGTTCATGGACCTGTCCGGCCATGAAACTTTCAATGTTTCGAACAAGGTGCTCGAAGACCTGGACTCGTGACTTCGGCTCGGCGGCGAGCGTGACCGCTATTGCCTCCTTGAGCATCCCATCGGCCGGGGACGTCAAAACGCCTGATTCTAGTCTGGGGCTTTCCGATTCTACGGTCATGGGCGGCGAGGAACTAACTGTAATTCCGTGCAAGGTCATTGCCCAAAATCGGCGCGATGGCCTGTTTGATTTTTTCAATATGCCGATCTATTTCCGTATGAAAATCGCCGTTTGTTATGTCTTGTCCGGCTTCCTGCCAAGCCGCGATGCGTTGTAAATCCTGTAGCTGTTGATAATGTTCAAAATTCATCATGACGAAGCGGGTTTTACCTTCCACGGTAATCATGGCTTCTGAATCATCTTTTAATCCCGCTTCAAGCGAGGCAATGCCATTGGTTGTTAATTCGTCAGCGGTAATAATGTTCATGGCGGCGTTTTTAAATGTTTGGCATATTTCCCACGAACTCCATTACTCATTTTGGAAAAGTCGTCTTCCTCAAGAAGTGCATCATTTAATTCAGCATTATTTTCCGGATTCATAAAAGTCTCGCTCTCGTTTTGTTGCCTGTCGAGCACTGATGATTCTGATAGATTCTCCAGGATGTGTGAGAAATAGGTAGTCATCAGGTGATAAACTTATCATTATCAGCGTGGCTGCCGATCCAAATCCATTAGATCCCGCCCGGCGCATCAATGCCAACTGGGCGATAATGTTGACCGACTCGTACAGACCATAGCTCTTCAATGCGCTTAAGTTGCAACGAAGGATGGCGAGGGTTTACTTTTAAAAGTTCGTAGTTTTATCTGCCAGTTCATGAATTTCGGCAGGCAGCTCTCGGTATGAATCCCAAAAATCCGAGGATGTGAAATGTTTCACAGCTCGCTGGCCTTGCCCTGGGCAAATTCCGCCCTCGCTTTCTCGATCAGCTTATTAAATTTTCCCGCCTTGAAATCCGAAGCTATTTTTTTATCCCAGCACTCGTTTTCAAACTCGTGGAACCATTCCTGCAAACAGGCGAAATCTTGTGGTGGCAGGTCACGGATACGGGCTTCAATGGCTTCGACTTCGCTCATAATAATGTCTCTTGACTGTTTAGTTTAGCTCGGATTTTTCCAAGGGCGAATAGGATGCTGCATCGTCCAGCGTGATATAAATCGTAGGTTGGGCAACGGCTTTATCGTTGCCCAACATCCCGGTATGCCGATGTTATCCGAAACAACGATTGCCCCAATTTATTGACATAACAAACATCGAAATGTCGGGCACGAACAGCATGTGCCCGACCTACGGTACTATTCACGGCATGTTGAAACACGACAAGCCTTTCGACAACACGCGTTTTTATGCGATTCCTGTTGTTGAATAGGTAAAAATCAACGAAATATTACTTGAACTTGAACAGAGTATCTACGGTACTACGGTACTAATTAGTCATGTACATCCTTGAAGCACAGCATTTCGTATATCATAGCAGCCTTTTCAGGAGAAAAGCCGCATTGCTCGACGTAGTGAGCAGGATTGGCCCACGTTCCGAACAGCATATCCCAGATGGGTAATCCGTAATTTTGCGCGTGATGTTCAAATTTATGATGGACTCGGTGCATTTCAGGTCTTTGAACTATATATCCAAGCCATCGGGGAGAGCGAGTGTCGGAATGGATATAAATGTTAAATACACTAACAAAAAGAATGGCCCAGGCTGCAGACATAACTGAAAGGCCGAGAAGAAGGTATGCAGTAAGGCAACTAATCAGTGCGGCGGCTACTGAATCAAAGGGGTGTGCGAAGAAAGCAGTCAGTGATTCGACCCTGGCGGGGCTGTGGTGTAATTGATGGAAAACGCGCCAAAGCAAAGGGCTTAAATGTGAGATTCGATGCCACCAATAGCCGATAAAGCTGGCAAATGCGAATGTCAACAAACCACCCACGAAGGGAGATACAATACCTTCCAATTGAAATAATGCGTGACCAGCAAACCATTGATGAAAAAAATGACCTGCAGCTAAAGCTACCGCAATTTGCAGCGTATTGATAGAACTAGCCAAAATCAACCAACGACGATCACAATTGTTTTTTGAAGCAGGCGCAATGACCTCAAGCGTAAAGACTGAGACGAGAATCAAGAAAATTGTGAGATAAAGTAGTGGGTTCATCCGAATCAATCCTTAACGTAGAGCTAGTCGGGCGCGGCCCAGAAAGCCGAAAAAATAAAACCGCATTGTAACCGCGCTCCGGTTGAGCGCTGTAACATACAGCGTCGATAGTTTGACATGAAATAACAGTTCCGGGTAGGGTACGCTGTGCGTACCTTCGGCGATCAATGGTACGGCACAGCGTACCTTACTGACTATCCAGCTCTTTCGACCCCGCCAAACCAAACGACTCCGCCAGCATCAACGCCACACCCAACGTAATCGCCGAATCGGCAATATTAAATGCGGGCCAGTGCCAATTCCCGTAATACACATCCAGAAAGTCGATGACATAGCCGTAAGCGAGGCGGTCGATCAGATTGCCGACGGCACCGCCTAAAATCAGCGATAGGGCCACGGCCAGCAAGGTTTCGTGCTTTTGCAGTTTAGTCAGCCAGACGGCGATAACGATGCTGATTCCCAGCGCCAGCCCGGCAAAAGCCCAGC
This sequence comes from Methylococcaceae bacterium, assembly GCA_005772825.1. Taxonomy (GTDB): domain Bacteria; phylum Pseudomonadota; class Gammaproteobacteria; order Methylococcales; family Methylomonadaceae; genus SXIP01. The sequence continues at coordinate 1,312 of SXIP01000133.1, read as the reverse complement.
GCTGCCAGCCGCCGGCATCGCTCAGGAAGCTGAAGGCGGCGCCGGTATTGTGGACATAGGTGAGATTAAAAAAAGGCATGACCGGAATCGATTCGTACAACTGCATGGAGCTGTCAATGACCAGCTTGCTAGCCTGGTCCAGGATCACTGCCAGTAACGACAGCCATAACCATTTCAACATTGTCAACTCACGCATAGTGTCGGTGCTCGCCGCCGCCTGCTATGTTTTCCACGCAACGACCGCACAGTTCCGGGTGTTCGGCGTGCTCGCCGACGTCATAGCGTTGATGCCAGCAGCGTACGCATTTTTTATGCCCGGAGATCAGCACTTTTAATTTCATGCCTTCGAGTTCGGTCTGGATCGCGTCATCGGGGCAGAATTGTTCGGCGATGACCGAAGCATTGGAGGTCATCAGGATAAAGTGCAGTTCACCGGCCAACTGATCAAGGACCGTAAAAAGCGCTTCGTTGCAATACAGTTCGACTTCCGCATTCAGCGGTGAGCCGATGTCGCCTTTGGCGCGACTTTTTTCCAGTTCTTTACTGACTGCGGCCCGAGCGGCGATGACTTGTTGCCAGAATTCGCGGTTCATTGCGGCATCGGCATCCAGTTTGACCAGGCCCTGGTACCAGGTTTCCAGAAATACCGACTCGCTGCGTTCGCCCGGCATATACTGCCAGATTTCATCGGCGGTATAGCTGATAATCGGCGCCAGCCAGCGGGTCAAGGCTTCGAGTACGTGGTACATCGCGGTTTGCGCCGAGCGTCTCGCCAAGCCGTCGGCTTTGGCGGTGTATTGCCGGTCTTTAATGATGTCCAGGTAAAAACCGCCCAGGTCGATCACGCAAAAATGATGGACTTTTTGGTAGATGTGCTGGAATTGATAGGTGTCATAAGCGGTTTTGACTTCTTCCTGCAAAAGCCAGGCGCGGTCAACAATCCAGCGGTCAAGCGCCAGCAGGTCTTTGCTGTCGACCTTGTGTTGCGCCGGGTCGAAGTCATCGAGATTGGAGAGCAGGAAGCGCGCGGTATTGCGGAGGCGCCGATAACCGTCCGAGGTGCGGTTAAGGATTTCATTGGATACCGACATCTCGCCGCGATAATCGGTGGAGGCGACCCACAGGCGCAACACATCGGCGCCGAGGTCTTTCATGACCGACTGTGGCGCGACGACGTTGCCGGCGGATTTGGACATTTTTTTGCCGTCCGCATCGACGGTAAAGCCGTGCGTTAGCACCGCTTTGTAAGGTGCGACATCGTTCATCGCCAGCCGATCGCGTCGGCGAAATCCACCTCGGCCGAACGCAAATT
>SXIP01000132.1 GCA_005772825.1 Methylococcaceae bacterium | reverse complement strand
ATGCAGGGTTTTAACACGTCCGTCCATCATTTCGGGAAAACCCGTGTAGTCGGACACTTCAGTGACAGCGATATCATGTTCCGCCAGTGTTTTGGCGGTACCGCCGGTGGACAGGATTTCAATGCCCAGTTGACTTAAATTCCTGCAAAAATCTACGATACCGGATTTATCGGAAACGCTGATCAGTGCGCGAGCCATTTTTTTATTCATGCAAGCCTTGGTGTGAATGGTTGACTGTGGGAGTGGGGTGCGGGACTGATTTAAGCGGGATTAAACCGGTCGCGTCGATCCGGCCTTAGGAAATGCCGTAGTGATCCAGTTTCTTGCGTAAGGTGCTGCGGCTTAGGCCCAGCACTTTCGCGGCCTTGGTTTGATTGTAGCCGGAATGTTCCAGAGCAGCTTCGAGCAAGGGTTTTTCAACTTCGCTGATGACCATGGCGTGCAGGCATACGGCATCATGGTCGCTCAATTGCGCAAAATACAATTCGACGGTTTGTTTAACATAAGCGGATAAGGGTATAGGTACTGTCTTTTTACAGTCTATACTGATGATTTCAGCATTTTTTTTAGATGCTTCCATATTATGCGGCACGATCATTTGTTAAAAGATTAAAAGCGGAATTAACCAGCTCAATTTGTCGGGATGGTACAGAAGCCTGATTGATAGTGTTTTTGATATCCGGGTTTATCTGCCCAAGATAATTAAAATACCAAGCTATATGTTTTCTGGCTATTCTAACACCGCTTACATCGCCGTAGAAGCTGTATAGTTTTTCCAAATGGCTCATGACGGTGTTGTGAATAGTTGTAACCGTCGGTTTTTCAATGGATTTTCCCGTTTTAAGAAAATGGTTTATTTGTTCAAACAGCCACGGATTACCTTGCGCCGCCCGGCCAATCATAATGGCGTCTGCGCCTGTCCTATCGAGTATCTGCTTGGCTTTTTCCGGCGAATCAATATCACCATTGGCGATAACGGGAATGCCGATGGCGTGCTTGACTGATCTGATGGTTTCATATTCGGCTTGACCGTTAAACTTACAGGCGCGGGTTCGTCCATGTATGGTTAATGCGGCAATACCGGCGTTTTCAGCAATGTGGGCTATGGCAACGGCGTTGCGGTTTGCTTCATCCCAGCCGGTACGTATTTTCAACGTAACCGGGATATCAACCGCATTGACAACGGCATCCAGGATTTTTTTGACCAGTGCTTCATCTCTCAGCAGGGCGGATCCTGACGCGACGGAACAGACTTTTTTCGCCGGGCAGCCCATATTAATGTCGATGATCTGGGCGCCTCGCCGGGCGTTAAACTGGGCCGCCTCAGCCATTTGCTGCGGATCTGTTCCTAAAATCTGTACCGAACGCAGACCGGATTCACCGTTATGATCCGCCTTTAACAAGGTTCTTTTATGTTCTCGTAAAGCCGGATTGGATGCCACCATTTCAGAAACGGCGAGGCCGGCGCCGAATTGTTTGCATAACTCCCTGAACGGGCGATCGGTAATACCGGCCATCGGCGCCAGAATCAGGTTGTTGGATAGTTGATAAGAGCCTATTTGCATGCAGCTTGGGATTAAGAAAAAGGGCATACAGCATAACGCAAAAACGCTTTAGTGCAAGGTGCAATTCAGGCGCGGGAAAGAGATTGCGGGGTTAAAGCCGCTTCAGATAAAAATTCGCTATTCGGTTAAATAGATATTTTTACGGATACGGTGAAAATTGTCTGCTTACACTCGCCAGTACTGGCCTTTATTGGTCAACAAATCCCAATAGGACGAATCCTTTTTGGCGACATCGCTCAGCAAGTCATCAACCTTTATAATATAAGGCTTTTGTTTGCCGTGAAGATCTATCAATGGCCCTATCTCGGCAAAATTTATGCCCAATGTCGAAAAAAAGCGTTTCAAATTAGGGTCCAGAATGGCGTACCAATAGTGGATGTTGTTTTCCCGGCTCATCCTGATTAAACAGGCAACCAGGGCCAGCGTAATATGGCAGGAAGTGCCGTGAATTTGTTGCGTCTGTTGGCTCTGTTCTTCCGGCCAATCCGAATCAACCGACGTTAGGATATTGAAGTCGTTTTTTCGTCGTCTGAAAACTTTCGATATACAAAAGCGGGAGGCTTCAGCCAGATTAGTTCGTGAGACCGAGCTTAACAAATTTTGATTATAAATCCGGCTGAATTTTTCAAGCGGAAACAATTTTTCCGGGTTTTCGGCATCGGGAAGGATAAGGCGCGTCGTTGCCGTATAATCTCCCGACTTGCGGTGACGAATCAGATAATGAAGCGAATGCCGATCATATTCATCGTGCTCCATTTCATCCGGATGATTATCTGGATTTTCAAAGCCGGTTTCTATGCAATAGACCTGATAACGCAGCTTGTATACTTCGTTTTTAAGTTCATCTGAAACAGCCGGCACCATTTCGAAATAGTCATTAAATACATCGATAATACTGTTAATCAAGTCACTAATCTCTTTTTATAGACAAAGTATTTTTCAGCTAATGTAACGATAGAAAGTGAAATATGCACGAAAAATAAACAAAATTTGAAATCAAACCAAGCCGTCTACGCTAAAGAGGGTAAAGGCCCGTAATACCTGAGAATGTAGCGGCATGGTCAATATGCCTTCTAAAGCATCCGGTTTTGACGACAACGTAATTATATTAATCTCAATGGCTTATCGGCAACCATCGGATGCATCTGAGAGTTGCTTTACCGTTAATTGCGGATTGGTTTTTTGTAAAGCGTCCAGTTGTTCGATGCTTTGACTGTTGCTTTCAAGCAAGGCGTATTTTTGGGATTTGGTTTTATAGCGGATTTTAACTTCCACTTTTAGTCCCTGGGCAAGCATCCGGTTTTTCATTGCCAGCGCGCCTTCTTCCGTGTCAAAAACTCCCAGTGAAATCCGGCCCTGATCCTCTCCTTTTTCAAGCAACCAAAGATCGTGATAGCCTCGATCTTCCAGCATTTGCAGATTGGCTTTGGACTGCGCCTGTGTTTCCGCCGCCGGGTAGTAAACCATATAATGACCGGCTATCTGTTCTTCCCTGGTTATGGTTTTAATCTCGCCGTTGACATTGGAAAGCAGTTTTATGGCGTTCTGGTAGGATTTCTCACCGGCAAAAGGCCCTATTTCGAAGCACTGCACGGGGAGGCTGCTGTTTTTCTCGATAAGGGTTGTATCCGCCGGTTCCGGCGTCTCAATCGGCTGCTCAACATCGGTTTTTTCAAGATTTCTGCATGCCTCGTCACCGTTCGGGAGCTGTTTTACACTAAGGTCGGGGATGAAATTTTGCAACTCGTCCAGGCGTTCGGTGCTGTTGCTGTCACTTTTAAGCAAGGCGTATTTTTGCGATTTGGATTTAAATACGGTTTTGACCTCCGCTTTAAGGCCTTGGGCAAGCATCCGGTTTTTCATCGTCAGGGCTCTTTCTTCGGTGCTGAATACGCCCAGTGATATTTGGCCTTGCTCCTTACCGCTTTTAAGCAGCCACAGATCATGAAAACCCTGGTTTTTGAGCATTTGTAGATTGGCTTGAGACTGCGCCGGCGTTTCTGCCGCCGGGTAGTAAACCATATACTTGTTGGCTACCTGATCATCTTTGCTTAACGGTGTAATAATGTTGTTGGCATCCGATAGCAGGCTGATTGCCTTTTGATAGGTCTTTTCATTGGCGAAAGGGCCTATTTCGTAACAAAGCAAAGGCTCGGCGGCGTCGTTCTCAATCTGTTCCGCATCGGTTGGTGCCGACGGCTCGTCATTGCTGTCTGTTGATACGCTTGTATCCGGTTTGACGTCAAGGTCTGTTGACGCGGGCGCGGGTAAAGGCGCTGCTTCGGGCGACACATTTTTCAGTTCACTCAGCAGTAGGATGGAATCCGGGTTGATAAGCGTGTTCGCCGCCGGTATTTCGGTGGTGCTGATCGGCGCCAAAGCACCGGCCTTGTATTCCCACATAAACAGCGCAACATTGGCTGTCAGCATCAGAAAAAACAGAATTTTCATGGCTTATTTTCCAGAACGACAGATAAACCGCGAAGTACCAGATCGGTATCGATAATAGATTTTATACCCAGTTGAGGAGCAACCACAGCGGCATCGCCGCCGGTCATAATCAGTTGCACCGGATTGACCTGTCTTTTCAGTACGTGTTCGATCAGGCCGCAGGCGGCATATAAGGCACCGCTATGAATAGCCGCGCCGGTAAAATTTGCAAGACCGGGGGCATAGTCAGCTTTGTTCAATTGAGTCTCGTCCAATTGCAGTGCGGCAGTGTTTTGCGTCAATGATTTTTTCATCAACGCCAATCCGGGGCAGATCAGGCCGCCCTGATGAACGCCCTCTGCGTCGATTAAATCCACAGTAATTGCGGTGCCGCAATCAACTATGCAGGCGGGAAGCTGATAATGATGACGGGCGGCGACCAGCGCCAACCAGCGATCGACTCCCAACTTTTCCGCTTGCCGGTAAGCGTTACGAACACCGAATTCGGAAGCCTTTGATTTGACCCGGATAATATCAACATCAGGCCACAGCTCGGTAGCAACCGATTGCGCCAAATCCGCTAACCAATTGCCGCTGACGCAGGCAATGCCAATGCATCGCGGCGTCGCCAGCACTTTCCAGGCTGCGACCAGATCAGCCCGGTCAAGCCGGTGATTAACCAGCGCCTGGCCGATAATCAGTTGGCCTGCGTGAGTAATACCCCATTTGAGCCGGGTGTTGCCGATGTCAATCAGTAAATTCATAGCGCTGACGGATTAAAGCTGATTTCCCCGGAAGCAAAGGCCTGGATAGTGCCGTCCGGCCGTTTGATCAGCAACTGGCCGTTGTTATCAATGCCGGCGACGATACCGTCAAATTGTTGCCTGGCGATAAACAGCGTCGCCGCTTTGTCTTTCAGGCAATCGTAGCTGCGCCATTCATCAAGATAGGCTTTAAGGCCGACGGTTTCAAATTCGGCAATAACGGGCAGCAGATGATTTAACAAGGTCGCCGCCAGATCATTTCGGCATAAGGGTTGTCGTTCTTTGCCGTCAGTCGAATTCATCTTGCTTAAATCCGTCCAGGCTTGGTTGATGTCTGTTGTTTCCGGTAAAAACAGATTCAAACCCAGGCCGATGACGGCGGAGCAAGGCCCTTCGGTTTCACCGGACACTTCGATTAAGATACCGCCGAGTTTTTTGCCTTCACTGATAATATCATTGGGCCATTTCAGACCGATATTGTCGATTTTGTGCTGCTTTAACGTCCTGATCACCGCCACGCCGATAACCAGGCTTAAGCCTGCGATAGCCGCCGGGCCGTGTTTCTCAAAACGCCAGAGTATGGAGAGATAAATGTTGCTGCCGAACGGCGAAACCCATTGCCGTCCGCGTCGACCTTTGCCTGCGGTCTGGTGTTCGGCAAAACAGATGGTGCCCGATTCTGCACGCTGTTGAGAACGCTCGACCAGATGACTGTTGGTGGAATCGATTTGATCGTGGATTTCCAGTAGGGAAATCAGTGCGCGGGTTTCTGCATTGAGGCCGGCATCGATTTTTGCGTGCTCCAACAGATCCAGCGCATTATTCAGCCGATAACCCTTGCCGGAAACCGCAGAATGTTGCAACCCCAGCAGGGACAAGCCGGTTATTTGTTTCCAGACGGCTGAGCGGCTAATACCGAGTGTATCGGCCAACGCGGTGCCCGAATGAAACTCGCCATCAGCGAGTAAGGTCAGCACTTTTTTTTGAGTATCGGAAATCAGCACAGATTCTTGTCCATCGAATTGAAGTATAAAATAGGCCGCAACATTAACTGATGTTACCACCGTTACACATTCAGAGATTATAAAGAAGTTTAATCTGTGAGTCTGTGGCGGTTTATTTTTTTGTTGTTGTTTTCACGCGATAAAGCGACATTCTACTCCCTCTCGCTTCGGGAGAAGGTTGGGGAGGGGAAACGAATGAAGCTTTATCTCCTATGTTTTTTAAACATACGGCGGCGGGAAGCTTGCCCCTCAGGAAAGCTTGTAGCCCGGATGGAGCGTAAGCGGAATGCGGGACATCGGAGCGATGAAGCTCCCGGATTCCGCATGCTCCATCCGGGCTTGTTCCAGCAATAAACTGTAATCGGGTTCCCCCTTTTTCAAAGGGGGGAGTTCATAGCTTGGACTTGTGTATTAAAGATGAGAGCAGGCGTTTCGGAACAAGCTGAATTTTGTAAAGCTATGAGTTTACTTTTGCGTGCAAAGGACGCCGAAATTGATAAGGAATGAGCATAAAATAATTTAGGCAACTTATAAACTTGTTGCCTCAGGTATGACGACATAATTCCATTGCCCCAGATGCTGATCAAATACGATTCGCATTGATTTTTTAAAACCTTCCACAACTTTTCTGCCGGTTT
>SXIP01000131.1 GCA_005772825.1 Methylococcaceae bacterium | reverse complement strand
CAAGGCGGCAGCAACATATCTTGCTGACGGTTTAATACGGGTTGATAGCGGCGTGAGGTCATGGGTGTTTGTTAACTGGCGGTTACCGGATGATGGGCCTATTATAAGGCATGGCTTGCGATAATACTTTCACAGACTCTCCGGCTTGGGAACCCGAATCCGAGAAGCTCCAGCTTCGAGAATTCTGGAAGCTGGAGCTTCCAAGACCCCATTCCCAAAAGCCGGAGCTTGGGAACGAGTATACGGGCATTAACTTCGTGCCTTCGTGGTGAAAAAAAACATCAAGCGCTAACTACTCAAACGCAAACGCATTCAGTAAATCGCCTGCATTTTTTCTCACGCCGGGCAAGGGCTCCAGGCCAAAACGGCGGGTGATGAACTTGATGATCGACGTGGTATCGTAGGCCTTATGATCGACCACGCCGCGCTTTGCAAAAGGCGAGACAATGATTGCCGGAATACGCGTTCCCGGCCCCCAACGATCGCCTTGCGGCGGCGCGACATGATCCCAGAAACCGCCGTTCTCATCGTAAGTGACGATAACCGCCGTTTTCGGCCATAACGGACTATGGCGGATGCGTTCAAGCACTTCGTTCAGGTGCTGATCGCCGGACAAGACATCGGTGTAACCGGGATGCTCGGTTAAATGACCGACCGGCTTGTAGAATGCCACTTGCGGCAGGCTTCCTTCAGCCACTGCTTTCAGGAAATCGTCGCCGTCCTTTAAATGCTCCTGCCGATCTACACTGCCCGGCGCAAAGCGCGCGTAGTAATTAAACGGCTGATGATGCGGCTGGAAATTCGGTGAACCGGCTTTATGGGCGTAAATCACGCTCCGTTTGATGTCCGGCGCTTGCATGCCGTCGACAAGCGCTCGGTTCCAGCCGCCCGCATACCATGCCCATGATACGCCCTTGTCCGACAGCGTATCGCCAATGGTCTTTGTAGTCTGCGGCGGCAGAGGATGGCGCGCGGTATCGGCGAAACGCAAATCACCGTTTGCGGCGGGTGGGGTACCCGAAGGCTGGTAAGGCGGTTGAATGGAGCCGACCGAGTAAGCGTCCGGTGTGAACGTAGCGTCGAAAAATTGCGGCGCTCCCTGCATCGCCGAAGCGGGCGATTCGGGTTTACGTTTGAGATGGCCGCTCTCGTCAAGTTGCGCGCGGAGCTCAACCGGAGCAGTCAAATCCTGAGGCGTACAGGCGCATACCAGCCATTGATGGTTGAGATAAGAACCGCCAAAAGCGCCCATGAAAAAATTATCGGCAAGCACATAGTCTTTGGCCCATTTCCATAGCGGCAATTTTGAACCGTCGTAATAACCCATAACCAGGCCGCCTGCATCGGAAACAGCGGCGAAGCGGTTGTTTTTACCGCCGTTGATTTGTTCGATATTCTGGTAATAGCGGTGTACAAGATCGCGTGTCGAAACCGATGCAGGCAGATTGAGCGGCGGGCCGTCGATTTGAAACGGCTTGTTTGGAAGATGTGTAACTAGCGGCGGTTCATCAGACTTGCTTGCCCAGATCGGCGGCAGTTCCGTGAACGGCGTACCGTCACGATCCAGTTGAGTGGTTTGCTCGGGTGTTGCCTGCTTGATGCCATTGGCGCCCGGAAACAAGCCGTAGAGATTATCGAAGCTGCGGTTTTCGGCATAAATCACGATGATGTGTTCAATGGCATCCAGTTTGCCGGACACGTCCTGTTCCGTCGGGTTCATACAGCAGCTTGCCAGCAGTACGGATATAAAGGCAGCTAGCAGTCGTCTCAATCGAATGTTTCCTCCCTTACCCTGCATATCAGTTTTGTTTAGGTTTTGGTGATTCATATAGCTCTCCTGTTTGCCAGCTTCGGCTCCCAAAAAAAATCGCCGGCCAGGCGGGAAATAAATAATTATACTGTTCTACCAACAATAAGCGCTCGCCAGTTTGCCCATTATTTCAAATTCGATTACTGTCCTTGCCGCTGTACCGGCGACGCCGTAGCAAACATGCAGCGGCAACAAATGCTCTTCTCTGGGATGGCAGTATCTTGCCGCAGGGGCGCGCTCCCATTGAACCAGTCTTTGCTCGCGCTCAACTTCGGTCAGTGAAGGGTTGGAGCAGGTATCAATCAGCCATTGTTCAAACGCGTGATTCATCGCACGGGATTGTGGCGTCGACGGCGCAAAAAATGCGTTGAGATTGTGGAATGAAAAACCGGAACCAATCACCAGAATATTTTCCTTTCTCAAATCGGCCAAAGCCTTGCCCATCTTGATATGCACTTCCGGTTGCAGGCTATTAACTAGGGATAACTGCACACAGGGAATATTTGCCGCCGGATACATCAACGTTAACGGCACAAATAAACCGTGATCAAAACCGCGCCGCTCGTCGAGTTCGGCTTCGATACCCGCTGCCGCCAACAGATTAAAAATCGTGTTCGCCAGTTCGGGCGCTCCCGGTGCAGGATACTTGATTTCATAGGCTTCTTTAGGAAAGCCGTAATAATCATAAAGCAAGGAAGGAAACGCGGCACTAGTAATGGTCGGTTTATTTTCTTCCCAATGCGCGCTAATGACTAAAATAGCTGACGGCTTTATAAGCGTCGGCGTTATTTCCCTGAGCACATTGATCATGCCTTCGTGGCCTTTATCGCCAAGCAGGGGCAAAGGACCGCCGCCGTGAGAAAGGTAGATAACGGAATTTGCTTCGCTGTTCATGTGGATCACACACCTGTAAGCGTTGATTAAGATAGCCCTATAATAACCTGTATTCGCAACAAGATTGTCACCGGTCTTGAAATGTGCGCTCGCACAATAGAAACAGACCTGCCCGTTGATAAGCTGACTAAAAGATTCCCTATACAAATACTTATCTGTAAAATCCGCACCTTTATCTTTTTCAATGGAGCAAAAACCAAATGGGTAGAGCCTACCAAAACCGTAAAGTGTCCATGGCCAAAACGGCTGATGCCAAGGCAAAGGTCTACAGTAAATATGGCCGTGAAATCTATGTAGCCGCTAAATCGGGGGGCGTCGACCCGTCCGGAAACCTGGCTTTACGGGGGCTAATTGAGCGGGCCAAGAAAGACCAGGTCCCTACCCACGTTATTGAAAAAGCCATCGATAAAGCCAAAGGCGCCGGCGGTGAAGAATTCGCCCCTGCGCGCTATGAAGGTTTCGGCCCCGGCGGTTGCATGGTGATTGTCGATTGTCTGACCGATAACCCTAACCGAACCTTTAATGATGTCCGCCAGTGTTTTACCAAAACCAAGGCGAAAATCGGCATCCAGGGCGCGGTCAGCCACATGTTTGATCATAGCGCAATCCTGGCGTTTAAACACGATAACGAGGACACCGTGCTTGACGCCTTGCTGTCCGCCGATGTCGATGTGACCGATATTGAAAACGATGACGGCAAAATCACCGTGTTCACGCCACCCGGCGACTATTTCAAAGCCAAGCAAGCATTGGCCGATGCGTTCGGCGAGCTTGATTTCGATGTCGACGAAATTCAGTTTTTACCGAGAAGTTCAACGCCTATCAGCGGCGATGATCTGGTATTGTTTGATAAGTTCCTGGATATGTTGAATGACTTGGATGATGTGCAGAATATTTATCATGATGCCGAATTTTAAGGCCAAACCGTTTAGGTAAGGTAGCTCGCAAAAAAAGCACCCCACCTGGTTCCCAAGCTCCGGAGATTGTGAAAGTATTATCCAAAATCAGGCTAAAAGCATTTTTCACCACGAAGCCACGAAGAACACGAAGAAAAATATCTATTTAATTCAATATATTGAAAACTTCGTGATCTTCGTGTCTTCGTGGTTATGTCTTTAATCTGATCTAAAAGTGAATACTTTCACAGTCTCTCCGGCTTGGGAACCCAAATTCGAGAAGCTCCAGCTTCGAGAATTCTGGAAGCTGGAGCTTCCAGGGCCGCCGTTCCCATTTATGCCCCAGAGGGTAAGCCGGAGCTTGGGAACGAGTGCTAATAGACTTAATGTAGGCCGGAATAAGCATGCCCGGCGTCAGCAAGGGCGTGTGTTTCCGGCATCACGT
>SXIP01000130.1 GCA_005772825.1 Methylococcaceae bacterium | reverse complement strand
CCCTGAGGGAGAGGGGACTTTGTGTGCTTTTATTCACTTAGTTATCTATAAATGCTCAATCTGGTGTTACTCAAGATTAGCGTGCCGTGTTCTCATCACTTCTTCAGGAATGCCTTTTTCGTGGATGATATGGGAAATGATGGCTTCCAGGAAGAATAGGGTGGAAAGTTCAAACACGGTGCCCATCGGCATGCCGAAGACTTTGGCATACTGGTCGTTGGTGCCGATCTGGAATACGCCATCAGCCATATCGCCGATAGTTGAGCTGCCTTTTGCAGAGATCAGTATAATGCTCGCCCCCACTTTTCTGGCGCTTTTGGCGAAGGCGATCAATTGTTCGGTTTCGCCGGAACCCGAGATAATAATCAGCAAATCACCTTTTTTAATGCTCGGTGTCACAATCTCGCCGACGACGCTGACATCGTAACCGCTATGTACCAGTCGCATGGCAAAGAATTTGCAGACGAGGCCTGAACGTCCCGCGCCCGACACAAATATCCGTGCAGCCTTATCAAGGTGCTGGGTCAGCTTTTCCGCCGATGACGGATCGGTTGCCGCCAGAACGCTGCCGATCTTGTCGATGACCATGCGTTGGTGGGTGCCTTTGCCGTCGGCCAGATTCCTGATGCTGCGTGCGGCATCGGCAGGTGAGGGCGCGCCGTAGATTGCCGCGCCGACAACGATAATATCGGCGCCCGCTTTGACCACTTGCTGAACGGTAGATTGTTTAATACCGCCCGCCACTGAAATCCTGACATTCAAGCCCAAATCGGCGATGTCCTGCAAGTCGGCGAAAGGTGTTTGCCCTGCGGCCTGCGCATCAAGACCGGTGTGTACGCCGATAATATGCGCGCCTATTTTAGCGGCGGCTCTTGCGCATTCGAGTTTGTCTGGCACATTGATCAAATCGACCTGTGCTTCGGCATTATAGGCCTTCGCGGCTTTGACAACGCCTTCAATGGTGGCAAGACCGGATACGCCGAGAACGGTGCAAATATCGGCGCCTGCTGCATAGAACGGCGTGGCTTCATATTCACCGGCGTCCATCGTTTTAAGGTCAACCAGGATCAGTTTATCGGGAAAGCGGGCCTTTAATTCTTTTACCAGATTGATGCCGTTGTATTTGATGCATGGCGTTCCGATTTCAAAAATATCAACATAAGGCGCTGCCTGTGTGGCGAGGTTTATGGTTTGATCGAAATCCAGAGAATCCAGTGCTAATTGTATGAGTGGTGATGCCATGAGATTGACTCCTGTTGGTTATGGTTATTATTTAGGATTACCTCCTCGAAGAACTCTAAAACAGGAAAGACTCAATGTCAATTTTTGGTAACCGGCGTTATTTTTGACGAATTTCGTTCGGTCCGGATTCGGCAAGTTTTTCTTTTAGTAAAGGTAACTGTAGTAAAATAAAACGATGGAGTTAGCATAAAACCGATCCTGATTTAATTAAGACTCTTCAGCTCAAACTCAAATTGCGCAGTATGAAGTGACTGTTGAAGTATTTTTATAATCAGGTGGCTCACTCGAAGACCCGCCTTTCTTTCTCCCGGATATGCCGAACGGGGTGCCTTGGAGTGTATCGGCGGATACCCAGCTTTAATCAATATGTCTATTTGAGCACGAGGTGACTCGATGAAAATGGCCTCTTATTTTGGCGCGGTCAAAGCGCTTCTTTTCTGGCTGGCTGTAGCGACCATGGCTTTGTCAGTAGTTGCACAAGCCAATCAGAACGAAATGTTTGTCAGCCAAGACATACTGCCCTATGGTTTTTCCATGACCTCCTTACAAGGCGGCAGCGAAGTCGATCCGCGCAAGCCGATCAGACTGGAGACGGTAGGTTTGGGTACCCGCTTGCCCAGAGTCGAATTGCTTGACGGTGCTGGAAAAATCCTGTTTGAGGCGAAGGATCAAACCAGCCTTAGTCTGCCTGCTCCCCTGGCTTTTGGAACTCGTCATACGCTTAGAGTGACGGCGGAGCGGTCTTGGCTTGATCAGTCGGAAACCCGCGAAATTAACTTCACAACAGTCGCTGTACCGAACTTGGAAGGGCCTGTATTTAGAATGTTGGATCCGGACTCATCGGTAACCCTGCAGTTTGACCGGCCGGTAGGTGATGTACAGGCCAAAGGCGATCTGACGTTGATTGCAGAACGGGATGCCGGAGGTCGGAAGATCCGGTTACTGGCCAGTGCTTATGCGCAAAACCGCAACTATGCCGTTCAGTTGAACTATAAAACCACTACGGGCGTACCCCTGCCGCCGCTAAACCTGGAATTGACAACCGCGCCTGCACTTGCCGCTGAGACCAATGTCCGGGGCGTGACCAATCTGGGTTTGATGCTGCCCTTGCAAGTAACTTTTAGCGAACCGTTGGCGGATAAAGACAACGTAGTGAACAATCTTCAGGTCTGGACCCGTGATCGCAAAGCCATCTCTGGAAAATGGAACTGGATTGGGCCGCTTCAGCTTAAATTTACCCCTCGTCCGGCATGGCCGGCCTCAAGCGTCATCGAGGTCAGTGCCAATTTGCAAAACTTAAGGAGCGAGCGAGGCGGGATGCTGAATCAAGCGGTGATCGAACAATTTAGCACCGGTAAGGACAGGAGACTTTTTGTTTACCTGGACAGCCAGCGTGTGGAGGCTGTGGAAAATGGCAAAGTGGTACGCACTTTCAAAGTCAGCACAGGCAAAAGTAAAACACCCACGGTGACGGGGTCTTTTTATATCTATGATCGCTACCGCCACAAGACCATGCGTAGTGATGTCGGTCGCGGGCAGCGCGGTTTTTATGAAGTGAAGGATGTCCCGTATACGCAGTTCTTCCATAAAGACTACGCCTTTCATGGTGCTTTTTGGCACAATAATTTTGGCCATCCCGCCAGCCATGGCTGTGTCAATATGGCTACCAAAGACCAAAACAAGAGTTGGCCCAATGTCTCCGAGGATGCCGGATGGCTTTATCAGTGGGCGACGCTCGGCCTGCCTGTGACGGTGACATATAAAGCGACCAAGGCTACGCAGGGCGGTCAAGTGACGGCTGAAAAAAGTAAAACCGTGAACAAGGCGGTGGGCATCAAGCCACCTGCTGTGCCCGTCAGACAGACACTTTCCAGTAGAGCCGTTGCTCAGGTAGACAGCCGTATTTAATTGTAGGAAAGGTCTCTTACAAGGCCAACAACCGATACCGTTTGTGCGACAGGGCTTTGGGTAACCTGAGACCCAGGTAAAATATTGCGACGGAAGTTGGTAAAACAATTTAAGGAGACGATATGGAAGCAAGTTTTTGGCATCAAAAATGGGAACGCGGTGATATTGCCTTTCATGAAAGTGAGGCAAATCCGTTTCTGACTGAACATTTTGGAAAATTAAACCTGGCAAAAGGCAGCCGCGTCTTCCTGCCTTTGTGCGGCAAGACACGCGATTTCACCTGGTTGCTTGCCGCCGGTTATCGGGTTGTCGGCGCGGAATTGAGCGAACTCGCCATTAACGAGTTGTTTAAAGATCTTGGCCTGGAGCCGGAAATCTCCAGTATTGGGAAATTGGCCCACTACCGTGCCGACAATATCGACATACTCGTCGGTGATATTTTTGATGTGTCTGCCGAATTTCTTGGTCCTATCAACGCGATATACGATCGCGCCGCTTTGGTTGCCCTGCCTGAAGGCATGCGTGAACAATATACATCACACCTGATGGCAATTAGCGTTTTAGCACCGCAATTGCTGATTACGTATCAATACAACCAACTGTTGATCGAGGGCCCGCCGTTTTCAGTCAGTGATGACGAGGTAAGGCGGCATTATGATGCTGCTTACCAATTGACGTCTGTTGAAATCAGGGATGTTGCCGGCGGATTGAAGGGAAAAGTGGCCTCAACGGAAACCGTCTGGTTGCTTCAAACAAACCGTTAAACCGGGCTGTCTTTATCTACCGGGGTGGGTAATGTCGCCTTTATAAACCCAGCATACGAAACTCCGTGCAGGGCAGGGATCGATTCCACATACGCTCGAAGATTTCGGAGAGTTGTCGGGTGCGGGCAGGCAGGGTCGGACTCCAATTAGCTTCGTAGCGCTCTCCGAGCAGGCGAAAGATATAACCTTCGCGATCATTAACCAGAAACACCGAAGGATATTGGCAGTCCTCCGGCTCCACCGGTGTTCGGAACAAAAATGACGAAGGCAGGCGTTGCGCTAGGTTCAGCAGCGGATGCGGGCGGCTGCGCACGGCAAGCGTGTCTTGTATGATAATTTGCGCACAACCGTCGCGGCTATTGATGCCGAACTGTTTCAAAGCCTCAACGATCTCACTGTGACCGTAGAGTTCGTGTTCCAGGTCCCGGCTATAAATACAAATTTGGCGGCGCGCTTGTTTGATCAGTTCAACCGTCGCCGCTATATTGGCTTCCAGGGTGTTTAATTCAACGGCTTCGATCGGTGTCTTAAACTGCATGGCGCGTTGGCTTATGGGTTTGTCATTATGGTTGCTCAAGTTTTACTCCAAAATGTCGTAGTGATTTGTGCAATGGTGATCCAGGTTGTTTTCAAACAGTGTCCAAATTGACCGGCTGCTTTTCTGATCCGGTTGTTTTTATCATACCTGTCGCCGGGGTGATCGTCTACATTGAGCGGAACTGCCGACTAGCGATAGCGTTTAACCATTTCGTGCAATGGAATAGGCTTGATTTTACCGGCGTGCCCGGCAGAGCCAAATGCTTCATAACGTGCCTGACAAAGCGCTTGCATCGCATCCCTGGCGGCTTGATAGGTCTTGCGAGCGTCCAGCTCCGAGGCATTTTCAGCTTGGGCTAAATAGCGACGCATCGCGCCGGTAGAGGCCATGCGCAAGTCTGTATCGATATTGACTTTGCGGACGCCGTATTTAATGCCTTCAACAATTTCTTCAACCGGTACACCATAGGTTTGCGGAATATGCCCGCCGTTATCATTGATGATTTGCAGCCAATCCTGCGGTACGGAACTGGAACCATGCATGACGAAGTGCATATCAGGCAAGCGTTGCTGCAATGTTTTCAAACGGCTGATCACTAAAACGTCGCCGCTCGGCGGTTTGCTGAATTTATAAGCGCCGTGACTGGTGCCAATGGCAACGGCTAACGCATCTATTCGGGTTTGCTTTACGAATTCAACCGCTTCATCAGGATCGGTCAGTAACTGACTGTGATCCGGTGCTTTTAACGAGTCTTGATTAGCTGCATTACCTGCATGAGTTGTTGTTTCCAATGAACCTAGGCAACCGATCTCACCTTCAACCGATACGCCGCAGGCATGCGCCATCTTGACTACGGAGCGGGTAACGTCCACGTTATAGTCAAACGAAGACGGCGTTTTCATGTCTTCCAGCAACGATCCATCCATCATTACCGAACTGAAACCCGATTGAATGGCTTGTGCGCAGATGTCAGGCGTGGGCGCGTGATCCCGATGCATGACAATCGGAATATGCGGATATTGTTCAACGGCTGCAAGAATCAGATGGCGCAAAAATATTTCGCCGGCATACCTGTTCGCACCGGCCGAGCCTTGCATGATCACTGGGCTGTCGCAGGCATCAGCGGCCTGCATAATGGCTTGGACTTGTTCCATATTGCTAATGTTGAATGCGGGGACGGCAAAGCTATGCTCCGCTGCATAATCGAGAATTTGTCGCAATGACACTAAAGCCATGATCGGCTCTCCTTAATGTTGTTTTATTTCAGGTTTCAGCTCATTATCAAGAGCTATAAACGATGTGTGGTCTTTTTCGGGCCGACTACTGATTAATCATATGAGTCGCCAGTTGCTGCAAAGCATTTTGGATGTTGGTTTTCAATTGTGGGTCCATGGTTACTTCCTCCAATGCTTTGTTCATGCACAGCATCCACTGGTCACGCTCCGATTCGCCGATTGCGAACGGTAAATGACGGGCGCGCAGCATCGGATGGCCGAATTCTTCAATGAACAAATTGGGACCTCCCAGCCAGCCAGACAGAAACTTGAACAGCTTGGCCTTTGCGGAGGCAAGATTGGGCTGGTGTATGGCGCGTATGCCTTGGGCCTCTGGCAGGATATCCATATAAAAGTAAAACCGGTCGACCAAAGTGAGGATGGTCTGTTCGCCGCCGATGAGGCTATAAGGCGTGGGGATTGTCATTACTGATTACTCTTGAAGGTTGATGTGTTGTTTATGCTATGGCTGCCGACACTATGGTCAGTTTGGGGTGGTGCTTCCTGCATGGAGGCGAGCGCGCCTTTAAGCGTAATCCATATTGGATGGGTCTACAGGATAGCACATAGCTTCCAGCTCAGAAGCGGTGAGAATTTTATCGCAGTTTTGCCATCCCGGCTGCCAGTAACCTGAAAAATGATGAGCGGGTATGCCCATCAGCTTGCTCAATAAGGCATAGGCGGTATTACTGTTGATGGGAAACCAAGACAAAACTGCAAAAGGCGTATAAGGTACATTCAGGCGGTTTAGATAAGGCAGAGCTTGCACGGCATTATCCCATCGGCCTAATATTTCATCCGGGCTTCCGGTAAACATCGGCTTTGCTTGTTGATTTGCATAAATAAAGTTCAAATCCCAATCAGGATTCAAGCCAAAAAGCAGGGCGCGAGGCCCAAAGTGATAAAATTTCAGCTTGTCGCCCAGCGTACCCATCGACTTTATCTGGTTTTCAGTGGTCGTTGCCAGTCCATGCAATTGACCGAGCACATGGCCTTCTTCATCCCGCAATACCCAAAAATCATGGGCGGCCAAACCGATAATATCGTAAGCACGCGCTTCAATTGAATATTGAATATCAGAGCCTGATTTCACGGCTTTAAGTAACTCATTCATATCCGCCACTCGATCACTCATTCATCTCGTTACCACGGTATTATCAGTAACTCAGTGTACAATTTATAGATTCACATCAGCAATACTATTCAACAGGAAAGCAACCATGACGCCGATAAAATCTATCTGTATTTATTGCGGCTCCAGTCCGGGACGACTTGATGCCTATGGCTTGGCCGCTTGCGCTCTCGCCAACGCGCTGGTTAGCCGCAACATTAAATTGGTTTACGGTGGCGCCGGCATCGGCTTGATGGGTCTGGTGGCCGATCAGGTTTTGGAGCTTGGCGGCGAGGCAATTGGTGTCATACCGAAAGCGTTGGCGCATAAAGAAGTCGCGCACAAAAATCTGACTGAATTGCATGTGACCGAATCGATGCACGAACGGAAAATGCTGATGGCCGAGCTTTCCGATGGATTCATAGCGCTTCCCGGCGGCATAGGAACGCTTGAAGAATTATTTGAGATTTGGACCTGGGCGCAGCTGGGTTTCCATAATAAGCCCTGCGGCTTACTGAATATCGAAGGCTATTATGATTCGCTGATAGGCTTTCTGGATCACGTTTTGGCAGAGCAATTCGTTAAAAAAGAACATCATGCTTTGTTGATTGTGGAGACCAATCCGGATGTGCTGCTGGATCGCTATGTCAATTATCAGCCGCCGACAGTAAAACATTGGATCGGCAAAGGCGAGACCTGATTGATTCTGCACATTGTGAACACCTAATAGCCAAAGAAACCAAATATGATTCCCATAACAGCCACTCTTAATTTTGCCTCCGATAATTGGGCCGGTGCGCACCCCGCCATCTCTAAACGCTTGTTGGAAGCCTCTGCCGGGTTCTCAGCGCCTTATGGCGCAAGCGCCCTGGACCGTCAAATTGAGCAACGCTTTAACGAGCTGTTCGAACGCGAAGTTGCGGTTTACTTTGTTAGCACAGGCACGGCGGCTAATTCGCTGGCGCTGGCTGCCGTCAACCGTCCGGGCGGGGTTTCTTTTTGTCATCGTGAAGCGCACATGCTGGAAGATGAATGTGGCGCGCCGGAGTTTTTTACGCACGGCGCGCGTCTCGCCCCGGTCGATGGCGAGAACGGTAAAATCGAACCCGGTCACCTCAAGGCAGAGATTGAGCGTTTCCCGCCTGATTTTATCCACGCGGGACAACCGATGGCGATTTCCATTACTCAGGCGACTGAAATTGGTACGCTGTATCAGACGGATGAAATTGCCGCCATTGCGGAAATTGCCAAAGCCTACCGTTTGCCTTTGCATATGGATGGTGCGCGTTTTGCGAATGCATTGGTTGCGCTGGACCTGACACCGGCAGAAATGACCTGGAAACAAGGTGTGGATATTGTTTCTTTCGGTGCAACCAAAAACGGTTGCTGGTGTGCTGAAGCGCTGATCTTTATGAACCCGGAATTGGCCAGAGATTTGCCGTTCATTCGGAAACGCGCCGCCCAACTGTTTTCTAAAAGCCGATTTATCGCTTGCCAATTTGAGGCTTATTTGCAGGATGAGCTTTGGTTACAGTTGGCGCGGCATGCCAATACGATGGCTGAGCGCTTGCGGGAAGGCATCGTTAAATCCAAGCAAGCCCGTATCGCATGGCACCCGGAAGCCAATGAAGTTTTTTGTATTTTGGATAAATCACACGCAGACCTACTCCGGGAAAATGGCGCCGTTTTTTATCAGTGGAATCCTCCGCGCGCAAATCCAGTCCTGTTAGATCAACACGAAGTGCTGATTCGACTGGTAACCAGTTTTGCGACCGAGGCCGAACATGTGGATTGCTTGCTTGAGCTGTTGGGTTGATGTTCGATTTTCCCATTCGCGGTTCAGATTGCCGGCATACTGCATCTGAAATAAATCAACACAATCTGGTATCATTGCGCCTTTTATTTACACCTTTCCAAATAAAGGACACAACACATGTCAGAATTTAATAACGTATCCATCGTCAAGAAAGCCAACGTCTATTTCGGCGGCAATGTCAGCAGCCGGACCATCAAGTTTGCAGACGGCTCATCAAAAACCTTAGGTTTCATGTTGCCGGGTGAATACACATTCAACACCGCCGACAAGGAATTGATGGAAATTATCGACGGCGATCTGGATGTGTTATTGCCCGGCAACGATCAATGGCAAGCTGTAAAAGGCGGTGAATCTTTCGATGTGCCCGCCAATGCCGCCTTCACGATGAAAGTCAAAGTACCGACCGACTATTGCTGTTCGTTCATCAAATAATCAGCCTCTTTAAAATGGAAAAAGTCGCCATCTTTGTCGATGTGCAGAATATTTATTACACCACCCGGCAAAGCTATCAACGCCATTTTGATTACCATACTTTCTGGGCGCAGGCGACTGCCGGCAGAGAGGTGGTCGCGGCTTTTGCGTACGCCATCGACAAAGGCGACAGCAAGCAACAGGGATTTCAGCAGATACTCCGTAATATCGGGTTTGAGGTCAAACTGAAGCCTTATATCCAGCGCAGTGACGGTTCCGCGAAAGGGGATTGGGATGTCGGCATCACCCTGGATATTATCGATTATGCGGCGCAGGTTGATGTCATCATTTTGTTGTCCGGGGATGGCGACTTTGATCTGGTGTTGAATAAAGTCAACGGCATCGATGGCGTCAGCACCGAGGTGTACGGCGTACCGGGCCTGACGGCGCCGTCACTGATGGCAGCGGCCAAGCGCTTTGTTGCGATCAACGATAAACTGCTGCTGTAAAACATGCTTCTGCAAAACCTGATAGAATGAACCGCCTTACCGCACGCAAACACTTTCAATGGCACTCAAGTCAACCATCTATAAAGCCGACTGTCAGATTTCCGACATGGACAGGAGCTATTACCAGACACATCAGCTGACAATCGCCCTGCATCCTTCCGAAACCGAAGAACGCATGATGGTGCGTTTGCTGGCTTTTGTGCTGAATGCGCATGAACATCTGCAATTTACTAAAGGCTTGAGTACGGACGACGAACCCGAGCTTTGGCAAAAAAGCCTGACTGATGATATTGAACTGTGGATTGATGTCGGTATGCCTGATGAAAAACGCATACGCAAGGCTTGCAGCCGGGCCGATAAGGTCATTATCTATACTTACGGTGGACGCAATACCGTCTGGTGGTCCCAGCTTCAACCCAAACTGACCCGCTTTGATAACCTGACCGTCATTAACCTGCCCAGGCAGGCGAGCGATCAACTCACTGCGCTGGTGAAACGCACCATGCAATTACAAATCAGCATCCAGGATGGACAGATTTGGCTCGGTGACGATCAAACCACCGCCAATATAACGCCTGAAACCTGGCTTGTTTAACTTAACACTGAAAATTTGATATTCACCACGAAGACACAAAGAGCACGAAGTTTTCTATGACATTTATCGTTCCCACGCTCCGGCGTCACTGCCATTAAGTTAAGGAAGAAAGCTCCCTCTCCCT
>SXIP01000129.1 GCA_005772825.1 Methylococcaceae bacterium | reverse complement strand
GCATTTCCACCAGCTTGCCGTTTGATGTGCAGCATGAATTTGTGCGTTCGATGCCGGGTTTTGAAAATGCCGAAATCATTCGTCCCGGTTATGCGATTGAATATGATTTTTTCGATCCCAGGGATTTGAAAATGTCCTTGGAAACCAAGCACCTAGACGGCCTGTTTTTTGCCGGGCAAGTAAACTGCACCACCGGTTACGAAGAATAGGCGGCGCAAGGCTTGATTGCCGGCTTGAATGCCGCGCGTCAGGTTCTGGAACTGGAGAGCTGGTGCCCCGGCCGTGATGAAGCTTATATGGGCGTGATGATTGATGATTTGATTACGCGCGGGACGCAAGAGCCGTATCGCATGTTTACCAGTCGCGCCGAATACCGCTTGTTGTTACGCGAGGATAATGCCGATTTGCGCTTGACCGAAAAAGGCCGCGAATTAGGGCTGGTTGACGATGAGCGCTGGCGCGCTTTCGAAACCAAACGCGCGGCGATTTCCGAATTGCAGGATGACTTGAAAAAGAAATGGGTCAGGGTCGATAGCGCGGAAGCCGCTCAGGTTGAAGCCATCTGGGGTAAACCCTTGTTGAAGGAAGCCAGTTTAATGGAGCTGCTGCGGCGGCCTGAAGTCGATGTACAGCGCTTGCTGGGCTTTATGGAGGGTGGAGAGAGTATTTCCGAGCAGGTCGCCGAACAGGCTGAAATTCAGGCAAAATATGCCGGTTATATTGTCAGGCAGCAAACCGATATTGATAAAACCTTGCGTTACGATCATTTGCGCCTGCCGGATACGCTGGATTACAGCAATGTTCCCGGTTTGTCGAATGAAGTCAGCCAAAAACTCAAGGCGCAACGCCCGGAAACTTTGGGACAGGCATCGCGGATGCCCGGCATGACACCGGCTGCGGTTTCGTTGTTGCTGGTTTATCTAAAAAAGAAAAGCGCCTGATGGGAAATGCCGTGATGGAAAGCTGTCGTGACATCCTGGTTTCCGGTCTCGCTTCATTAAATATGAATCTGACTGAAGATCAGGTAGAACAACTGCTTGGCTTTATTAAGCTGATTGAAAAATGGAATAAAGCTTATAATCTGACCGCAATCCGGGACAAGGAAGACATGGTTCGCCTGCACTTATTGGACAGCCTGGCTGTGTTGCCTTTTGTTGAAGGCAGACGTGTTATCGATATAGGCACGGGCGCAGGTTTACCCGGCATTCCGTTGGCGATTTGTTTGCCGCAAATAGAATTTACCTTGCTGGACAGCAACGCTAAAAAAACACGTTTTGTGCAGCAGGTGGTATTAGAATTAGGGCTTAAAAATGTGGCGATTTGTCATAATCGTGTCGAACAGTATCAGCCCGGACATGCTTTTAATACAGTGATTACCCGGGCCTTTGCAAGTTTGTCCGATATAGTCGAATTGACCGCGCATTTGCTGGCCGAAGGCGGGATGTTACTGGCCATGAAAGGGCCTTATGTAGAGGCGGAATTGGCGGAAGTTTCGGCTGATAAAACCCTGATTCCGATTAAAGTGCCGGGCGTTGAGGCGGAAAGATGTCTGGTTCGCATCCGCCCTGTGCATACTAGATAAAACTTGAGGTAATAGAGTGGGAAAAGTAATTGCCGTAACCAATCAAAAAGGCGGCGTAGGAAAAACAACAACCAGTGTCAATCTGGCGGCGTCGCTGGCGGCGGCCAAACGGCGCGTGTTGCTGGTGGATCTTGATCCCCAGGGTAATGCCGCGATGGGCTGTGGCGTGGATAAAGAAGAGGTCAAGTATTCCAGTTACGATTTATTGATGGAAGATGTACCTGCCGCCGAAACTGTTATTTATCTGCCTGAAATCGGTTTTTCCGTTATTCCCGGCAATTCCGACCTGACGGCTGCCGAAGTGCAGTTAATACACGCGGATCGCAAGGAATTACGCTTGGCCGATGCCTTGCTCCCGATCAAACCGGACTATGATTTTATACTGATCGATTGTCCGCCGTCCTTGAATATGCTGACCTTGAATGCGATGGTTGCCGCCAACAGCCTGTTGATACCGATGCAATGCGAATATTATGCGCTTGAAGGCTTATCGGCATTAATGAGCACATTGAAAAATATTCAGGAGACCGTTAACCCCGACCTGCATTTGGAAGGGATTCTCAGGACCATGTATGACGACAGAAACCGCCTCACCAAAGACGTCTCGGAACAGCTGATCCGGTATTTCGGCGACAAGGTATTTCGCACCTGCGTGCCCAGAAACATTCGTCTGGCGGAAGCGCCGAGTCACGGTTTGCCGGTGCTGAGCTACGATAAATCATCACGGGGGTCAGTGGCTTATATTGCCCTGGCGGGTGAAATGATCAGAAAAGAAAAACACAGCTCATGACTGTAAAAAAACGCGGGTTAGGCCGGGGACTCGAGGCTTTGTTGGTTGATGTTGCCTCTAAAGAGGAGATGCCTCAGTCGCAGACCCAATCGGCTGATTCTCAGCCGGTTAAAGGGGCAGCGCGGGACGACATACAGAGTATGCCTCCTCCGGTTTCCGACGATTTGGATACGGAAGTCGTTGCTTCGGAAATGGGTGAAGTAGACTCGGTTCTGGAACAAAGATCGACAGCAATGCAGGGAGCAATTGCCGAGCCGGTCGATGACAAGGCGGCAATTGTGATGGCGTTATTCAAGAATATTCAAAAAGAACATCTTGTCCTGCTGGAAGAAGCGGAAGCGTTAAAAAAACTGATTGAAGAATTCGAAGCGATGGTCCGCGCCGATCTTTCGTAAGTCAGCGCAATAGACAGTGTCCAGGGTTGCATAAGTGGATGAAATGATAAATCAAGACAAAAGTAGAAGGCGATGGCTGTACAAAAACGTGGATTAGGCCGGGGGCTGGATGCTTTATTGGGAGATGTTTCCGCCAAAGCCGAAGGCAGTGACGGAGCAGGCGCAGCATCGGGAGAAAAGCACCCGTTGCAAACCCTGCCCATTGAATATATGCAGCGGGGCAAGTACCAGCCGCGACAAGATATTAATCCGGAAAAGTTGCAGGAATTGGCCGATTCCATCAAGGCGCAGGGTATTATCCAGCCTGTAGTCGTGCGCAAGGTAGCGCCCGAAAAATACGAAATCATCGCCGGCGAGCGGCG
>SXIP01000128.1 GCA_005772825.1 Methylococcaceae bacterium | reverse complement strand
ATCCATCGATGAAATGAAGCATGCCGACCAGTTAATCGAACGCATACTGTTCCTGGAAGGTTTGCCCAATTTACAAAGTCTCGGCAAATTAATGATCGGCGAAAATCCGGAAGAAATGCTGAAATGTGATTTACGGCTGGAACAGGAAGCGATTCCGCCGCTCAGGGAGGCGATAGCCTATTGCGAACAGGTTAAAGATTATGTTTCCAGGGATGTTTTTGCGCATATCCTGAAAAATGAAGAAGAACATGTCGATTGGTTGGAAACCCAGTTTGAATTAATCGAAAAAATCGGCATACAAAATTATTTGCAATCGCAAATCTGACCCGGATACTTCGCCGGTTTTCTAACCGGCAAAACGCCTGCTGTTTGCGTATAATAGCTTCCTTTTTTGTCCTGGATTTACGTTCCAGCTAACAATAAGGAATTATTTATGTCTCCAATAGACAGACCCCACATAGTCGTCTGTGCTTTATATAAATTTGTCACGCTGGAAAATTTCCAGGATTTACGCCAACCCCTGTTGGATGTCCTGGAAGCCAATCAGATACGCGGCACCTTGCTGCTCGCCAATGAAGGCGTCAACGGCACGGTAGCCGGTTCTCGCGAGTCGATAGATACCTTGCTGGATTGGCTGCATGGCGACCCCCGCCTTGCCGATATTGATTACAAGGAATCGTACACCAGCACGCCGCCATTCAATCGCGCCAAAGTCAAACTCAAAAAAGAAATCGTCACGATGGGCGTCGAAGGCATTGATCCTAAACGCGTGGTCGGTACTTATGTCAGCCCCAAGGACTGGAACAAGCTGATTTCCGATCCCGATGTCATCCTGGTCGATACCCGCAATGACTACGAATTTAAAGTCGGCACCTTTAAAAATGCCGTCAATCCCAATACCGAAAGCTTTCGTGAATTTCCCGGCTTTGTAAAAACCCACCTTGATCCTGAAAAACACAAAAAAGTCGCCATGTTCTGTACTGGCGGCATTCGCTGTGAGAAATCCACTGCATTTTTAAAAGAACAAGGCTTTGATGAGGTCTATCACCTGAAAGGCGGGATATTAAAATACCTGGAAGAAGTCCCGCCACAAGAAACGCTTTGGCAAGGCGAATGCTTTGTGTTTGATGAACGGGTAACCGTTAATCTGCAACTTGAAAAAGGCAGTTACGATCAATGCAATGCCTGCCGTATGCCGATCACCGAAACCGATAAAGCCAGCGACCAATACGAGCAAGGCGTCAGTTGCCCGCATTGTTACGGCAAAATAACGCCTGATCAGAAGGCCCGATTCATGGAGCGGGAAAAACAAATGGCGTTAGCTAAGCAACGCGGTGAAGCGCATATCGGTTCGGATGCAGCAAAAGCGCTGATTGCCAAGCGTGAAGCAAAATTATCACCTGTAAGCAAGAGCGCTATTGCATCCTCTGTTAGCGATACTACTGGAAATAGAATTCAGTAGGCAAAAAGGCTTCTCCAATCAGGTGAGGCGCCCGTCGGAATTTCCGCTTCGCTGAAGAAGTTCCCGATGCGATTATGGTCAATGAGCAGGACGCCACCGCCCGGCGCCGCACCGAAGCGGCCCGCAAAGGCGAATACGGGTACGACTGAGGCGTTTGCAGGATGTGTCATAGAGTATGTTTTAAGTTTACGCCAACGCGTACGTCCATCGTCGGACACCCACCAGGTAAATGTTTCTTTGATGATTTCACCTATGCGAATCTCCGTTCGATTCAACTTTATCAGATCATCGATATTGTTGTTATTGAGATCCGCGATATAGAGCGAACGTACGTCGTCAGCCAAGAATGGGTTGAGTCTTTGCCAGCCACCGATGGCGCTTTTCGAAATTGACCACCGTCCGCCCTGGACAGCAAGCACGTCGGTGACACCGTCGCCCGTGAAGTCGCCAAACCGCAGCTTGCTCAGTGGAAATGAAGAGCTTTGGGTTGGCTGCCAATTGACCGCCGCCAAAGGTGTCACCATCCATTGACCATTCTGCGTGCGCCAGAAGGCGTGCGTCGTCCGTCGTGTCACACCGGGTCGAAAGTCCTGTATCCTGGGATTAAACTGACCGAAAGCAACTTCCTTGAGCGGTGTACCGAATGCGCCGATACTTTGCCATGGGCCAGTGCCTCCACTCGCGATCACCCATTCCCCATCGCTCTCGGTCAGCACGTCACAGCGCTTATCATTGTCGAAGTATCCGAGTCGGACCTGATTTAAGCGCTCGGTTCGTGCGCTGAGATAGGTCCATTGGAACTCACCGAAACTTGAAAACCACCATGTCTTGCCTGTCGCGAGAAACAGATCGTCGATGCCGTCACCGTCGAAATCGCAGACACCGTAGCGACCGTATGAATCAAACTTGGTGACGTTGTTAGGTCCGATCTTGATCACATCCAGGTCGCTTCGGTTTTCTACATGGATCGCATCGGCTCCCCGATCATTCTCAAGACCCTTATGGGCAAAGATATTGTCGTGAATATCGACACTAATGTGCGGCCTTCCTCGAATCTCTATCGCGGCCCCGGCCAGATATTGAAATGAGTTTTCAGCGAACCAGAACTGTATGCCCGCCTGACCGCCGAAACCGTTGTCGCCGCTGCCGTGGATGTCGAATTGGTGGGTATGGATGCCAAGCGGACCATAGTGCAATCCACCACCCTTTAGAACCAGATTCCTGAGTGCTTCGTAGCCGCCCGTGTCGCCCGCTGCAGCGATGGCGTGTCGATTGAAATCGAACACGTTCTCATGCACCTGCGCCCATGCGCCGTGATGAACATCAACGCCATACCCGGCGGTGTGGTTGTTGAACGTAGTGCGAGGATGCTGGTTGTGATGGATGTAATTGTGGAAAACGCGGATTTGCTCAGGACGCCCGATCCGCTCGCCGGGAAGATTGTTCGGCGACTCTTGTCCCGGTCCTTGTTCCGGATCGTCCACTACCTGGATAGCCTGACCGCCCCAACCGGCAATCTCCATATTTGAGATCTCGATATCGAGACAGCGGACAATTTGGATACCGATATCATCGACCGATTGTTGGCCGAAACTGGGTCCAATAATGCGAAAACCTGAAATACGCACATGGTCGTTGGGTTGAAAAGTCGCGGGACAATTGATCGAAAGAAAGACTTTTTCTGCGTTGCTTCGGTGTGGTCCAAATTTGAGTATAGGCCCAAGTGAATGCGGTGTGCGGGCCGGTTGCACTGCATTTGGCGGGAAGGTACGCGTACTGGTGAGTGTTACGCACGGACCGAAACTAAGCGGAATATCCTTGTCGTCCGCGTCAGTGAAGTCCAGGACCACGTTCGGGCCGAGCAGAATGGTCGTGTTGGGGATAGCGACTGATTCGATCAGAAGCTTCCGCATCAGATCGTGATGCTGTTTGTTGACCTTTGGATCCGCCTTCCGGATCTCAACGAAGTGTGGAGGTGGGTCCTGCAGGCAGGCCCCGGAAGGAGCCGGTGGGCCCTCGAACTCAAGATCGTCTATGGCAAAGTATATACCGTTCTCGAGACGAAGTTCTGCCCGTGTGATGCTTGGTGTAGAGCCGGGATCGGTAACCTCGAACATAGTGGTAAACACGTTGGCCGCAACAAGTTTGGGTCCGTCCTGAGCCACGATATTATCGGCGGCATCAAATGCGATGAGCGTCCCATTCAGAGCAATATTATCGGATGCCGCAAACAGCTTCACTCGAGACTGGGGACTGGTAAAGGTCATTGCCAGCGGTATCGGGGTAAAGATTTCGTCTGAGGGATTGGCTGTCCGCAAGACGCGAGTTCCGGAATGTGCCGCCGGATACGTCCCAAGAAAATGGTTTTGGAACAGGACTCCGTGTTGGCTGTACTGATTGGTAATCGTGGTTCCTGCCGAGATGTCCTCGAAATCCAGCACGGTCGGTGCCGACATGGCGGCGCCGGTAAAGAAAAACGCAAGAAGCAGCACCCATCGCATTACTCCGACTATCTGTGGACGCAATTGCATCCATAGGTTGATGTGGTCTTGGATCTGATGCCTGACGAAGCGTAGAGTCGATAGATTGTCCATCATTGTTACCCGCCTATTGTCATTAATATGCCGCGAACGCATACGCGATCTGGTGCCAATATTCATGCTCAAACCAACATTGCGCTCATCATGCCTGAGTTATCAGAAGTTGTAACAAACTACAACGGAATTGCGTCACATATTTACGAATAATTAATGAGACCGGTCAACATGTCTCTTCATCGCATAACAATTCACCCCATTTCCAGCTCGGAATTTCGATCTTATAGCCCGTGGTGAATTATTAATTTAATCAATTCCTAATGTTTCCCTAATTAAGAATCCACAAATAGTCTGTAGCATTTAATGCAACTGAATTATTCTGATTTTAAGGAGATTTTATATGTTTAGAATTACCGTCGTTGCCTTGCTGTACTTGGCACTTTCTTCACTTGCGTTGGCCGATGAGGATGAACACCATGGTCACCGGCATGGTCACCATCGCCACGCACCGATTGAACGTGTTTATTACCAACAAGCCCCGCAATACGCTCCACCACCACCGGCACATTTTAATAGTGACGACCGGCGTTCCCATCAGGGTTTGGCTGGAGGCGTCATAGGCAGCGTTGTTGGTTACGAACTGGGTGCGGGTAATCCAATCGCTTCAGGTCTTGGCGCCGCTGCCGGTTCCTATTTGGGTAATAGGATGGTCAGATAACCCTGTCAAACAGCGTCCGGTAGTTCCCGCTTTTGCAATTATTCATCGCCTCATTTTTCAAAGAGGGGCTATGTAATGATCCACTTTTTTAGCGATTATTTAGCCAAATTCAATTTTTCACTACCACGGGACAATAGGGTGGAAATTTTGCCTTGGTAAATTTTCAGGCGCTTTATTGAAATGATTTCAATGCCATTTATGCGATTTTTTGGAGAAAAACATGAGAAAAAATAATTTATCAACATTGCTGGTACTTTCTGCACTAGCCACCGGGTGCGCGTCGGTGAGCGGCTGGCGTCCGATTGTCGATCCGCGTATGGACCAACATCCGGAAACCGTTCAGGGCGACATGTCAGAGTGTAAGGTTCTGGCGGATCAAGCATCGGATATCACCAAAGAAGTCTCTATGGGGGCAGGTATAGGAGCTGTTACCGGTGCCGCCGGCGGCGCGGCTATTGGCGCTATAGCGGGCAGTGCCGCAACAGGTGCTGCAGGCGGTGCTATTTTGGCTATTCCCGCCGGATTGTGGAAAGGTTATGAAGCCAATGAGGACTTTAAACGAGCATTCAAAACATGTATGCGTCAGCGCGGCCATACACTGGTTAATTAGGGCCTAGCCGAAACGGCTATCAGTCAATATATAACAGTAAGTTAAAGTGGCCTGACTGAGTGATCGGTAATCGGTTAAGGCCATAAAGTCATTTAAAAAAACGATAAAAACTCCCTGCAATTGATTTCCGTCGCCGACCCGGAAATTATCCTCATTTAAAGTGGTGCCCAAAATCCAGTTGCCGGATTCCATTTCCCAATGCCGGCATACGGCAACCACCAATTCCTCGCCATCCTCGGCGATCCATTCGCCCTTGATGGATCGCGCGTCTGTTTGCCAAAACATTTTGTGGGATCGGCTTCGATTACGGCAGAGCGATTGGTCAATAATTTCTCATGGTTGGCTGTAACGAGCAGGTTCATAGTACACTAAAAGTTAATACGCTTTGTTATGAGCTAAAACCTAAACGTTGTTGTTACCATATGTTACCCGCCCGGCAAAATTCTGTCTGACATCTCCTTACCGATCCCCCATCATTCATGCGATTTTTTATTAAACCCAAACCTTTTTTCAAGCTGTTATCTTTTCGGGGTCTGGTCGTTCTCGCCTACCAGATTATGGCGATCGTGGTGGGCTGGCACATTTACGAACTGACGCACGACACGCTTGCGCTGGGTCTTGTCGGGCTGGCTGAGGTCATTCCCTACTTCTGTTGCGCGCTGTTTGCAGGCTATGCGGTGGATCATTATTCACGCCGCCTGTTCGGTGTGCTTGCCTGCCTGCTGCTGTTTATGACAGCGCTGACCCTGGTTGCGTTGTCGTCAGGTTGGCTGGCCGGTAACCCGGTGTTATGGATCTACGGTACCATCGCTTTTACCGGCGTGGCGCGCGCATTTATCGGACCTTCGTACAGCGCGATGTTTGCGTTGGTCTTGCCGCGTGATCAATATGCTCGTGCGTCGGGAATCGGCACAGCGGTGTTCCAGTTGGGTTTGGTGACCGGCCCTGCGATTGGCGGCATCCTGGTCGGATGGGCAGGCAAGACCAGCGCCTACAGCGTCGCTGCCGGTCTTTGTCTGTGCGCTGCATTGGCGCTGCTGTCGGTGCGCGTCAAGGAACCGCCGCAGGCGGAAAGCACACCGTTGTTCACCAGTATAGGCGAGGGACTGCGCTTTGTGTTCAGTAATCAGATTATTCTCGGCGCACAGTCGCTGGACATGTTCGCCGTGCTGTTCGGGGGCGCGGTGGCGATGCTGCCTGCATTCGTTCACGATGTCTTTCATTACGGTCCCGAAGGCCTTGGCATTCTTCGCGCCGCCCCGGCCATCGGGGCGGTGATGACCGGGCTGTTTCTCACCCGCCATCCGATCAATCGCCATGCCGGACGCTGGCTGCTGGCTGCTGTCGCAGGCTTCGGCTTGTGCATGATCGGCTTCGCCTTAGCTGTCAATTTCTGGGTTGCAGGCGCTCTGTTGATGCTCTCCGGTGTTTTCGACGGCGTCTCAGTGGTCATGCGCACGACTATCATGCAACTGGCGACACCCGACGCCATGCGCGGTCGGGTATCCGCCATCAACGGCATCTTTATCGGTTCATCCAACGAACTGGGCGCTTTTGAGTCAGGTATCGCGGCGCGCTTGATGGGGCTGGTGCCGTCGGTCATTTTCGGTGGCGTGATGACGCTAACCGTGGTTGCCGCGACGGCGAAACTGGCGCCGAAATTACGCAGGCTGGAGCTTGATGAACTGCATTGATTGATTTTCCGCTTGCGCAGCCTGAATAATAACCTTACCAATCAACATGTAAAATTAAACTCTCTTTGATTGGAAAGATTTTTATACCGCAAAACGATCCGCTTCGTTACTGTTGAATACCTATGGAATCCTGTATGTGTTTTGCAATGTTTTGATGTATTGTAAGTCGCTAAATGACTTAGTCGGTGGATTGTTTTTTTATCCCGTTAATTAAGCTGATGCTCTTTAAGACTATGGCATTTTTCATGGCTATTTCTAAAGCCTGTCCCATAAATAACAACTGATTTCCGGAGTATGAATTATGAATAAATACCTTAGTACACTCAGTTTAAGCTGTCTTTTATCATTAAGCGTTAACAATGCAAATGCGCTGCAAACCCTGGCTTGCCAGGTCGCTGTTATCGGCGGCGGAGCGGGCGGTGTCCATACGGCTTATCAATTGGCCAAGCTGCCTGCCGGTAATCCGGATTCTAATGTCTGCTTGTTTGAGAAAGAACCCAAATTGGGCGGACGCATCGATGATGTCGCGTTGGACCCCAATCATCCTGACTGGGTCTTCGGCAAAGGGGCATTGCGTGTTGCCGAGACGCAAAATTATTTATTCAAACTGGCTTCGGACCTCGGAATTACCCTCGAAGCGGCCCCATTTATTGATGATTTGATCAGTGCGCGCGGCTATTACGGTTTTACTTCCGACCAAATCAATAAAAGCGCTTATCCGCTGGTGCCCAATACTGTAGATAAGGAAGTCGCGTTGTACGATAAGCTGCGCTTTGGTCCCGAACGCGCCAATATAGATAAATATCCCGATTTCCGTTCTTATGTTAATGCCGTTGCCGGGACTCAGGGCTATCATTTTCTTGCCGATGTTTTTCGGTTTCGCGCCGATTTTGAAGCGACCTTGGATGCGCGGGGTTATCTGGATTATCTTGATGAGGAATGGGATGTCTGTTGCACGCCTTACTATCCTGAAGGCGGTATGTAGCAATTTATTATCAAAATGGCGGGGGATGCGATCAGCAACGGCGCTCATGTATTTCTCAATGAACCGGCATTGACGCTGGATTCAAAACCGGGCGGTTATTTAATCACGACGCCGCACTACAATGTAACGGCGAAAAAACTGGTGATTGCCGTACCCAAAGTCGGGTTTAATAAAATTGGCGGTAATATCGCCGAAGCCATTAAAGACCAGAAACAGTTCAAGGATCTTGTCGGCATTCCGGTAGCGACTATTGCCCAGCGTTGGCCGAATGAGTGGTGGCATAATATCGGTTACGCGGGCAAGGATATTCATCGTATCTGGACGACGGAACATTGTTTTAATTTTACCGAGATTCCGGTGGCGCAATATGCCGCGCAGCAATTGGTGACACGCACCGTGTACACCGATAAGGAAGAATGCGTCGAATTCTGGCAACGCACTGCGCAGTTAGGTATTAAAGCGGTTGAAGCGGAAATTGACCGCGGTTTGCACGATGTATTGCCGCAAGCGACGATCCCGCAACCATTGAATACTGTCGTGAAAATCTGGCCGGCGGCCTGGTATTGGTTACGCGGCGGCAGTCAGTTTACCAATGCCGATATTGCGGCATGGGCTATCGAACCGTTACCCGGCAAGCAAGTGTCATTGGTGGGTGAGTCTTATAATCCGCAACGTTCAGGCTGGAGTGACGGCGCTTATAAATCGTCCATCAATACCCTGAATGCAAAATACGGTATGCATATTGTTATTCCTGCTACGGCTAATATAAAACCGGTAGCAAACGCCAATCCGGCGTCTGTAACAAGCGCACATCCGACAGGTCGATAAGTAACAGCATAAATCCCCGGCTTTGCCGGGGATTTATGCGTAAGTTTTCCTAGCGCCGTATATCGGTTGCTCGCTCGAATAATGACATCCCTAAAGATTCTCGGCATTCAGCAAAATAACCTCTATCTCCTCGGTAATTTCTTCCTGGCGGTAAATCTGGGATTTCCGCCGCAGGTTGACGGTTTCATCGTCCAGGTGTTTTACCGCGCCTTCCAGATGTTGCAGGCGTCGGTGGTTTTCGGCCATCAACGAGCTATAAAAGATTTCATGCAGTACGGCGAACAGGTAATGATCCACCAGGTCGGTATAAAAATCGGCAGGATCAAGATTAAGCACCGGCGGGATTTTATAAGGGGTCGTTGTTTTTGTTTGCTCGGGGAAGGGCGGGAATACCTGGCGCTGAGTGATGGCGTTGGATTCGCTGTCGTGATATACAACGGTTAATTGCATCCAGTCCGCGTGTTGAAACAGCGGTTGCTGTAATTGTTGCGACGGCGCCTGTTTATCCGGTTGATGCAGCGAACTGATGGTGTCGATCAGGCGGTTTATGATGGCGGGTATTTCTTCGGCGGTATTGGCGCCTTCAATTGACGCCAGCACGGCGGGGGAATTGTCGGTAAGTTTGCCGCCGAGCCGGGTGCCGATGGCGATAATGCCGGAATAGGTTTCAGCCGTCACCGCATCAATCAGGCTTTCATTAAAATCGCCGCAAAAACCGCGCTCGGCACCCAATAAAATACAGATGCGCCGGGCGTTGGCTTGGTTAAGCGGCAGGCCGGGATAAAAAGTCAGGAAATCCATTGCCGCCTGTTCAATATTAGCGACGGCCTGACCCTGCATGAGTTGAAAGCGGCTCAGTTTATGGATTTCCATAAATGCCAGGTTTTTCATGGCGTTTAAAATGGTGCGTATCTCCTCCATCTGCGTGATATGCACTTGCAATTCGCGGCTTTGGCTCATGACGTCTGTTTTGTCGTTATATCAAGCCAGCCGCCGACGGCTTCCCGCCATTGTTCACGGGGGCTGTCCAGTGTCAGCGTGGTGTCGTTAATGCCTTGCTGAAGGCGTTCAAGATAGCCGGCTATTTCTTTCGGTTGCGCCTGATTAAAAAAACCTTCGTTAAACGCCGTCAGCCAGGCCAGTTGAAAAAGGGCCTTAAGTGGAACCAGCCGATCCTGTTTGAGGATTTCCCGCAACAGCCTGCCGCGCTTGATCCGCGCTTCCATCGAGGCCTCCAGGCGTTGACCGAAACGTGTGAAGGCTTCCAGCTCCAGAAATTGCAGGTAATCCAGTTTCATTTGCCCGGCTTGATGGCTGATAGCCGGATGCTGGGCTTTGCCGCCTATCCGTGAGACCGATT
>SXIP01000012.1 GCA_005772825.1 Methylococcaceae bacterium | reverse complement strand
TTCCTACGGTCGTGCTTTTGCTACGCGCTTCTTTCAGGCTGACCTCGCGGTTTCCCCCTTGCGTTTCGCTACGGTTGTCGTTACTCTCTCCGGTTATCTCCTTTCAGATAACAAGTTTTAGCCCGTGCTGGGCACACTAGGTTGGGCAAAAGCGATAGCATTGCCCAACATTTAAGTACTAACGTCCAAAAGCGCACCGGCTTGCAAGCGGAAAACTTATGAGGAAACACTGTATGTTCACCATCCGTCAAATCATCGAAGACCCGTTCCCGAAACCAGTCTCCACCCTGGAGAGAAACCGATGAACACCGCAGAAAAATTGCAACAAAAATACACCTATGCCGATTATGCCCATTGGCCGGAAGATGAACGCTGGGAATTAATAGGCGGCATAGCGTATGCGATGACAGGCCCGTTGCGCATACACCAGAAGATTGTGTCTGAACTGGGCAGACAAATCGGTAATTACCTGCAAGCCAAACGATGTGAAGTGTATGTCGCTCCTTTCGATGTGCGCCTGCCGCGCCAAGATGAAACCGACGCTAAAGTGGAAACAGTGGTGCAGCCCGATTTAAGCGTTATCTGTGACCCGTCCAAACTGGACAAGCTGGGCTGCCGGGGCGCGCCGGACTGGATTGTCGAAGTGCTTTCTCCTTCCACGCTACTCAGGGACATGAACACCAAACGGAATCTTTACCAGCAGCATGGTGTGCAGGAATACTGGATTGTCCACCCGGAAGAGCGTTGGCTTATGGTTTATACTCTGGATGTACAAGGGCGGTACGGATTACCCGGCGTATTCGGCATGGATGAACCAACCCTTGTGCAACGCTTCCCCGACTTGAGCATAGACTGGTCGTTTCTCGCGGAAACTTAAAGCACATAACACCACGAAGTTCACGAACGCGCACATATTCAAGAAGCATTTGCCGACAAAATGCCAATTTAAAACTTCGTGTGCTTCGTGTCTTCGTGGTCATTATGACAATCCATTATTGGCCGACATTGCCATCCATCAGCGACTTGCCTGGCCGGAGCCTTTAAATCACTTCAAAGTCGGCTGCCGTCAAAGCTAAGTTGGTGCCTAACACAGCAAGCTTTATTGCCGCACCAGAACCGCTGCCATCGGCATCATATAGCAAAGAGCCTGTGGCTTGGTTATAAATTAGGTAGTCGTTGGCATCAACCGCTGCAGCGCCGATTCTAAAATAAGCGCCGTCAACATCACCGGTGCTGGAAAACTGTGTAAAGATAGCATCGTCCAATTGGATCATATCGTCAATGACTGCAAAGTCGATGATTTTATCGACGTTTGTCGTTAATGACGTCGTGAATTGAAACACGTCTTGTCCGTCACCCCCTGTTAATGTGTCGTTCGCTGCGCCGCCATCCAAAATATCATTGCCATTACCCGCTGAAATGGTGTCCTTACCGGCGCCGCCCAATATCATGTCGTTACCCGCATCTCCGACTAGCAGATCGGTACCGTTTCCGCCGTTTAAAGTATCATCACCACCATTTCCATAAAGCGAGTCATTACCACCCAAACCACTCAAGCTGTCGTTTCCAGCCGTTCCGTATAATGTATCGGCAACGGCGGTGCCAATGGACGCTATCCCTATTAACGGTGTTTCGATGCTGGTGACCAGCTCTAAAGTACCCAAGCCGTCCGTGTAACTCGCAGAAACGGTTAAATGAGCGCCAACATCAGCTGCGCTGATAATATGGGTGCTACCCGTACCGACTTCGGTGACACCATTGCTCCAGCTATAGCTAATAGTGCCTAAACCATCGATGTCTGCCAAGGTATTGGTTACGGTTAAGACCTGTCCTTGAGTAGCATGACCGGCGATGATGACATCACCGGTGGGAGCGTGATTGTCGGCTATGTTAACAACATCGTCTGTATAAATATTGGCGCCGCTGATCACGCCAGTATTAATCAAGTCCGCAACGATACTGCTGTCGCCTCCCAAGCCTGCATCCCCCCAAGCGACCAGTGATCCATCGGTGCGCAGTGCGGCAAAGGCGTTGCTTGTTGCAAAGATTTGTGTGACATCCATCGTGCCATCAAGCAAAGAAGCGACAGCACTGCTGTCACCACCGGAATAGCTCGATCCCCAAGTGATGACGGAGCCATCAGCGCGTAAGGCGGCAAAAGCATAATCGGTCGAGTAGATTTGGACGACGTCAATTGTGCCGTTCAGTTGGCTAGCCACCGCGCTGCTGTCACCGGCATCATTCCAGCCGTCTCCCCAAGCCACTACCGAACCATCGACGCGTAACGCCGCAAATGCCCCATGCGTCGAATAGATTTGCGTGACATCGACTGTGCCGTCAAGTTGGTCGGCAAGCGCACTGATATCGCCACCAAAAAAAGCATCCCCCCAAGCGACGACTGACCCATCGGCACGTAGCGCGGCTAAGGCTTGATCGGTAGAAAACACGCTGGTGACATCAATGCCGCCATCAAGCTGCGAAGCAACCGAACTGCTATCACCGCCCCAATATCCATAGCCCCAGGTAACGAGCGAACCGTCAGCACGTAAAGCAGCATAGGCGGTTGTTGTTGAGTAGATTTGCGTGACATCCACAGTGCCGTCAAGTTGTGCCGCAACCGCACTGCTATCACCACCCATCGCGCTATCACCCCAAGTAACAACTGAACCGTCTGTACGCAGGGCGGCAAAAGACCAGCTTGTAGAATAGATTTGTGTGGCGCCTATCGTACCATCGAGTTGGGTAGCAACGGCGCTGCTATCACCACCCCCCAATCCATATCCCCAAGTAATAACAGAACCATCGGCGCGAAGAGCCGCGAAAGCCGAATCTGCCGAATAAATTTGCGTAACATCAATTGCGCCGTCAATTTGACTGGCAACCGCACTACTATCTCCGCCCTGAGACCCTAACCCCCAGGTCACCACCGATCCATCATTACGCAAGGCGGCAAATGCCCAAGCAGTGGCAAAAACGCCCTTAACATCAATCGTGCCGTCAAGCTGGCCGGCAACAGCGCTGCTATCACCACCATAAGCATAATCGCCCCAGGTCACTACCGAACCATCTTCTCTCAGCGCGGCAAAGGCCCACATTGACGAATAAATTTGAGTGACGTCTATTACGCCACTGAGCTGATCGGCAACGGCGCTGCTATCACCGCCCGTCGCAAAATCTCCCCAGGTTACTACCGAGCCATCATCCTTAATCACCGCAAATGCACCGTAATTTCGCCACTCGCTTAATGTATGGCCGGGAAATAATTTAGTGTTATTTGATATCGTTACTGTATAAGTCATATTTTTTATCCTGCCATGATTAGGTTTAGAAAACACATTAGATGTAAGAGCGTACGGTTTTATGTTGCTTTTGGTATTTGGAGATGCAAATCGGGAATAAAAAAGCGCGGTTTAAGCCCATGAATAGTCTAGGTTTTTAGCTACTTTACAGTTAACGACACAGAAATCCCAATCCATAACAGACCGTTTTGATACTAACAAATATACTCAGCATCTCCAATCTTTTTGAGCATAATCGTATTTTCTTGACCAGTGATGCGCATTGCTCACCTTCGTCCAGACATGTAAACGGTTGGCGTCTTCTCAATCAATTATTCATTGAGAAGACCGACTTCCCGTCATCCATCAGGGACTTGCCTCACCGGAATCCGGATCGACCATAACGCCCGACACATCGACCGCTTCGAAAGCATCGCCGGTCAGCTGATCGAGTTCGTGCAGCATGTCATTATCCCAGCGTTCGTCGGGCGCGCCGCTGACATACCAGGCGGAGCCGTTGTCGGCGAGCATGATGCCGTAGGTTTTCATTGCCGTCAGCAGCACTTGCATGCGCGGCGAATATTGGGAAATATCGTAGGACGCTTTCAAGCGGAAACGCGCGCCCATCGGCGGCGGATTCGAGCAGGAACCGCTGGCGGCTTGGTGTTTCGCGGGCCAGATATAGCCGCTGGTGCAATTTGTGGTAAAACGCAAGGCATGCTTGATGGCGCCGGTCTGGATCTCATCGTAAGCGACCAGACCGGGCAACATCGGCAAACCGGCGGCATCGGCGGATGTCCAGGTATCGGGGCGCAACTGATTACCGGTTAAATTCCAGATCGCTCCGGAACCGCCGCGCCATTGGCCGTTTTTACGGCTGATGTCGAAGATTTCGTAAAGACGGCACAGATCGGTATCAACAACCAGCAAATGATGGTCGCCGCCCCATTCGATCAACGGTGCAGCGGGAATCGGATAAGGTCCGGCATCGGACTGATTACCGTAGTAGAAGCTGAGCGTATATTTGGGAACATGCGCTGCCGAAACGATATTATAGGGTATGCCGATAGGACCTCCGTCCCATTTGCCGGAACCGAAATCCATGTGAAAGCCGGTAAAGCGACCGATGGTGTCTATCCATTGCGACGATTGGGCATGAACGGGCAGATTATCGACGCGCCGGTTCCAGATATTGTTTGCCGGGAACATCGGACAGCCGGCGATGGCGGGACCGCCGGGATTATTGTACTTGACGGTAACCGCCTCGTAATCCAGTTTTGCGTTACCAGTACCTGTCCCCGACAACAGTTGCAGGCGAAGCTCGCCGTTGCCGTTGACCAGGCGCGCAGCTGAGAACACGTTAAAAGTCAGCGTTGTCCATTGATTCGGGACGGCGTTATTGGTGCCTATCTTGACCCAGGTATTGCGCGTCCAGTCATAACCCCGCCACGTCCACAGTTGCTGGGTTTTGGCCGGACCATAGTAATTGGCGCGAACTTTAAGCGAGATAATCCAGCGCGGTGAAATGCTTAACGGTACATTGTAACGGCGATAGCCCTGATAATAGCTACCGGGCGATAAAAACGACACATAATTTGATGCGGTATCCTGGACGCCGCTCTGATCCATCACTGCCAAACTGGCTACACTACCGGTTGCGCTGCCTGATTGATTGAATATCGCAGCCGGCGCTAATGTGATTTGCACAGGCGCCGCCGTCACGCAAGGCGATAACAATAACAGGCTTGGCCAAAGCCAACGCGGTTTTTTTTCTGGGTTGATGTTTTTCATGACCTTACTCCGATGACAGTGAATGGATAGTTCGGTAATATGCTTGTGTGTCTTCCGGTTTAGTGGCTAGGCCCGCGTTATTAAATTTGCTATTCACAGCGGCTGACATGTCGAATGATTATACAATTGACGGTTTTTTTTGCCATGAGCGGATCCCAAAAGCGTGTGCGAACCGACATTTGTAAAACAGATTATCTGATCTTTAACTATAACTTATCCACAAGGAGTAAATTACTATGCGTTATCTACACACCATGATCCGGGTTCATGATCTTGCCGAATCGCTGGATTTCTTTTGCAACAAATTGGGCCTGACCGAAAGCCACAGAATGGAAAGCGAAGCCGGGCGTTTTACACTGGTTTATTTATATGCGCCGCTGGATGCGAAACAGGCCCTTGAGACGGAAGCCCCGTTAATAGAGCTAACCTATAACTGGGATACCGAAGACTATACCGGCGGGCGTAACTTCGGCCACTTGGCTTTTGAAGTCGATAATATTTATGAAACCTGTCAAAAACTGATGGATGCCGGTGTCTTGATCAATCGTCCGCCGCGTGACGGGCACATGGCGTTTGTGCGTTCGCCGGACATGATTTCGATCGAGTTTTTACAGAAAGGTGAGTCGCTGGCGCCACAGGAGCCCTGGGTTTCGATGCCGAATACCGGCACTTGGTAAATCAAACTTAGGCCGCAATCCCAAGCGCCCCGTTGATAGTCAAATACCAACCTGAATCGGGGTTATCACCTAGCCCGGTCCTCTCCCGCTAACCTTTATCCCGAATCGGGTATCCTCCCTTCCCTCCAAACCGTGTGTGCGGTTCTCCCGCACACAGCTCTCCAGTCATAACCCGCTTGACAAAGTACATAAATAGACTTAACTTTACAGAAAATCTATTAATAAACTTTTTGCCGAGGTACACCATGTTATCCATTGCTCGCGCTCAACTTCCCTCCGATAGCGCCCGAGTTTCAAAAAGCGCTTTACAAACCTTTTTTAATATCGCGAATGTATGGCGACTAAATGCCGACGAAGCGATGACGCTACTGGGACTGGATTCCCGAAGCACCTATTTTAAATGGAAGAAGAGCCCGGAAACGGCCAAGCTTAACCCTGACAAGCTGGAACGGCTGTCTTATATTTTCGGTATCTATAAAGCCTTGCAGGTTTTATTGCCCCAGGCCGATGCCGCCGACCAATGGCTAAAGCGGCCTAATTCTGCATTGCCTTTTCAAGGCAAATCCGCACTTGAGCGCATGCTGAGCGGTCATGTCGCCGATCTGTATGTGGTTCGGCAATATCTTGACGGACAACGCGGCTGGTCATGAGCCTTCCTCCGCCGCTAAACCGTATCCAATGGCAGCCTTGCTGGCGTCTGGTGCCCAGCCGGTTTCCGCCGGTCGGCTTATTCGACCGTGTCGCCGCCCCCGAAGACCTCGATATTGTTTTTGCCATCGAAGCCCTTACCAATGACCGTTTACGCGATGAAGCCGGTGAAATTTCATTGGTGCCTGCCGGTGATCGTATTTCCGGCCCCGGAACCACGCCGATTATGGCCGCCTTCACGCACCTTAATTCGGAAGGAAGCCGTTTCACGGACGGCAGCTACGGGGTTTATTATGCCGCCAACACAATTGATACGGCCATAGCGGAAACCCGGTTTCACCGCAGCCTGTTTTTAGCCGCAACCCAACAAGCACCGATAGCCATCGATATGCGCAGCTACGCGTCCGATCTGGACGCTGATTTGCATGATATTCGCAAGATGCAATCCGATCTGCCGGGTATTTATAGCGCCGATCCAAGTCGCTATGCGGAAGCGCAAGCACTGGCGAGCGAGCTGCGCCATACCGGTTCAAACGGCATCGTTTATGACAGCGTACGTTATTCCGGCGGCGAATGCGTTGCCCTGTTCAGACCCACCGTTTTGACACCGGTACGACAAGGCCCACATTATTGTTATCAATGGAACGGGCAGGAAATTACCGATGTTTACCAGAAAAGTTGTTATGTGTCGGAGCCGTTGTGAGTCGGTTATGCTGTTTATGCCCGACATACTCAGGTACCGAAATGCCGATCCGTTAAATTGGGCCTAACTGATCGTCATCGATGCCAATAGATTGATTTACGCGTTAATCGAATGCGGCAACTCGCAGCTGATTCAAATGAATTTTAAAAAGACAGGTAAATCCGATGCCGGACTTAGAAAAAATAATTCCCGAATTTAACAAATTACTTCAAGCACTAATTGACGACCCTGTATCCGCTATCAGTAAAATCGCGCTTTTATTACTGGTGGCAGTTATTTATTCTATCCGCAAAAGGCTGGGTGATAACCTGTTAACGATTGTTGATAAAGCCATTAGCCAACTTACCCTGATCGGCATTAAATGGTTTTCAAATTACAGTTTTAACTTACGCTACAAAAAACACATCATTTTTGAACATCGCGTGTTCAATGTGCGCGGTTTACGCACACAAGGCACATTCACGCTCGAAATCGACAAGGTTTATGTCAATCTAAGAATTGCGCCGTCCTTAAATCCCAATCAACCGCCTAATCTGACCAACCACACCGTATTGACAGGTAACCGGCCTATTTGGAATTTTTTGCAACAAGGCTTCAAAGTGCTCGCGGTGATCGGTGCGCCGGGTTGTGGTAAAAGTACGTTGTTACAACACATCGCGTTAACGTTTGCGGCCAACAGACAACGCGCCTATCGTTTGCCTGCTTACACACCGATCCTGCTGTTTTTGCGTGACCATATCGAAAAAATTGTCACCGATGAAGTCAATTTGGCGCAACTGGCGCAAGGGCACTTTAGCAACGAACAACGTTATCCTAACCTGAACCCGCCTGAACACTGGTTTAAAGCTCAGCTCAACAAAGGGAAAGCCATAGTTCTGCTTGATGGTTTGGATGAAGTCGCCGACGCAGACAAACGTCATAAGGTGTCAGCCTGGATGGATAGGCAAATTATTACTTACTGCAATTGTCCTTTTATTGTCACCTCCCGTCCACAAGGCTATTTGGTCGCGCCGTTGCAACAAGCTCATCGCCTGGAAATTCAACCGTTCACCTGGTCGCAAGTTCGTGAATTTGCCTACAGTTGGTACAGGCAGAATGAAATTTTAAGCTTCGGTAAAAAAGATGAAGGCGTACTTAACGAAGCCAAACGTAAAGCCGATGATTTATTAAAACGCCTGCAACAATTGCCAGCCTTGCATACGTTAACGGTCAATCCCCTGTTGTTGACGATGATAGCGATGGTGCATCGCTATCGCGGACAACTGCCGGGTCGTCGGGTGGAGTTGTATGCAGAAATTTGCGATGT
Organism: Methylococcaceae bacterium; assembly: GCA_005772825.1. GTDB lineage: Bacteria > Pseudomonadota > Gammaproteobacteria > Methylococcales > Methylomonadaceae > SXIP01. The sequence goes on along the minus strand of SXIP01000012.1, from coordinate 12,272 downwards.
GCTATTGGGACATTGGCGTGCAGCGGTGGGCATACAGGACAGTTTGACCACCGCACAAAAGCGCGTCTTGCTACAACCATTGGCCGCTGCAATGATGCACAGCAACCGGCGCGACATAACAACGGAGCAAGTTTTGTCGATCATTGCCGAACCGTTAAGACAAGTCGGTATCAGTCAGCAAGACGCAGGCGAACAGTTTTTAAAGGACATTGAAGCAGGCAGCGGCTTATTAAATGAAAGCGAAAACCATTACTGGAGTTTTGCCCATTTGACCTTTCAGGAATATTTAACGGCCTGCCACTGGCTGAAACAACAAACTGAATTGGCGTGGCATGATCGGGTTAATCAAAGTTGGTGGCATGAAACCATACGCCTTTATGTCGCCCAGGCCAGTGCCGGCGATATTATCTGTGCTTGTTTACAGCAAAACACCCTGCCCAGCCTAACACTAGCAAGCGAATGTGCCGACGAGGCCTTGGCGCTTGATGAACCGACCCGACAATCTTTACAGGCTGTTTTGGCACAAAACCTGGATAGCACCGACGCAAGCCGCAGCCAATTAGCTGCGGAAGTGTTGTTAAACCGGCGCTTGAAGAACCTGCAAACTGTAAATGACACAACTGAAATAGACCCAGAATTTATCAGTTGTGCGGAATACCAATTATTTTTAGACGAGATAGGTAAAAATTATCAACCTGCACACTGGCAAACCAAGCGATTTCCTAAAGGCATGGCAAAACACGCCGTATTAGGTGTGCGGGCTGCCGATGCCCAAGCATTTTGTAAATGGCTCAGTGAAAAAACCGGTGAATACTTTCGTCTTCCCAAGCCTTCAGAAATACAACAAACCCCAATAAAGCCCGGAACTTCGCAATACGCAACATGGTGTTTGACACAGGGTGATTATGATTTGTTTTGGCAACAGTTAAGCGAGAAGAATAACTGCCTGCAAAGAATGGGAAAAAGCCATCCGTTAAGCTTTCAGTTGGGTTCTGATCTGCTAAAAAAATGTGGGGATAAGCACAAAATAGTAGTTTATAGTCACCGCTATTTTTATAACTTCGCCCGCCGCTATTATACCTTTAACCTCGCATTCGACCTCGCCCGCGACCACGACTTCGCCCGCGCCCTCGACCTTGCCAGCGCCCGCGCCCTCGCCATCGCCCGCGCCCTCGACCTCGACCTCGACCTCGACCTCGACCTCGCCCGCGACCTCACTCTCACTCTTGCCCTCGCCCGCGACCTCGCCCTCGACCTCGCCCTCGACCTCGACCGCGCCCTCGGCCGCAGCACTAGTACTATTTACAATTTGAAGAGAGGTATTGCGATATTGGAGATGTCGCCAACACCTTACATGCAGCAACAAGCCAAGCTATTTAATGAGTTATTGGCAAGCCTTGAAGCACCTGATCCAGATATCTTTAGTGTTCGCCAGGCCGCCAGAAAAATAACGTTATTTGAACTAGAGACCCTGCTGACAAGGCGCTGGGTTGATTTTTGTGATTTTTTAAAACCGCAAACAAACTGGAAAGAGTCCTTATTGTTTTGGAAAAAAAACCGGACAAATGATACCGCCTTGTTAAAAGAAATTTTACTGGCTTGGTTTTGGGCCTACAAAATCATTGATGCCCGCATAGAAGGTGAGCTGCCCGCCTGGGAAGGCATACGACTGGTAAGAGAAAGAAGTAGTAACTCAGATTGATATGAAGCCCAGTAGAATTATATTCTTCTGGTTCCCAAGCTCCGGAGACTGTGAAAGTATTATCCAAAATCAGGCTAAAAGCATTTTTCACCACGAAGGCACGAAGAACACGAAGAAAAATATCTATTTAATTCAATATATTGAAAACTTCGTGATCTTCGTGTCTTCGTGGTTAAGTCTTTAATCAGGCCTAAAAGCGAATACTTTCACAACCTCTCCGGCTTGGGAACCCAAATTCGAGAAGCTCCAGCTTCGAGAATTCTGGAAGCTGGAGCTTGAGAACGAGCGAGTGAATACTTATTGCCGCGCAAAGTTCGGCAGCAACAATCGACACAGCCATACGATTGAATTACTATTCGCTACGTTTAATATTCAAATGGATAGACCCTATTATGAGAAGCACTGTTACCGCCAGAGGCCAAACCGTCATCCCGTCTGAAATCCGCAAACAATTCCATCTGTCGCCGTCTGATCGGCTGGAATGGTTTATTGAAGGTTCCAGCATTCGGATCGTTCCTGTTAAAAGCGATCCCATAGAAGCCTTTCGTGGACGCGGTATCGGCGGTTCCGTCGCCAGGCTGTTAGAGGAACGTAGCGAAGACCGGAATCGGGAATGACGCGTTATTCTTCTGGTTCCCAAGCTCCGGCTCTCATCGTTATATACAAGTCTATGGGAGCACGTCATTCCGGCATGGATTGCCGGAATCCAGAGCACAGGGATGTGAACGCTTGATTTTACTAAGCAATTCCCATGGCGATACTTGCTGTCCATTTCGGCATCACCATCCATGGCTTCTGGATTCCGGCAATCCATGCCGGAATGACGGTGTATCGTAGACACTTGTGTATAACGATGAAAGCTCCGGCTTGGGAAGCCAAATTCTCGAAGCTGGAGCTTCCAGGGCCGCATTCCCAAGCCGGAGCTTGGGAACGAGCCAGTGACTACGAATCAATTACGAATCAATTGAAACGTTATGGAACGGGTTACAAACCCGTTCCAGCCGGGGATCATAATTCGATAGCCCTGCTCACTTATGCGACTGAACACAACACCCGCGCATCCGCCAGTGATTGTTCTATCAGATGCACCGGCACTACCTGATTCCGGCTTAAAGACAAGGCCATTACGATAGCGCTTACCTGCTGCGGGCTTAGCAATTGTCTGGGCAAAACTTCGCTGTACAACCATATCGCTGCAGTATCGGCTGCCGGAACCTGGTCGAGCCCGGCGATGGCCGCCGCCATCGCCAACATCGATGAAGCCAGTAAATCCATCACACCGGCGGTGGCTTGCTGCTCCAGTAAAATTTCCGCTGAGCGCAGTTTTGCCTCGGCTACTTCCAGCAGTGGGTTTTGCGCTTTTTGCCCTTTAATGTCGGGTTCAAATAATAGCCTGGATTCTGCAACCGGTGAGGCGACGCCCAAACGCTGTAAGCCGGCGAGGGTACGGGAGTCGATAACAACTACCGGAACATCCGGCTCGGACAGGCTTTGTGCGGCATCTTCGTCGGCATCGTTGGCCGGATTGACGACCACCAGCAAGCCGCCGCCGGAGCCCAGGATACGCACGATACGGCTGTTAAAGGTCGTCTGGATTTTGGCTATCAATTGCCGAATTTGACCGTCATCTTCGGTTTCGGCAACGGACGATTTTTTAACGACCTGTACTTGTTCAGCAGCATCGCGTAGAGAAACTTCGATGGGCTCCGGCTGCGCTGTTTCTTCAAGCGGGCCTGTTTCGACAGTTGCCGAATCATCGCCGGTCAACTGATCAATCAGCACCTGCAAGGTCTTTTTCGATACCCCGACCACATCTTCCGACGCTTCAGGGCTGATGACATTATCGAACAACTCGCGCTTGCCTTTGACCAGCTTGGCGACTTGTTGCTCGTAGGAATCTTCGGCCAGCAACAGGAAAATCTGCACATTCTGCTTTTGTCCCAGGCGATGTATGCGCGCGATACGCTGATCCAGCACGGCGGGATTCCAGGGCATATCGAGGTTGATCAACACCGTGGCCGATTGCAGATTCAAGCCGACGCCGCCGGCATCGGTGGAAATAAAGATCTGTACCGCGTCGTCCTGCTGGAATTTATCCATCAGTTCGCCGCGTTTATGGCTGGGAATGCCGCCGTGCAGGCGCACACACCCCAGCCCCATAGCCCGAACTAAAGACTCCACCATCTCGGTCATTAACGCCCATTGCGAAAAAATCACCGCTTTGCGATTGCTTTGCAGACACAATTCCTCCAGCAAGCGGGCTAATTCATCAAGCTTGGGCGAGCCCTGGGTTTCCTTGTCCACCAGACCCGCCGCATCGCAGGCCATCCGCGCCTGTTGCAGGGCCGACATCATGCGGTTCTGTTCGCCGGGCGTTAACGGTCTGCGCTTGGCGATTTGCGCCAATTGTCCGGCAGCCGACATGGCCGAATCGTGCAATTCCTGCTGCTTCGCATTCATTGGAATATCCAGAACCACTTCGGTACGCTCAGGCAATTGATCGCTGACCAGACTACGATTGCGCCGTAACATCACCGACGCGATGCGCCGCCTTAATTCCGACAGGTTGCGATAGCCGATGACCTTGCCGCGTTCATCGGTGACATGAAATTCCAAGAGACACCGCCACAGCGGCCCCAGTACGCGCGCATCAACCACTTGCAGCAGGCTGTACAAATCTTCTAGGCGATTTTCCAGCGGTGTGCCGCTTAATACAAACACATAACGCGAGGGAATCAATTTAACCGTCGAGGCCAGCTTGGTGCGCCAATTCTTGATGCGTTGCGCTTCATCGAGGATGACCAAATCGGGCTTCAGCGTTTCGCTGATAACGCTCAGGTCGCGCCCGGTCAGTTCATAATTGACGATAAAAAACAGCGCATCGGCACGGTATTGCACGAAGCGGTTTTCTGCGGCGCCCTGAACAATCTGCACCGGATGAGTCGTGAACTTTTCAATTTCCCTGGCCCATTGGTGTTTTAACGACGCCGGACACACCACCAGCACTTTCCTGACCCCGGCGTTATCAACCAGCCAGGAAGCGGCGCAAATTGCCTGCAAGGTTTTGCCAAGACCCATGTCATCGGCTAATAAGGCCCGTCCGCGCGAGGCCAAGAAGGCCACGCCTTCGGTTTGATATGGGAACAGGCGCGCCTTAATCCCCGGCAGAACGCCATTGGCGCGCATGATGGCCTGGGTGATCTGAACGGAGCGCACGGCTTGCGCTCCATCTTCGGCGCATTGTTGCGCATACTGCCGGGCATCGTCGCCGATAAAAAAATCTTCGCGACCCAATACCCGTTCGGAAAAGCGGAAAAAATCCTCGGGCAGACGCGCTTTAAATACGCCGTCGTCGCTAAAATATTCTGAAAACAGCGCCGCTAAACCGGCATCGACCTCTGCGGTTTTATGCAGGCGGATAAGCGGGCGGGTCGCCGACTCCCAGGCCAGATACGCAAACGACAATGGACAACCGGCGTCTTTCAGTTTTTTATAGTCGGGACTTTTCTTGGCCGTATGCAACACCGCTTCGATGTGTTTGCAGGTGCCCAGCCGGTTGGTAGCGAGATCGGGGCAAGTGCAATAGTTCATGCGTTGATCCAGCGAACGGATTTGCACCAGATAAGATTTTTTTGTATACGTCGCGGAAATAATGGATGTCGCCTGCCAGATGCCGAAACCGATATTGCCGCTGATCAGTTTGACATTGACTTCATTTCGGCCCTTTTTTACCCGCTCTAAAATAGCCTCATCGACCGCGCTGCCTATCATCTTGTCGTCGTCAAAGCCGAATTGTTCGGCGTAGCTGTATAAAGCCGCAACCGCGTGTTTACAGGCGCGCCCCTGCTCCGGGCAATCGCAACTGACCAGTAATTCATTGTCTTCGCCGTGAGTCAATTCCACCCAATAGGGTTCATTCACATCGGCGTCTTCCACTTGCGCCGTCAGGACATTGCCCTGTACATCCAGTGCGAATACCCTGTTCTCGGAATAATAAGCCAAGCCTTGTTTGACCGTGTCATCCGAGGCAATCGTCTTTAATCGTTCGGTATCGTAGAGAAACAAATCGTTATACATGTCAAAAGAACCCAGGCGGAAGCAGAAATTTGCATTTTACCTGAGTAGGCTGGTTTATGCGCCTGTCATGGGTTTTTTGCACTGGCGTGCAAGGTACGGGGATCGATAAATTAATCACGAAAGGTAACGACTCACCTCTCTCTTTGAAAAAGAAAAATTGAAGGGAGATTTTGCGCTCGTTCCCAAGCAAGAGCTTCACTGCCGTTAAGTTAGGAAATAATAAATAAAAATCATAACTTTATCATTCCCACGCCGGAGCGTGGGAACGATGTATAAATTGAAAGCTTCGTGTCTTCGTGGTTATTCATTGAAACCTGATCCAGAAACGATACATAAGTCGAATACCGATGCCATTGCTATATCGGAAAACTGGTATCAACAACCCGATCCAACAACGTATCGCTTCCCTGCACCAGAATATGCGCCGTGGTTTTCATACAGGGATCGAAACTTTGTATGGCCCGTTGAATGTCAATACCCTGAAAATCATCCTCACTGTGAAATGCGCTTTCCAGGATAGGCGTATTTAGTACCGCTTGCTCGAGGGTTCCGGGTGTTCCCCACGGTGCGCGCGGGCTGGAGTTAATGCGTGAAGGGATGGCAAGCTGGTAATTCTCGATCACGCCGTCTTGTAAATTCGCCCAATGCGCCAGGAAGCCGCGTCCTGCGCCCCACAGACCGACACCGAGGCAATTTCCGGAAGACGCCGGATTCATCGGCGCTCTGACCTGGATGTCGTTGTTAACGATCAATTCGCGGGCGATATGATAATTTTCCAGCGTCACCATTTGATTAAATGCCAGGGCATAGGCGCGGGCCCTGTTGCGTTCAAAGGCGTTCCAGATTTGCGGTACAACCCACTCGACTTGCTGCTCGGGCAGCTCCGATTTAGGCAACAGCAGTTTGAGGCTATGGCCGGTCGATTCGATGGAGGCCGATGGCGGAATCTTTTTTGCCAATGCGGAAATATAAATGCGCGCATAGGCCCCTACCTCAAAGCTATGCCGCCGCCAAGTCATCGTGGTTCCCCAACTGTAGGCATCAGCGGACCGCTGATCATCGGCAAGCGGAAGGATTTTCTTGTTCCACGGGTGATGCAAGCTTAACGGATTGCCGTTGGGGTCATGCAAAAACGGCTGTTGCTGCCAGGGTTGGTAAAACGAATGTTCGACAAATTCTTCCAGGCCGGTATTGAGTTCGGATAAGCGCGTGGTTATCAACTTGCCATCAATCACGGCGCCCGGCGTCGACCAGCGATGATCGCCCCAGACATCACAATTGGCATAACTTGCATCGTAATACTGGTGATGATCCCATTGACCGAAATCAACCATATTGGCCGCTGTACGACCCACATCGGCATAGGCGGGATTTTCCCGCAGTAAAAAATCGAAAAGATCATTCCACAAGGCGATGGTTTTTTTGGAGAAGTCGTAAAAAGGCTGCAATTTTTCGTTAAAGGCGTCCAATTCCGCCAAGGTCGGCAACAAGGTGACGCCGCCCGGTACGATGGATTCCGAGTGCGGGTATTTGCCGCCCAAAATGGCATAGGCCTTACGCGCAATACGCACCATTTCGAGTGCCTGCTGATACAGCGCACCATCCGGTTTATTCAGCGCGCGCATAATATCGGCGATGGTTTGAAAGCCATGCGTGTCCACAGAGGGAGCTTTAACCTGTTGCGCCCGCTGCCAGATTTCCGGGTTGGTTGCCCGCACGACCGCTTCCGAATAATCCGGTCCGGCCAAGACAAACAAGTGCATGGTGTTATCATTAAGGTATTGGCAACTTAACAGCAGATTACGCACTTGAATGCCCAGCGGCGGCGGCTTCATGCCCAGCGCCATCTCCAGGCAAAGCGCCGAAGCAGTGGCATGTACGCCGCCGCAAATACCCGAAGCGACAGAGCTGACCAGGCCGATTTTCGCCAAGTCCTTGCCCGGCAAGATAGCTTCATAACCGCGAAATTTTGTCGCTACCGCCGCCGTTTCAATGACTTGTCGTGCGGGCAAATCGACATGGCAATAAAAAGCCAATTCTCCGGCAATATTTTCCAGCTTTTCCTGCGGGGTAGTGCCTGACGACTGCGTTCGGCGGCTAATTTGTTCCCGCATCGGCTCGCTCCAGTGAAGCGGTGGCATGGGAGTCATTTCCAGTGAAAAATTGATTATCGGGGACAATTCGGAGCGGTGTAGTTGGTATTGCTTATTCATCAAGTTATCCCTTTGCGAAAAATAAATAGACGGTGATTGATTATGAATTTACGAAGCGAACAAACGAATTTAATAGTAGTTCAAAAATCGTAAATCCGGCAAAAAATTATCAAAGGGAATTAGGTTGCCGAAAATGAATTTACAAGTTAACCATTTAAGTAAATTCTACTATTTAAATTTATATTTAATTAATTTGCAGTTGATTCATATTCAAGGAAGTTATTATATTCAAATGTGCGGACTGAAAGTTAATAGCTACGCCTATAGCTGACTGCAACCTGCTTTTGAATACAACCTATTGAAATAAAAATAAAATATTATCAGCTACCGAACAAGCCGGAGCTACAAAATTTATTTCAACTATTACCTTATTAATAATAAGTTAATTAAAACCCGGATAAAAAAGTTTTCAAATGCCCTGGACAATACTAAATAATCTTCTACGCTTAAATGCAATTAGATCACACTTTTAAAAACCATCATCTTAATTAATGTTTATGTTTGATTTAATTACTACTCGGACGTATTTAATTATTATGCGATTTAAATTTCATAATAATCAGGATTACATATCGGAAGTAAATCTCAGCCTGTTCAAGTTCACTTTTTAAATTCACTTTGCCGTATTAATATTCGGATAGTTATGACAAATTTGGTTGCCAAGGAAGTTCGCGTCAGAGGCATTGTGCAAGGCGTCGGTTTTCGCCCGACAGTCTGGCATCTAGCGCAAGATAATCAACTGGTTGGCGATGTTTGTAACGATGGCGAGGGCGTGTTGATTCGTATCGTCGGCGCCGCGCAGCAGGTCGATAATTTTTTACAGCGCTTGCCGCATGAAGCGCCGCGTTTGTCGCACGTTGAATCAATTGAGGTTCAACCACTCTCCTCAGCCATCCATTTTCACAGCTTCGATATTATCCATTCCCAACGCACCGCCAACCACATTCAGGTCACGGCAGATGCAGCAATCTGTGAAGACTGTCGCACTGAATGCCTGACGCCCGGAGCGAGGCGATATTATTACCCTTTCACCAATTGCACGTTTTGCGGACCGCGCTTTTCGATTGTTCATGGCGTTCCTTATGACAGGGAAAACACCACGATGGCCGCTTTCCCGCTATGCGAAGCCTGCGCCGATGAATACCACAACCCCGTTGACCGCCGCTTTCATGCCCAGCCCATTGCTTGCCCTGCTTGCGGCCCGAAGATCTGGCTGGAATATGCGGATCGTCAGGATGCGTTTTATGCAGACAGCAAGACGGTTATCGAACAGGCGGTTGCCGCGTTAAAACAGGGCAAAATCCTTGCCATTCGCGGCCTGGGCGGTTTTCATCTGGCTTGCGATGCCAGCAATGAACAGATAGTCAACGCATTACGGGCCAAAAAACGGCGCAATGCGAAACCGTTCGCGTTAATGGCGCCTGATCTGGCAACCATTGAAAACTATTGCACGGTTTCCGAACAGGAAAAGCAATTATTACAAAGCCCAGAAGCCCCGATTGTTTTATTGGCGGCAAAAAATCCCGGCAAATTACCCGCAAGCATTTCTCCCGACACCCAATTACTGGGCTTCATGCTGCCTTATACACCGCTGCATTTGTTGCTGATGCTGGAGTTTGGCGGCCCGCTGGTGATGACCAGCGGCAACTTGTCCGATGAGCCGCAAATTATCGAGCTGGACAGGGCAAGATCTTCGCTGGCCGGTATTGCGGACATTTTCCTGCTGCATGACCGTGACATCGCCAATCGCATTGATGATTCCGTAGTCCGGGTAGCCGCCGGGAAGCCGCAGATAATACGCCGCGCGCGCGGCTATGCACCGCGCACCGTTAAATTACCGGCAGGCTTCGAGCACGCGCCCGAACTGCTTGCCTTCGGCGGCGAGTTAAAAGCCACCTTTTGCCTGGTAAAAGACGGAGCGGCTATTCTTTCGCAACATCAAGGTGATCTGGAGGATGTCGCGACCTTTGACGATTACGAGAAAAACTTAGGGCTCTACCAACAATTATTCGACCACCATCCGCTTTGTTATGCCGCCGATCAACACCCCGAATACCTGTCCGCCAAGCTTGCCCGAACACAGGCCGAGGAACATAAGCTGCCGCTGTTCGCTATCCAGCATCATCACGCCCATATCGCCAGTTGCCTTGCCGAGAATGGCGTCGCCTTGGATGCAGGGCCCGTGCTGGGCATTGCCCTGGATGGTTTGGGTTACGGCGAAGATCATAGCCTGTGGGGCGGCGAATTTTTACTGGCCGACTACCGCAGCAGCAGTCGGCTCGCAGCTTTCACACCGATAGCCATGATAGGTGGCGCGCAGGCCATCAAGGAACCCTGGCGCAACACTTACGCACATCTCATTCATGCTATCGGTTGGCAAAACTTCAGCGCTGATTTTGGCGAAACCGACCTGTATCATTATCTCAACAGCAAGCCGCTGGCGATGCTCGACAAGATGATGCTGAAACAAATCGGTGCGCCCTTGGCAAGCTCCTGCGGCAGGTTATTCGACGCGGTCGCTGCCGCACTGAACCTGTGCCGTGATACGGCTTATTTTGAGGGACAAGGCGCTATAGCCCTGGAGAGCCTGGTTGATCCGGTGTTATTGCAGGCGTTATTAGATCAACCCGAGCCTAAGTATAAATTCCAATTATTACCGGATAGCGCCTCGGCGGAACTGTTGCGCCTGGATGCAACACCAATGTGGCAGGCCTTGATGCTCGATATACAACAACTGACTCATCCTGCCATTATCGCCACACAATTTCACGCCGGTTTGGCGCGGGGGTTAAATGCAACAATAAACCAGCTATCGCACAAATTAAAAATCCAGGGCCGCGGGTTCGACAGCGTCGCTTTATCGGGCGGTTGTTTTCAAAATAAAGTGCTTCTGGAAGCCTGCATCACATTACTGCAACAGGAGGATTATCGCTGTTTGTGGCAGTCGCAAGTACCTGCCAACGACGGTGGTTTAGCCTTGGGGCAAGCCGCTATAGCCGCAGCGCACTATTTAGATTTTAACCAAACCGATTTTAAACAAAGCTGATTTAAACAAACTATATTTAAGGAGTCATTATGTGTCTGGGAATTCCGGGAAAAATTATTGCCATCAGTGACCACCTGCGTCAGGTGGGCATGGTGGATGTGGGTGGTGTGCAACGCGCCGTGAATTTGAGCTGCATAGCGCCGGAGGATCAGCCGTTGGAATCGTGCATCGGCGCATGGGTTCTGGTGCATGTGGGATTTGCGATGAGCCGGATTGATGAAGCCGAAGCTCAGGCCACACTGGAGGTGCTCAATGAATTGGGTGAAATGCAAAGCGAGCTGGAAGCCATCCAGATGGGTGCAAGCTAAAAGCAACAGGATAATTTCATGAACGAAAAGCCAGCCAATCAACAGCCAGCCAACCCGCCAACCAGCAACCGGCAACATCTGGCATCGCTGTATCCATTTTTGTATGCGGGCAAGCAGGACCCACAAGCGATGAAGCGTGCATTGCTGGAATCGGTACTGCAAAAGAAAGCGGAACATCAGCGCATCATCGAGCTTTTTTTTTCCGAAAACGATCAGGCCGTCGTCGAAACCGCGCAGTCGCTCGCGAAAATGTATCGCCGAAATGGTCGTCTCTATACCATGGGCAACGGCGGCTCCAGCAGTGATGCCTCGCATATCTCGGTGGAATTCCAGCACCCGGTCACCGCAGGCCGCCCTGCCCTGCCCGCTTATGATCTGAGTATGGATAAAACCATGTTGACGGCTATCGCCAATGATGTCGGCTTCGCCCAGGTGTTCAGCCGTCAGGTGATTGCCCTGATGCAACCGCAGGATGCACTGATCGGTATTTCCACCAGCGGCAATTCCGGCAATTTAATCAACGCCTTTGTACAAGCCAAAAAGATAGGCGCCGTTACCATTGGTCTGGTCGGCGGTACGGGCGGCGAAATGGCGAAAGCCGGTCTGGATCATTGCCTGATTGTACCAAGCGACAGCATACACCGCGTACAGGAATGCCATGTGGCGATTTATCACATCCTCTGGGATCTCGTGCATACCCTGCTGGCCGATGAGCGCGGCAATCTGGATTCAGGACCTCTGAACTCAACCACTGAAAAACAACCGTCGGCAGATGTCGGCCATAGCCAGGAGTCGTTATGAAATATGTAGATGAGTTTCGTGATCCCGCCAAAGCAAAAGTACTGCTGAAAGAGATCAACCAGCTCGCCAATACCATCAAGGAACAAAAATCTTATTCCGACAAACGCCCGATTTACATCATGGAG
>SXIP01000127.1 GCA_005772825.1 Methylococcaceae bacterium | reverse complement strand
TGTGCGGCAATAAAGAGCTGGTTTCGGCCCTGGCGCGTATTAAGTCCTACCTGGATTACGGCACCTTCACGCCGATCCAGATTGCCGCTATCGCCGCCCTGGAAGGACCGCAGGAATGCGTTGCCGAAATCGCCGAGATGTACCGGAAACGGCGCGATGTCTTGTGCGAAGGCTTGAATGCCGCCGGTTGGCCGGTGGAAAAACCCAAAGCGACGATGTTTGTCTGGGCGAAGATTCCCGAAGCTTATCAGGCGATGGGTTCGCTGGAGTTTTCCAAGAAATTGCTGTTAGAGGCCAAGGTGGCGGTTGCGCCCGGTATCGGTTTCGGTCAATACGGCGACGATCATGTTCGCTTCGGTCTGATCGAGAATGAACACCGAACGCGTCAGGCGGTTCGCGGCATTCGCCTTATGATGAAGAAGGACAAGGTTATATAATGACCATTGTTACGCAGTGGTCCTAAAAAAGCTTTGCGTACTATATTAATAGTAACAAATTTATACAGGGGTTAGATTTGAAACCGGTAAAAGTAGGTGTATTGGGATTGGGTACTGTCGGTGGCGGTACGGTCAATGTATTAAAACGCAATGCGGCGGAAATCGCTCGCAGGGCGGGTCGTGAAATCATTATTACCCGGGCATCGGCAAGGGATTTAAACAAAGCGCGTATTTGCGATACGCAAGGGATTGCTTTAACCACGGACCCCTTGGAGATCATCAACGACCCGGAAATTGATATTGTCCTGGAACTGATCGGCGGGGCAGGACCGGTAAAAGACATGGTGCTGCAAGCCATAGACAACGGCAAGCATGTCGTGACCGCCAACAAGTCATTGATCGCCCTGCACGGTAATGAGATTTTTGCCAAAGCCCGCGAAAAAGGCGTCATTGTTGCGTTTGAAGCGGCTGTTGCCGGCGGCATTCCGATTATCAAAGCCATACGCGAGGGCCTGAGCGGCAACCAGATCGAGTGGCTGGCCGGTATTATCAACGGCACGGGTAATTTTATCCTGACCGAAATGCGCGATAAAGGCCGTGATTTTTTTGATGTCCTGACCGAAGCGCAAGCCTTGGGCTATGCTGAAGCCGACCCGACTTTCGATGTCGAAGGCATTGATGCCGGGCATAAATTGACGATTCTGGCCTCGATTGCTTTCGGCATTCCGTTGCAATTCGATAAGGTCTATACCGAAGGTATTACCCTTATCACCCGCACCGATGTCGAGTATGCCGAACAACTGGGGTATCGCATCAAGCACTTGGGCATCGCCCGGCAAACGCAGGAAGGTATCGAATTACGGGTACATCCCACGCTGATTCCTGAGCGTCGGTTGATTGCCAATGTCAACGGCGTCATGAATGCCATCGTCGTTAAAGGCGATGCGGTCGGCGCAACGCTTTATTACGGCGCAGGCGCAGGCGCGGAGCCGACCGCTTCTTCGGTTGTCGCCGACGTGATCGATGTGGTCAGGGCCTTGACCAGCGATCCTGAAAACCGCGTGCCGCATCTGGCTTTCCAGGCCGATTCATTAGCCGATATACCGGTGTTATCGCCGGACCGCTTCATGACCTCGTACTACCTGCGCCTGAATGCCGAAGACAAGCCGGGCGTGTTGGCCGATGTCACCAAAATCCTGGCCGATCATCAAATCAGCATCGAAGCCATCATCCAGAAACAACCGTCGAAGGGTGAAACGGCGATACCGATTATCATGCTGACGCAAATCACGCTGGAAAAAGAAATGAATGCCGCGATTGCTGAAATCGAGGCGTTAAAAACCGTTGCAGGAAAAGTCAACCGCATCCGCCTGGAAACTTTGGGATAGAATTTTTAGAATAAAAGCTTAAGGAATATTAACCACATGAATACGCATAAACGCTACACGGGCCTGATTGAACGTTACCGAGACCGCCTGCCCGTCAGTGAGTCGACCCGCATCATCAGTTTGGTTGAAGGCAATACGCCGCTGATCCAATTGCAAAACATCCCCAGAATGATAGGCAAGGATGTCGACATCTACGTCAAGTTTGAAGGCTTAAACCCGACCGGGTCATTCAAGGATCGCGGCATGACCATGGCGATCACCAAAGCCGTCGAAGCCGGTAGTCAGGCGGTTATTTGCGCCTCGACAGGCAACACCTCGGCTTCTGCTGCGGCTTACGCGGCGCGCGCCGGCATCAAGGCGTTTGTGTTGATTCCCGAAGGTAAAATCGCCCTGGGCAAATTGGCGCAAACCCTGATGTACAACGCGACCATCATCCAGATTAACGGCAATTTCGACAAAGGCATGACGCTGGTAAAAGAAGTCGCCGATCATGCGCCGGTTACCATCGTTAACTCGATTAATCCCTTCCGAATCGACGGACAGAAAACCGCCGCTTTTGAAATTATTGACGATTTGGGCACGGCACCGGATTATCACTGTCTGCCGGTCGGTAACGCGGGCAATATCACCGCTTACTGGAAAGGTTACAAGGAATATTCCACCGATACCGAAACCCATAAGGCCGTCACCGGCAAGCGCCCGGTTATGTGCGGCTATCAAGCGGCAGGTGCGGCTCCGTTTGTGGCAGGGCACATGATTGATCATCCCGAAACCGTCGCGACCGCCATACGCATCGGTCGTCCGCAGTCCTGGGATTTCGCCTGGGCGGCGCAAAAAGAATCCGGCGGCTGGTTCGACAAGTTTACCGACGACGAGATCCTGGCTGCACAAAAAATGCTGTCCCAATACGAAGGCGTGTTTTGCGAACCCGCTTCCGCGACATCATTAGCCGGTGCCTTGCGTGATATAGCTTCCGGCAAGATCCCGGAAGGCAGCACGATTGTCTGTACCCTGACCGGCAACGGCATCAAGGACCCCGATATTGCCATCAAGCAATGCGCCGACGCCAAGCCGGTAACGATCGAAGCCGACCTGGATGCGGTCAAGCGAGCAATCCTGGATTGTTTGTAATCGACGTGTTTTAAAATTCGGGATTATCCCCTGGTTTACACTCGTTCCCAAGCTCCGGCTTGGGAATGCGGCCCTGGAAGCTCCAGCTTCCAGAATTCGCGAAGCTGGAGCTTCGCGAATATGGATTCCCAGACAGGAGCTCTCATCGTTATACACAAGTCTGTTCGAGACTTGAAGTAGGCCGGAATAAGCACGCCCAGCGGTAGCATGGGCGTGTGTTTCCGGCATTACGCGGCTTCGAAGCGCCGGAATTATCCAATCTGTTCAGGGTGCGCGGCACCAAGCGGTTACTTGCTATGAAAAATAAAGTTTTCCATAAAATCATCGGCTATGCGCTGATCAGCCTTGTTATTATTCATGTCCCCGCTCAAGCGACGACGGATGCGTCAGCCCTAAAGCAGCAACAAGCCGCGTTAATCAGCACCAGCGACTGGATTTTAAAACAGGCCTTCCTCAATAAAAAAAGCGGTTTACAGGTCAAGGGGCGGGGCGTGGTCAGCCGTTTACTCAGTGATGATGTCGACGGTGACCGGCATCAACGTTTCATCCTGCGCCTAGCCAGCGGGCAAACCCTGCTGATTGCGCATAATATCGATATTGCCCCGCGCCTTGTCGGCTTGAAGCTCGGCAATACAGTCACTTTTTACGGCCAATATGAATGGAACAGCCAGGGCGGCCTTATTCATTGGACCCACCATGATCCCGCCGGCCAGCATATCAACGGCTGGTTAAAATTTGCCGGGAAGACTTATCAATAGCCGTGTTGAGTCTACCTGAAGCGATTCACATAACTTCTGGTCGAGTAGTCGAAGCACTACGGATACACGGACTTAAGGTCTCGGACAAAAAATAATCCTCATCATCTGCGATACTTCTGTATGCGAAAGCCGCCTGAAACGCCCGGCTTTGCCTGATAAATTATTCCCCCCTCCGCAATCAAGGCATTACCAAATAGACGCGTGTATACGTATTTTTACTAATACATTTTTAGTTGTTTTTATGTTGAAATGACACCAGCAGAGTTGCTCTTAACTACTTACCTACCTATGACTAAATACCTGTTAATTTCACTTTCTATTGTGGCGGCGACATTGGTTTCGATGTCGACACAAGGAGCGCCATCCATTAGCCAAACAGTGACTGTTAGCAAGCCAAACATAGTGCTGTTTCTGGTTGATGATATGGCGACAGCTGATGTTAAATATATGCGTACTCTTAGTCGGCTAGCTAGGGCCGGTGTGCGCTTTTCCCGCTTTGTCGCGCCAACTCCCTGGTGTGCGCCGTCCAGAGCCTCGATACTTCGAGGACAGTATTCCAGTAATACCCACCAGGATATTGATTCAGGCTTCGATACTTTTCACCTTTTGCGGTTCGAGAAAGAAACGATAGCCGTTTGGCTGCAACGGGCCGGCTATACTACCGGACTGTTTGGTAAATATATCAATGGCTACATGGAAAGCGAGTTGGTTAACACGCGTTATGTTCCTCCTGGATGGAACGAATGGTATGGTGGCCCACAGCCGGAAGGTTACAATTTCACTCTCAATGAGAACGGCACTGTAGTGGAATACAAAGAACCCGGCTCGCCCCATATTGATGATAAATTGGCTAGCCTTGCAGTCGACTTTATCGATCGTCATTACAGTGTCCCCATGTTTCTTTATATAGCCAGCACATCTGCCCATTCACCGGCAGTTCCGGCCCATCGCTATGAAGGGATGTTCTTGGATGTCAATAGTGTGCCGCAAAGTCCTTCATTCAATGAAGAAGATGTTTCAGATAAACCGGCTTATATCCAAAAAAAGCCCAAGATACCGGCCAATGCGGATGAGCGTCTCCAACTATTTCGCAACAGGCTACGTACCTTGCTTTCCGTTGAGGATTTGATCAAAGCGGTAACGGCAGCGCTCACCAAGCATAGCGTGCTCAATAACACTTATTTTGTCTTTGTTTCGGATAATGGTTGGCATTATGGCGAACATCGCATCACAGACGCTAAATTTACCCCTTACGAAGCGGCGAATATTGTCCCAGCATGGATTTGGGGGCCTGGAATTCCAGCCAATAGTAGTAGGGACTATTTGGTTGCCAATTCCGACCTTGCTCAGACTTTTGCTGAGTGGGCAGGCGCTCAAGTGCCGTCTTTCGTTGATGGCCGCAGTCTTGTGCCGTTACTAAGATCCGAACCTATGCCGATAAGCGAATGGCGGCAAGCGCTTGTGCTGTCCTATCAAGAAGACTTGTATTATCCTTTTCCAAACGTTCATAATCCTTGGCCACCCAGCTACATAGGCTTGCTGACTACTGCAGAAAAATATATCCACTACAATACATCAGAAAGAGAATTGTATTTTAACGCTTCCGATCCCTATGAAATGGAGAGTCAGCACGAAAATCCGCTCTGGAAGAATAAAATGCAAAAGTTGTTGCTCTGGACTAGGGCTTTTGGGCACTGCCGAGGAGAGACTTGTCGGGAGTTGGACAAGGCGCCGCCGGCAAAATGAAGCACCGGATTAATGCCTGAATTGGATTTAATTACCTAAATTGCTAATTGAATGGTGACAAAAAAGCACATGCGAGTGAATGCCTTTTTCCACCTACGACGCTATTCTCGGCGTTGAACAAGGATTTACCTATGAAAAAACTTCTGTTAATTTCACTTTCCATAATGGTAGCTATAGTTGCTTCGACCCTTGCGCGGGGGGCATTACCGGTTAGCCCGCCAGCTAGCGTGCGCAAGCCAAACATCGTCCTGTTTCTGGTAGATGATATGACCGCAGCCGATGTTGAACATTTACCCACTCTAAATCAGTTTGCCACACAAGGTGTTCGATTTACACGGTTTGTTTCGCCAACCCCCGTATGTTCTCCGTCAAGAGCATCGATACTTCGGGGCCAATATTCTCATAACACCTTTCAGTTGTTCAATTCCGGTTTCAGACCTTTTTATCTGTCAGGCTTTGATAAAGAGACCATAGCTGTCTGGCTGCAACGGGCAGGCTACGCAACGGCACTTTTTGGCAAGTATCTCAATGGCTACCTAGGAAGGATGACCTATATCCCGCCTGGCTGGACCGAATGGTATGCAGGTGGTCCAGCAGCCGGTTACGATTTTATTCTCAACGAGAATGGCATTCCAGTGAAATACTCGGAACCTGGACCTCATATCAATGATCAATTAGCCCATCTTGCTGCCGGTTTCATCGATCGTCATCATGACGAACCTATGTTTCTTTATATCTCAAGTACATCTCCTCATGCGCCGGCAATCCCCGCTCATCGCCATGAAGGACTATTCAGGTATGCCCAGTTACCTCAAGGCCCCTCATTCAACGAGATGGATGTTTCAGACAAGCCAAAGTATATTCAGAAATTCTCCGAGAAACCGGCTGATGAGCTACTGAGGCTCGAAAAATTTCGCAATCGATTGCGTTCGCTACGCTCAGTTTCGGATTTAATCAATACCGTGACAGCTGCGCTTGTTAGAAATGGAGTACGCGACAATACCTATTTCGTCTTTGTTTCTGACAATGGATGGTTTTATGGTGAACATCGTATTCCGCGCGGCAAGATTGCTCCCTATGAGTCGGCGAATATAGTTCCTGCGTGGATCTGGGGGCCTGGAATTCCATCTGGTGTTACCAGAAACCACCTTGTTGCCAACTCCGACCTTGCACAAACTTTCGCTGAGTGGGCCGGGGCGAAAGTACCGTCTTTCGTCGATGGTCGCAGTCTTGTGCCTGTATTGAAAAGCACGCCGACTCCAATTAGTGAGTGGCGGCAAGCGATCTTGCTGGCATATGATGAAAATATTTTTCATCCTTTTCCAACTGTTAATAATTCAATTCCACACTACTTCGGACTGCTGACTAACGCAGAAAAATATGTCCGCTACGAAACCCATGAAGAGGAATATTACTTACACGCTTCAGACCCTTACGAAATGCAGAGCCAGCATAAAAACCCGCTTTGGAAGAATAGAATAAGTGAACTGTTACGATGGGCGCAGGCATTCGGTGATTGCTATGGTCAAACTTGCCGAGTTCTGGACAGAGCACCTCCACCGAATTGAATGCTGAGTGTCGACATTCGGGTATCCCCTGCAAATCAATGCAGGTAGACCATTTTGACATGGTACGGCGTAAAACAGTGTCACTCTGCCATGAAACCTACATCCGACAAATGTGTCGCTGTGGAAAAAACAAGCACAGCTTCTCAGAAAAAGGCTATGGCCATTTATTCGGCAAGCTCGTCAGCTTTAAAAACCACGAACAAGTATGTAAGTCAAGCGGCCGCGGCCCCATTCCTAAGGATCTGCGGCTGTCATCAACCCGAATTCAAAACTTGCTCTCGATACGCTATGCTGCAATTTCCAGTCGCATTTCGCAAAGGCGCCCACCGAAGTGGGCGCACGGTTAAATAAAATACTATCCAGGGCATCAATTAATACAATTGACCGCGCAAGGCTCCGCCTGGAAAGTCAGTGGTGTGAATATTCACGTAGTGGGACGATGGATTGTTGCGTATGTCGGCAACTTCCGTCGAATTGAGGCCGCCGATACAACCACTGGCGGCGCCGGGATTGCCTGACGCGGGCGGCGACAGCGGAACCACAACCCCGCCGGTCACCCCGGCGAGCGCCTCATGGATGTGCGCGGCGGTAGGCGTACCGATATTATTCATCAGTATGGCATAACAGATGGTCGTTGCGTTTTTGAAAATGATTGTTGCCGAGCCGAATCCGTCCGGATCACCGGCATTAGCGGCGCCCGCTCCACTGACTTCATTGCCACCCAATAACTGAGCGAACAGAGGCGCTTTGGCGGGCGGAACATTGAGCGCATGGACATCGGCGCTGGTCAGGTTTAATGCAAGAGTGCATAACGAAATTGTAACGATGCGGCAGGTTGAGTAAAGCGTGTTCATAGCTTGTCTCCTTAATTAATATTGGGATAAATACGTAGAGAACAGTACTTCATAGCCAAATCAACTCATTGAAATGGCTATGCAATCTTCCTCCGTTATCACTTTCTATGCAAGCATTCACTGATCGCTATCGTTATTTCTGATTGATGAATGACTGGCGTTTAGCAGGCGGCTAAATAGTTAAAAGATATCGATTTAATTCCAGTGTTGTTTGTTTAAATTGAGCTTACAATCACCCAAATAAGAATACTCATTTTCCGAAAATGATGATGTATGTGGTTAACAATTTCAGGAGTAAAAAACATGTCATTCAAAACCATGAATAGCCTTAAATCAGCCGTAACATATGTGGCCTTATGCTTGTCACCGGCCGCTGTCGATGCCTCGGGATGCGGTGTCGTGCATTATCTGGAAAATAAAAGCAACGGCGTCGAAGTCACGGCTAATCCGTGTAAAACCAATGACCGTATCGCCGTTGGCGGGGCTTTTACGTTAATTCCCGGTGCCCGCTTGTGGATAAAGTCACCGCCTGGAACAAGCGGTAAAAACAATTTCCAGGCCATTTGTCAAAACCGCTCGGCAGGCCCGATAACCCTGAGTGTCGACAGGCCTGATATGCCATGGATACATCCCAAACAATTGAGCCATTGTAGCGACTGGTCCGACAACAAATTGAGTTGCGACGGTATGAAAGGCGAGCAAAATGTCCTCTCGTGCGTGATTGCCGCCATCGAACCGACGCTTTCTTTAGCGCGCGGCGAGATTGAACGAACGACTTCGGTGACCATGCGCGGGCTGTCGATCCGAAAAACGCCGGACAGCACCGGGACGGAATTTGAAATAAATAAAGTGCTTGACGCCATCCGCCCGGAAGCCGAATTGTGCCGCGGTCTCTATCAGGCTGGCTATCTCGTCAAAATCGACTGGATGCTCGACACGAACGGTCATGTGACGGATTTGAAAGCGACCAGGGACGCGCAATATAGACTGGAAGGTAAAGGCGACGCAGAGCAGCAGTTTAGCAATTGCGTCATCGATGTGGTGAACAATTTCCCTTACCCGAAACCGCCACAAACGGTATTTTTATCGGCTCGCTTTTAATTCACCATGCACGAATTGCCGCTGGCGAATGCGAAGCTTCTGGCGCTGTTTATAATCCTGTCGGCGTTATCCGGCTGGACGATAGATTATTTTTCCGGCAGCAAAACCGATTACTGGATACATGATGCGGGGCTGGTTTATCAGGCCCGCACCCGCTGGACCGATATTGCGGTTGTCGTGCTGGATGAGAAGGTACCGATTCAGGTCGGACGTACGCAAGCATTACCGCTGTTTGCAAAAGCCGCGGAGCGACTGGTCGCCGCCGGCGCCAAAGGTATTTTTCTCGACGCCAGGGTTGCCAAGGAAATAGAGGGTCGCATGCCTTACGCGACCTGTATCGAAACGAACGGCGAAGTACGCTGGTCGATGCCGCGTTGTCAGGCAAACGCCGCATCGCAGTGCCAGGTATTGAACAGCGACGCCGGCAACGCGCCCTTGCGTATGAGCCCTGAAACAATCACGCATTTTACCGTTGCGCCTTATCTGCCCGAGCAGCAAGACTTGCCGGATTTCCTACTGTACGACTTCGACGCGGCGGCTTCGATACCTCCAAATGGGCTGGTGGTTTACGATCGTCTGGTCACCAAAAGCAATCCTGTCGCACGCTGGATGGACTTAAGCGTTGACCATGCAGCGATCAGATTGGCGACATCCGTCGACCCCGAACGTGCGTTGGCGTCTCTGGCTGAAACCGGACAGGACGAGGTCTGCGACAAGGGCTTTAAATGCCGCCGCATCCGTTTAAGCAGGCCGCTATATAAGCCGCAATTAACTACGGACCGCCTGTTTATGCCGCTCAGCAGTCTGGCGTCATGCGACCGGGACACCGCCTTACACAGCGCCCGACTGACCAAAGGTAAAGCGATTATTTTTCAAGTCACCAGCCCGCATGAATCAACCGACGCCATTATTACGCCGATGACCACGGCCTTATTCGGGCCGAATTTGATGACGCCGGGCGCGCAATTTCTCGCCGACGCCGTGGAAACGCTGCTGCACAGCGATCATCCGCGCGCACCGACAGCCTGGATTAAAATAGTGCTGTTTCTGGCGAGCGCCACGCTCAGTGTGCTGGTCGGCGCCTATTTGAGACAACCTTTCTTATGGTTGACCGGCGGACTGCTGGGTGTTGCATTGGCGGCCTTGTGTTTTCTAAACAGCACCGTGCAGCTTTGGCCGGTCACCGCAACGTTGGCGACTTTTATCCTCGGTGCAGGCCAAACGATCGGCACACATTTGCTCATCGGTTTCAGGGAAGGAAAACTGATCAACCAGTATATGCCCAAGCAAATTCACAGCATGCTGATTACGCTGAAAGCACATGAAAGTTTTCAAAACCGACGTAGCCAGGCGGTCGTTCTGATAAGCGATTTGGCGGGCTATACGACGGTGACCGGTGTACTGAAAGAACCGGAGCATGTTTTGAACCTGATAAACGATTATCTGAACGAAACATCGTTTGTCTTGCAGGATAAATATCAAGGCTGGCTGGAAGCCTACGTCGGCGATATGGTTTGTTATTACTGGCCATTTACCGGGGACAACAAGTCACCGGCCTACCAAAACGCCTTACAGGCCGCGCTGGAGCTTTCGCTGTTGCAAAAACATTTTTTCTCGTCGGTCCCGGAGCGTTATGCGCACACCTTCGACGCACAGGCGCTGCAACACATTAGTTCTATCATCAGCGCCGGTATCGGTTTAACATCGGGCGTCGTGGTCATGGGCGATTTGGGACCGCGACAAGGGGTAAGAAAATTCAGCATTCTCGGTGATCCGATTAATCTGGCGGCAAGAATCGAAAGCTTGACACGCTTGTTCAGCACGGACATCATTTTTACCGGCGACCTCATCGAGGTTGCGCTGACGCTGGGATTACCGACCCGTCGTTTGGGACGCGTCAGTGTCAAAGGACGAAAAGAACCGGAAATGCTCTATGCCGTCGGGAACCCCGGCGATAAAAGATTCAATGCCGATGCTATCGACGCTTGGGAACAGTGGCTGGCGGCAGTGGAACAACACGCCGGGCAACTGCCGGATTGTCCCGATCTCTATCGCAAAGACCGCGACACCATCGATAAATGGCTGGCGAGGAAGCTGTTGGGCGATGATGGCGTATGGCATCTGGATGAAAAATAGCAATTATCTCTGTATAACCGCGAGGCGTGTCATGAATATCAAGAGCTTTGATAACTACAGTTTTATTAAACGTATAACACCAGGCGCATTAGCGCTATTGTTTTTAATCGGCCTGTTGATTGCCCCGCTTCGAGCAACGTCCGCCGATTTAATGATCTACGATGATAGCTTGGCAAGCGGGTGGGACGATTGGTCATGGAGCACCACCGCAAGCGCCAACACAAGCCGTAAAAAAGTCGGCACCGCGTCGCTGGCGGTCAAGTACAACAGCGGCTGGGCCGGGCTTTCCTACCATGCCGGCATAGCTATCAACGGTGCGGATTATAGCGCCATCCGCTTTTGGGTATACGGCAGCACCGGCTCCGGCCTGTTACGCCTGTATACAGAAAGCGACGGCGGCACTCAAAGCACCACCTTCGACTTTACGCCCACACCGAACGCCTGGAAAGAAATCAATGTCCCGCTCAGCTCACTCGGTAATCCAGCCACTATCGCCCGCGTGAGTATTATGGATTTTACCGGCAATACGCAACCTACCTATTATATCGACGCCCTGCGCCTGATCGGCAAGACGGTACCGTTAGCCATGACGGTGGACCCCGCCGCCAACCGCAAACCGATTAGCCCCTATATTTACGGCATGAATTATCATGGCGAGGGTGAAGTCGGCTTCATGCAGGAACTAAAAATGCCGGTGCGGCGCTGGGGCGGCAATAATACCTCGCGTTATAACTGGAAAATTGACGCGTCCAATACCGGTATGGATTGGTATTTCGAGAACGTCAGGATGAGCGATGCGCTCAATCCTCCCAATGATTCTGCGGTCAACCGCATGCTTGACGAGAATACCGTTATCGGTGCAGACACCTTGCTAACCGTGCCGATGCTCGGATTTGTCGCGAAAGACGCGAACACGACATCCTGCGCTTTCAGCATCGCCAAATACGGCCCACAGCAAGGCAATGACTGGGAATGGCAACCCGATTGCGGCAACGGCGTCAAACCGGACGGCAGCTTTGTCACCGGTAACTCCCCCAAGGAAACCAGCATTGCCGTTACATCAAACTTCACCAAAGACTGGATTGTTTACCTGACCCAGTTCTACGGCAATGCCGGACAAGGCGGAGTGCGGTTTTATGACCTGGATAACGAAATAGATATCTGGTACAGCACGCATCGGGATGTTTTTCCGGTCGCGCTAAAATACAATCAATTGCGCGACCGCACTTATCAATACGCAGCGGCCGTCAAATCCGTCGATCCGGCTGCGCAAGTATTAGGGCCGGTGTTAACCAACTGGTCGTTCTACTGGAATTCGCCTTACGATATCCAGCGGCAAGATTACGCCACCCCTGACGATCGCAACGCGCACGGCGGCACACCGTTGGTTGCCTGGTATCTGCAACAGATGAAAGCCTACGAAAAGACCAACGGCAAGCGCATCCTCAATTACCTGGATTTGCATTACTACCCCGAATGCAGCTACATCGGCAATCCCAATTGCAATTTGAATACGGTCGGACCCGGTGATGCCGCCATGCAGGCTTTACGTCTGCGTAGTACGCGTTCCTTATGGGACCCTAACTATGTCGATGAAAGCTGGATCGGTAAGGAAGATAAAACCGACGGCGGCATCGTCAAATTAATACCGCGCATGAAAGCCTGGGTAACGCAAAACTACCCCAGCACGAAACTCGCCATCTCCGAATACATGTGGGGGGCAATGGGGCACATCAACGGTGCGCTGGCAGAGGCCGATGTATTGGGTATTTTCGGGCGCGAAGGCTTGGACCTGGCTACGCTCTGGGGAGCGCCAAGCGCACAGCAACCCGGCGCTTTCGCTTTTCGCATGTACCGTAACTACAATGGCAAGGGCGGTCAATTCGGTACCACCAGCCTCCTTGCAAGCAGCAGCGATCAAGGCAAAATAGCGATTTATGCAGCGGAGGAAAGCCCAAGCGGCGTACTGACATTAATGATCATCAACAAAACGTCAGCGGCTTTATCAGTGCCCGTCACGCTGAAAAACTTTGCACCCACCGGCCTGCTCCAGACCTGGCGTTATAGTGCCGCTGATTTAACACACATCGTTCATCCTGCCGACCGAAACTTTAGCGGCAGCAAGTTTACGAGCAGTTTCCCGGCAAACTCGATTACCCTGTTTCGCCTGCCCGGACACCGCAACTAACGGCAGGCTGTAGGCGTTTCTTGTAAGGCCCCTCGCTCCGGCTCTCATCGTTATACACCAGTCTATTCAAGACTTGAATGTAGGCCGGAATAAGCATGCCCGGCGGTAGCAAGGGCGTGTGTTTCCGGCATCACGGAGCTTCGAAGTGCCGGAAACGCCTGTCCTGCGCTAATGCGCGGACAGACTTATTCCGGCCTACGTCGAGTTGTGTATAACTATGAAATCCGGAGCGTGAGAACAAGAGAAAGCATTTTTTGCACGTTGCCTTATCAAGGCCCGCTTATGCGCCCGCAGCCGACTGCATCGTTACCGCCACCCGACACAACCTCGCTATGATCATCAGTGCCCGGCTCCGCATGATCCGGCACATAAACACCCTCATCCTGACCGGGCGGCAAACCGCCGTAACCGGCCTGCACCAGGGAACTGCCCTCGCCTATCGTACAAGGGTTGGAATTCAGATCAGGGCTCTGCAGGAAATCCGATTTTAAATTCAGCATCGCGCCGTTTATATTGAGCTCCGGCGCTGTGCTGTTAATCGTGCCGCTAACACCGTCCGGAGATACCGCCTGAATCACGTTAAAACCGCGCTGAAAAACGGACGGCTCATCACCGCCGACCTGTAGTTGTCCATGACTGGCCAACAGGGTATCCACTGCAATGCGCACATCACCTCCCGCCCGATCTTTTCCGGCAGCATTGGCTTGAATAAAGCCACCGTTCAGTATTAACGCCTTATCGCTGATATTAATGTCGCCGCCATTACCGTTAGTGCTCACCGATGTCGTTATCCGGCTGTCGGTTAAACGGGCTATGCTGCCTTTAAAACTGATAAGTCCGCCGTCGGCACGCAAGGCTGCGGTTTTGATTGTCGCATCCTGCATCGTGAGGTTGTCCGCGTTGATGGTTATGCCGCTTGCCGCTATGTTGCCGTTACTGGATGCGTTGATAGTGCCGCCGTTGCTTAATTTCAGGTCATCGGCCTGAATCTTAATGATTGTTTTCTCAAGATGCTCGGCGGCATTATCAGAAACCGTGGCATCCGACTCGATGCTCATTTGACCTTGACCGCCAACCGACAAGCGAGCGGCTTTAACATTGATACTGCCGGTCTGGCCGCTCGAATTTTCGCGGGCACGGCTAAACAAACCGGTTTCGGTTTGACCCCGACCCTCGATAACGAGGTTATCTGCGTTTACGTTTATCGTCCCGGCCTTACCCTGGCGAAAGGTATCGGTGCTGATCACGGCGCCGTTAACCAGCTTTAACTTTTCCCGCACGTTAACTGTAATCTCTCCGGCATTGCCCAGGCCACCGCAAGCATTATCGGAACAGCCGGAATCGCTGTAAATACCGCCCCGATTACCCCGACCATCCATAGTTCCATTACCGGCATTAACACTAATGCGCCCGGCGTTACCGTCAGTCAGGGTTGATGTGGAAATCTTACCGCCGTCCACAATTCTCAATGTGTCCCGCACATTGAGCCGTATATCGCCGGCTTTACCGTCACAGCCCGCGATAGCGCTGCAATGTTCCGAAAAAGAATCACTGGTGATAGTGGCGGGATCATTAACAACACCAAGGCCGTCAATACTGACATTGGCAGCCTGAACCGTGACGTTTCCGGCATCCCCGGCGGTATAAGTGGAGGTATTGATGAAACCGCCATTGCTAACACTCAATAGCTTGTCCGCATTAATGGTAATTTTACCTCCCTGCCCATGGCTGTAAGTGGCGCTGCTGAGAGAAGCAGCGTTGCGTACGCTTAACGTATCCCGCGCATGAATCGTTATATTCCCGGCATTGCCGGCGTCTGCGCTACAAGTCGGCGCGCGATTGGGGCAGCTATCGCTGAATATGCCGGTATTGGCGAAGCCTACCTGTTGTTGCTTACGGCCATCAATGGTGATGTTATCGGCGCTGATACGAAGCTTACCGGCATTGCCTTGGCTGTAAGTAGAGCTCTCAATGACGCCTGAATCGCTTATTTTGATGGCATCTTGCGCATTGACGGTAATATTGCCTGCGTTGCCGCCGCTGCCGCAAAAGCCGTCAGGACACCCGGCGTCACTGAGAATTCCCGAACCCTGCCCGTCAATATGCAAGCTACCGGTGCTGACTTTAATTTGCCCACCCTGCCCTGCACCTAAAGCACCGGTCTTGATTTGCCCGTTAGCAATGACAGTCAGCGCACCGGTGGCGCCAATGCGAATGCCTTGATGTTCGCTGCTATCGGTGGAACCGATATTTTGCGCGGTCAAGTCGCCGTGATTAATGGTCAGATTACCCGCTTGCGCGATGATTAACCCGCCGCCATCGCCATCCACGGTAACGCTGCTGTTTTCTATACGTAGCGCGCCGTTATATTGCGCGTTTTGCAAATCGGTACCTGCGCTGTCATGAATGCCGACATCGGCTTTACCATCACCCACCGCCCGTAATCGGATCTCGCCGCCGCTGTTTTTGATCAGCGCGCCGTTTTCTATCACTAAATGACCTCCGGTAAACGAGCCTTTTTGACCCGGCACGAGTTTCAAAAAAGCGCCGTCGATACGTAAAGCAACCTGATGACCGCCTAAAAAACCGAAACTTTCCGGCGTCCCCGAAGTAAGTACGCTAACGCCGGGATGCGCGGCGCTAAACACGCCGCCGTCCGCCAATTTAGTGGAATCAGCGGTGCTGACATGAAACCCCGCCGGGACATTGACGCTGGCCCCCTGACCGATAACGACACCGGAAGGATTTATCAGGAAAAAATCGGCGTTTTTAAGCTGCGAGCTTAACCTGCCGTCAATGCTTGACGCTTGATCGCCGGTGACTCGTACAATCAGATTGTTGATGAAGTCCGAACCGGTAAACGTCACCGACTGTCCGCTGTTGATGTCGAATACCTGAAAACTGTGAAACAGATTGCCGCCTTTAATCATGCCGAGCAATTCGCCGACAGTAATATTACGAGCATTCAAATGCACCCTGTCGCCCAGCGTGCCGTCGGTGGTCACATCGCCCCGCACAAGCGTGCCATAAAGCAGCAACACGGACATTAAACAACTTTGGATAATCCTTTTGCCTAACATAACTGTCGCCTCATACTATTTTGCACCTCATTGATACAGCTCACCGGCTAAAACAAACGGCGACCAGAACGGCGCGCCGGCAAATTCCTTGCGCCGCATCACAAGCAACTGCGCCTGACGCAAGGCTTCAGGCCTGGACAAGCCTTGCTGCATGTTCCGGTAAAAATGTTCCATCAACAAGGTCGTCGCAACATCGCTGACCGGCCAGAGTGAACCTAGCACATTTTTTACCTTAGCCTTGATCGCAACCCCGCTTATGCCCAACGGTGAACGGTCGTCGCCTTCCGCCGTTTGGCAGGCGCTCAGGACGATCAATTCGGGAGGTTGGCCGTGCAGGCCCTGTTTACCGGTATTCAACAAGGTATCCAGGTGACTCATCGTCAATATGCGATCATAGGTCATGATGAAACTGTTCTGCTCGGTGCCGCCGAAAAAGCCGTGCGAGGCAATATGCACAATTCGATACCGATTATCGCGCAACTGATCGCCAAAGGCCTGCAAGGTAAAAGCCCGGTTCATTAATTGAGTGGGGTATTGTAATTGTGCGGATAAAGCCGCCATCTCGGCTTGCACTGACGGTAACGCCAGGCGCGATTGAATTTTCCGAACCACCGATTTATCGGCAAGCAA
This sequence comes from Methylococcaceae bacterium, assembly GCA_005772825.1. Classification (GTDB taxonomy): domain Bacteria; phylum Pseudomonadota; class Gammaproteobacteria; order Methylococcales; family Methylomonadaceae; genus SXIP01. The sequence goes on along the minus strand of SXIP01000127.1, from coordinate 6,242 downwards.
TGCCCTTAATTTTGCACTGAGTCGCCCGGCGGCAGGGTCGTTCATAGTGCCGGCATCGGCAGACAAGAGCCCCTGCAACAGATTTTCCGGCAAGTCATTGACCACATCGCCGGGTTCACTTAAACCCGCCAACAGTACTTTTTCGTCTTGCTTTGGTGCTTGTTCCGCACGGCTGATGCTCAAGCCGGGGGATATGATGACGGCATAATGTTCGAGCACAAACTGACGGCCATCGTGTAAGGCGCTCAGCGGGATAAGACGTAAAGGACCATCGGGAATATAAATCAGCGTGTTAATGTGCTGCGCCTTTAAAATTGCAGTGACCGGCTGGATTAAATAGCGATAAAGGCCGCCCGCTTGCACCAGATAGTTGTCGTCGTAATTACGCAAGTGTCCGGCAAAATCGTTAATCATGCGCACCAGCTCGGTTTGCGGCACCGGCGTTGAAAAATGTCGCAGGCCGTCCCGCGTCAGCAGCAACAAATCCAGGTGATCGGGAAAAATAACCGGATACAATGCTGCCGCGCCTTCAGGCAAGGTCGCCGCATCCAGTGCTTGTGACGGCAATTCGCAACGGTTTTGGAAATAATCTTCCAGTTCGCTTTTTTTAATGTGTTCGACTGTTAACTGCGCTTCTTGCAACAAAGCCTGGCGCTGTTGATCCGAAGCCATTTTCGCCTTGTCAAACAATAGCTCGGCCAATTCCAGATAGGCCGGAGCCAAGGTATCGCGAAACAAAGAGCGACCGTTTTCATAGATCACAGGAATGTCCTGACGCAGCGTTTGGATATGCCCCACTGCCCGCCGGTATGCGGCAATCGCAGTATCCTGTTGTCCATGCCGGGCATAATAACGTCCCAACCGCCATTCGAAATGCAGCAATAAATCGCGCGCCCGGCTTTGTTGCGCGTAAAACACGGCTTGCTGTAACAGACCCTCCGCCTCGGCGTCGCGGCTTTCCAGCGCGTACAAATCGCTCAAATACCCTAAGGATTGCGCAATCTGCGGAGTCAAATGTAATTTTTTGGCATGTTCCAGTGCTGTGGCCAACGCATCGTAAACACTTTCGAGGGCTGCCGATTCGTCGGCATGTCTCAGTTGCAGGCGTTGATAGCCTAAATCCAGTTCCAGACGGGCGCGGGTTTCGTTTTCCGGCAAGCGGCTTACTAACTGTTCCGCTGTTTGTAAAAACGCCACCGTTTCTTGATACGTGCGCTTTAGCCGCGCTAAAGCGGCGCGATGCATAAGGGCGCTGGCCTGTAAATCCGGCAGGTCCACTGCGATACGAGTGGCGTACTCGAAATCCCGGTCGGCCTGTAGCCACTGTGCATTACGTTGCCGCAATTGACCTCGATACAAGCGGGTGCGAACGATTAAATCAGGCCAGGCATGGGCTTCGGCACCGGCAAGGGCGCTGTCCAGGTATTGCGCCGCCGGTACAAATTGCCGCTGCTGCAATGCCAGATAACCCTGCATGGCCTGCGTCCAGCATTGCCAATAGCAGTTATGCGCCGCATCGGCCTGCTGCGCCAATTGATTTAACAGGCTTGCCGCCCTCGTATAATGGCCCTGGTCCAGTGCTTCCCGGCTTTGCACGGATAACCTGGCAAGCGTATCGGCGACACTCGGAAAAGCGATCACTAAACTTAAGGATAAAACCAGCCATAGCACGAGCTTCTTCACCAATTTCTTCACCTCGGACGCTCCTAAAAAGCTGCAATAGTAACGCTGAAATGAATGCCTTCGTCCTGAAGGTTTCTGTCACGTTGCGGCGGTGGCGCATTCAAGGCGTGAGCATAATAAATTTCCGCGTGTACACGTTGAAACGGATTCCAGATCAAGCCCGTGCCTAGCGAATGCAGCGCACGGGAGGTTTGACCATAGCCGCGATTCCACGCTTCGCCGTAGTCCATGAAAGGCGCCAGGCTGAGTTTTCCGGGAAAACCGTCGGCGCCGTTGTCGAACAGCGGATAGCGGAATTCGAGCGACAACAAATAGCCCTGGTCGCGCACCAGGTCGTTTTCGCGATAGCCCCTGACGCCACGAGCGCCGCCGAGGGCAAAACGTTCCAGCGGCAATAAGCTGTCATTGCTCCATTGTACGGCGCTGTTAAACAGCACCTGCGTACCGTTCGGCAAGATTTGCCGGGCATATTGAATTTGGTTCAGCCAACTGACAAAATCGCTGTCCGCTTGGCGGTTGTTCCACCAAGTCGCACCGAACGCGTGAACGCCGACACTCAAGGTGGAACGAAATGCCAGCGCTTGCTGTTCATCGCGGTAAGTATAGTCAAGCGCATTGCGCACGGCTGTCGATTGCGATCTGCCGTTATTGTCGTCACCGGCGGAAAAAGGAAAGTCAATACCGAGCAACTCCATCTGGTTCTTCCGAATAGACAGTGTGCTGCCGAAACTCAAGTTATGTTGCAAGGATTGATATAAGGGTTGAGTGAGTGCGAAATTGTAGCCACTGTAGCGGCTTTTGATATCGAGATCGTCCAGCGGTTGCTCGATAACCGTCGTTTGGCTCAAACTGAAGTTGAAATGGAAGCGGGTATCGTACGGCGTCAACGGCACACTGACACCTCCCCCGCCGGCGAGACTACCTTCGCTATAAACAATGTCCAGATTAAACTCATCCCCCCAGCCAGTTAAATTGCGCACCCAACCGTTCAGCGTCCCTTGTTCCGCGCCAACGCTCGGAGGTCGATGGTTATTGAAACCGACATTCAGTTGATAGGGACGTTCGCGCACGATTTTAACATCGAAAATGCTTTCGCCGGGCTGCCGACCCGGCATTAATCTCCCGTACATGCGTTCAATCAACGGGTCGGTCAACAGCATTTGAAAGCGCTCTTGCAGCGTGTGGAAATTTAACGGACTTTGCGCTCCCAAACGCAAACGACTGCTGACATAGGCGGGATTCAGCCGATCGGTACCGCTGACCTGGATAGCGCTTAACCGGCCTTCAATAATCCGGTAACGAATCACACCGTGTTTAAAGGTTTGATCCGGTAGCAGCGCGCCGGAATTAATATAGCCCTTGTCGATATAATGCTGTGTAAAGGCTTCTCGTAAAGCCTCAAGATCGGTCAGGCTTACCGGACGACCCAAATACGGTTTTGCAATTGTCTGCAGTTGTTCATCACTGAATACCGTATTGCCTTCAATCTCAACCGCGCGCAGGAAGATACGCACAGAGCCCGACTGGATCTGTTCCGGGGCGACGATATGAGGAGCAGGAGGCAAGGAAAAATCAGGTTTTTTTGGGGAGGGGACGAGTTCCGGTAAAGTGGGCATGTTTGCGCTGGGTCGACCAGGAATCGCCATATCGGCATGAGCCGATGAACAAACCAACAGAAGATGAATTAGCGCTGTAAGGTTTATCGACCGCATAATCGACATCACATGTGGGTATTATCTGTAAAACTTCAGGCTTCTGGCGACTTCAAAAATTAGTCTCAACTTTATCTGTCATTGGCTGTTCGTCTTTTACCTATTGCAGACGATCGAATTTATATTTGGAACTGCTATGACTAACAGAAAACCACAGGAATTCCGTATCAAATAATTTGAAGTCTTATCAGCGATGTCAGTTAGTTTGGGTGGCAATCTCTTAGAGGCTGTGAACACAGCTATAGTTAAAAGAGATTGATCTAAGCATATTAAATGTGCAATACAAATTGCGCCGTCACAGCTTCTAGCAGGTCAAAAGTATTGCAGAAATCGACACCAAATTCACGGCAAATATTTGGAATCTTCACCTTCTTGCTACCAGAAGGAACTATTACCTCGTGAGTCACAACAGTTGCACCCAATGTTTTAGCTTTAGCGATTAACCAAGGATCTGCCACTGCAAGAAATTTGCTGATATGTGGTTCTGTATAATCAGGGTGTTCCACTACAAATTGTGCAATCTCCATGAACACTTCCTGAGTTATCTCGTCATCTACTTCAATAAAGTAAGGTTGCCTTATTTTCACCCACTCTGATAGCGCATCACCATAGTTGCTGAGTTCATCGAATACCATTCGGATACTCACTACTTGACCAGATGCGAATTGTAAATCCATCCACTCCCAGAATCCGGGACAAACAGTCATACGATAATAATGGTTTTTGGCTTCAATGTAGGCGTTGGCATCAAGCAGATAAATCAAAGCTTGAGTTCCTTTCGTGCATAAGCTGATAGCTTATCTGGCTTAATACCAATCAACTGCCAAGCATCCCGTAGTAAGAGGCGGCCACTTAATGCTTCACTGACAACAGCCTGTGCCAAACGTTTGCTGACCTTACCTGTTTGAACACGGTTATAGGACGGAGAAGTGCCGTTTTTTTCTCGCACTTTGTAATCTGCATACACCTTGTTCACATAAGACCAGTATTCGCTATCAGTGATCAAGCTCAACTCCAATGCTCGACGAGCAACTACCCATTGGCTAACATGAAAATGGTTGGATAGCATGGGTAGATTAGTTTTCCAATTGCTAATGTCGGCTTGCCAGTGTGTATTAAACTCCTCTTCAGGAGCAAGAAACTCTGCTGCAACCGCATTACATAACCGTTCCACCTGACGTTGGCTACGAGGATCGGCATCAGATATGCCAGATTCACCCAGCCAGATATGAGTCAACTCATGGATCAGGGTAAATAGTCGGGCTTCAGGGCAATCCGCAGTATTAATAAAGATGACGGGGGCAAATTGATCGGCAATAGCAAACCCTCTGAATTCGTCAATACTAAGTAAGCGGTGAGTATTGCTACCCACCATGCCACTCCGCATCACTAAAATCCCCAAAAACTCAATGCGAGCTATCAGATCTCGGGTATAGTCCTCCCAGCTACCACGTTCCGGCCAGGATTTTAAACCTAAGTGAGCTTTCATATCAGTAACAATCGTTAGCACCGGAGTCTGAATAGACAAGCTGCCCACCACGATAACTGGGTCGGCCCCTCTTTCTATCTGATATTCCTGATACCATTGCTGGCGATGAAGAACATCCCTTACAACATCACGCAAGTTAATGCTGATTTCCCGTGCGGCATGATCACCTACTGTGCGTAAATCTGGAATTGGCAGTTCATCTTTCGGAGTCTGCTTAAGAAAAAGATAACCGAACGGTACGTAGGTGTTATGAGCATAGCTCTGGGCTTGCTTAAAAGTTGGTCGAACTTGCCCTTGCTCCCAAGATATCAGCTTTTCTTCATCAACATTCAGCTTGCGGGCAAGAGCATACACATCCAGTCCGGCGCGCTGACGCGCCCAGCTGAGTATGTCGGGATTGATCATTGCCTGTGTCATGGAAAATCCGCGTGTACCGTTACTGATGGTTAATATAGGCAGATTCTACTTTAGTTACTAATGTTTTTACAGCGAATTGCGATAGATGGTCTTATTTAAAAAAATGATTTTATACGGTGGATATCGTTAAACATTAAATAACTTCAATATGCATAGTATGAGGTGACAATCGAATGTCTGCTTATGACCGTCAGTTGCCAGTCATAATTAATTTTAACGGATTTTAAAAATTGCCAGATCAAATCTGAACTTTTAGATACTATCATTGAGCGGAATAGTCTTTCTTATCAGGTACTGCCAAGACCTTCTCTTGATTCTCTACATCTTAAAGCATGTTTATATCGCTACTATCTAATCTGCCCGATAATCCCATCCAGTTCTTCCAGACTGGAATAAGCAATGACCAGTTTGCCGGTGCCGTTTTCTTTATGATCTATGACGACTTTTGCGCCCAGTTTTGCAGTCAGGTCGTCCTGTAAACGTAAGGTATCGTTATCAATCACTCGTGGTTTTTTTATTTTCGGTTCTTCCTGAGCCTCTTTAACCAGACGCTCGGTCGCTCTCACCGTCAGGCCTTCTTTAACCACTTTATTGGCTAAGGTAATTTGTTTGGGGCCGTCTAACGACAGTAAAGCCCGTGCGTGACCCATTTCCAGCTTATTATTAAGCAACAGTTTTTTTACCTCGGGATGCAAATCCATCAGGCGCAGCAAATTAGTCACCGTAGTACGCGACTTGCCTACCGCATCAGCCACTTGTTGATGGGTCAGGCCGAATTCATTCAGCAGCCGTCTTAAGGCTTCCGCTTCTTCGAGGGGATTGAGGTCTTCGCGCTGGATATTTTCAATGAGGGCGATGGCTATCGCGGCACGATCGTCTATTTCCCTGATAACCACCGGCACTTGCTGTAATCCGGCCAACTGCGCGGCACGCCAGCGCCG
>SXIP01000126.1 GCA_005772825.1 Methylococcaceae bacterium | reverse complement strand
CTTGGCCGGTAGCCACCTCAAAGTTTGCGATCAGGGTTTGCGTGCCATGCCGGGTGTACTCGAATTCATGCCGTTCTAACTTGCCTGGCGCCATAGGCTGGTCAGGGTGTATCCGCTCCAGCGCCTGAATGCCGGTTTTTTTCATCCACGCTGACCACATGCATGCCTGATTTGTGCAGCGCCTGGGCTTGGTGATAAAGCTTACAGACGGTTCTGACCTCTTGTCGGAAGGCGGCTTCGTCCTCTACCTTGTCGTTCAGCCAGTACTTCATCCGATGCGGTTTCAAATCCGCCTGATTTTAAAAAACGACCCACACTACTGGTCGATAATCTGCCGGAGTAACTTAAATCCTGGTCCATAAAAAAAGCCCTTAAAAGGGCTTTAAGTGAAGAAACTTTTGGGCTAACTTCTAGGTCGTTGTGTAATAGTTCACATTGTTAGGATAATATCCGTTTTTACATAATATACATTATGCGAAGTTGGTGGTAGGTCCATTTTTAGGTCAGATGAGCCCTCTTTGCTTATCCACTATAACCGATCATCTATGGAGGCTACATGTCAGACAATATCAATATCGCTAACGCCGTCAAAGTTATCTCCGACTCAACGGCACGCGTCGCTTTTGAGTTAATGAAAGAAATTGCTTTTCATGAAATCCATCAGGAAGCCGAAAAAGAAACCCGGCAATACTGGCTGACGCTTTTTCATCAATGTATGAAAGCCACGTCAAGTCATACTAACCTGGAAACCATTTTGAAAAAAGAATAAGCCCTGATTTTGTAACGGTGTTCTTTGTCTCAACCTTTATTCTTGCGTGAACTGGTCCGTTCGCGTTGCTTTACTACTCAGGCACTAATGATCGCCGGGTTTTGCAAGTCCGGGTTGATTAAGGCAAGAATGGACCGACTAACCAGCTTAAACCAGCTTCATCATACCCTTCTTGGTAACGTGATACAGAGACGTTAGGCCGCGCGGCGGGCGTGGGCGTTTGCGCTACGCGTCCAAACGTACCCACGCACCCATCCGCGCGGAGCGTCTCTGTGACGGAGAGTCAGGCCAGGACGACCAGCCAGACACCCATACAAAGAGCACGACCGCTTAACCGGCCGAGGTGCCGGCGTCTTTTTTATAAAAAACTTCCAGGCGGGCTAACAGTGTCTCAAAGCGATAACTCAAGCCGTTTAGCACAGAACAGCAGTGATCGGATTCAACGGACGAACCGGCGGTGATCACTTCCAACGATTGGTAAGCCCCATACAGGCTTCGTAAGTCATCGGCAAATAAAAACAGTTCTTTTTTTAAGGTGTGAAGCTGATCTTGTTGGTGAAGCGCTTGATTTACGGCGCCTGAAACAGCATCATGTTGTGGAGACATGGTCATTACCTCATTTAATGGCGGTGTTTAGTTCCGCTTGGGTGCTCGAACACCCAGGCGGAACGGCTTTTCATTCAACCGACCGGCCTTAAGCCGCTGGTTTGTTCAGCAGTTGGTAAAGCTGCGCCTGCGATTTGTCAAACGCGTCCAGGAACGACGCCGTCACCGGTGTTAACAGCGTGGGCGCAAACGGATCAAACGACAAGCCCAGGTATTTATCCGGGTGCGGATAGCATCGACTTGGGCGCGTTCGATAAAGACTTTGACTAAAGACATGATCACCTCGCGGTATCAATAATTATTGGATGGAAGGCGTTGCCGGAACCGGCACGCCGAGCGATTCAAAATACGCCAGGTATTTGTCACGGATAGCTACATACACCGGTAGACAGGCGACAATACAATCATAGTCTCCGGTCTTATCCGCCTGGATGTCGCGGATAATGCCATCAACCAGATAGTACAGTGCGATCTGTTCCTGATGGGTTAAATCGATAAGGTTTATTGCCATACAAGCCCCCTGCCCTAAGAAGCCGTTTGGAAACTCCTGGCCTAAGCCAAGCGATTCAACATAATGCGGGCATCAACCCTCCTGATTAGCAAGATGCTTCAGCTTGTCTAAGCCAAGTTGCTGGGCGTGGGCCAATGGACGCGGCGGCAACGAGGAGGCGCATGGGGAGTGTCTCAAGATGGAATCGTCGGTTGAAGCGGTAAGCAAATGCCGCCAAGTAGCGAATGCCATATTTAGCGAAGTCGAACGCATGGTAAGCGCCACCAAAACTGGTCTTGAGGTTACCCAGTATCGTGTTGATCCAACTGAACTCTGGTAAGTTCTTGGGTTTACGCCCACCCACGACGATGGGTTGGTGCAGGCAGCCTGCATCAATGACACCGGAAAAACAGGCTAATCCATCAGAAATGACAACGCATCCGGGCATGAGATCGTTCTTAGCCCATTCGGCTATCGCTTTGAGTGTAAAGCCAGGAACCAGTGCCAGTTTGATGTACAGGGGGTGACCGGCCGTATCAAGCGAAACAGCGGCCACAAAGGGCTCCTTATTTTCGGAGCCACGTCCGGCTTTACCGCCAATCAGTTCGCCACCGAGATAGGCATCGTCGATTTGGACTTGTCCGTCTAGCGAGTACAGTGCGTCTCGTTCTGCCATGGTTTGCATGATCTTCTGTTGCATCAACCAAGCCGTGGGGTAACTAACGCCCAGTAGTCGTTTCAGTGCCAAGGCCGACAAGTTGGTTTTGGCCTGGCTGATCAGATAGATCGCCATAAACCAGATCGATAACGCCAGATGGGTACTTTGGAATAAAGTACCCGAAATGAGTGAAGTTTGTAAGCGACAATCCTTACACGGGTAAGTTTTATGCTTACCGACCCTGAGCAGGTAATGAGCCGATTGGCTGCAACATGGACAACGAAAGCCATCAGGCCAGCGGGTTTGTTCCAGCGCGTCCTCGCATTGCGCTTCAGTGCCGAACTGTTCTAAAAATGCGGGCAGTGACAAGCCCTTTTGGAATTGGATGCGATTCATTGCCATGACGAGAGTCTCCTTGGGATTCGAAATCAGTATGCGCTTTTAATTCGGAAATAACTCGAATTCGTTTGGTAAGCTGAAGAATCTTTCTAATCAGGTCAACCCTTTATTTTTTGGCTGTTGATAGAGAAGGCAAACATGAAATAGGCGAGCCTAAACGTTGGATAGCGGACTTGATCATTCGTCATCAGCTTCATGTCGTCGCCGATAAACGAAAAATAGAATTGAAATGTGTGCCGCCGGCAGACATTTACTACACCCTGAATGGCAGTAATCCCAAGGAAGGTATGCGCTATGAAGCCCCTTTTGAGATTGGCGTGGAAGCCTGCCAATTGCTGGTATTTGCCAAAGCGGGAGAGGCTAATAAAAACACCCAATTCAGCATTCCGGCCAGCGGAGATCAACGGGTACAAATTGATGACCATAAACCGGCGGCGTTTACAGGAGAGCAAACGCATCAACCTGGATAGCTGTAACGGCTCGCGTTTGAAAGGGGTTGGGCTTGCATTTGACGCCGTTTTGGGCTCAAATTAAGTGAAAATGAAAATACAGCCCGGCTCACATTATCTGCAAATGAGCTTGCATTTACCGGTATCGGCTTGCATTTCATTTCCGCAGGCTCACATTAATTGCAAATGAAATTAGGCAGCTTTGTACCAAATAGGTATACCCCAGCGAGTTGTTTAGTTGAGACACTTTATTTGTCTCAATAGGGTTGTTTTGCCAATTTTGATATGGTACCTTCTAAAGCTCTAAAGGCTAATGAGACACTATTGATTTATGGCACTCTACGGATATGCTCGCGTTTCCACTAACGATCAAGATTTTACTTTGCAAGAACAAGCATTACGCGCTGCGGGCTGTGAAGTCATCAGGGCCGAGAAAGTAACCGGTACCAGCCGGACGGGTCGGACTGAACTTCAGGTGCTGCTGGATTTCTTGCGGCGTGGGGACACGTTGGTTGTCACTCGAATCGACCGTCTTGCGCGTAGCATAAAAGATCTTCAAGACATCGTATACACGCTGAAGGAACAAGGTGTCACTCTAAAGGCGATAGAGCAACCTATCGACACGCGCAGTGCCGCAGGTAAAGCTTTCCTGGACATGCTGGGCGTTTTTGCCGAATTTGAAACCAATCTCCGGCGTGAACGGCAGATTGAAGGTATCGCTGCCGCAAAATCTCGCGGCGTCTACCGTGGTCGCAAGCCATCGGTTAATACTGCCGAAATTCAGCGTCTTCGTCTCGAAGATAAACTGGGCGCAACAGAAATTGCGCGGCGGCTGGGCGTTGGTCGTGCCACAGTGTATCGCGCACTGGCTAACCGTGAACAACAAGCATAAGGTCATTCCAGTTGATTCACTTCTGCAATTGCGGCAACGGCTTGATCGCTTGCCGCCGAAAAGTCCGGAACGAGCTACCCAGGTTGCGGCGGTAGCCGAACTGTACGGTATTTCTATAACAACCGTCTATCGAGCCCTACACACCTTCCGAAAACCGCATGCCGCCCATCGTGCCGACCATGGCAAGCCACGGCTATTGCCACAAGCTGAATGGGAGCGCTACTGTGAACTGATTGCGGCACTGAAGCTGCGCACCACCAACAAACAAGGGCGCCACCTGTCCACCAGGCGAGCCATTCAATTGATGGAAGACTAAGGCGTGGAAACCGCACAAGGCTTCAGCAATTCTCATTATGACCACAAGCTACCTAATTTCAGATTTTGGAGGACGAGTGATCCGCGTATCGGGCGTATAAGACCAGCCCTCCAGCATAAAATCAAGCAGGTGCTCCCAGCTATCAAAGCACAAGTACGTCGTCAGCGCCTTCATATCATCGAACAAACGCCTGCGAGAAGGTAGCTTCTGACGAAGCAGACAAAACTTATCGTCCATTAAATGCAGCAGCGTATGCAACAAGTAGGCAAGTAGGATCAGCGTCGCCAGCAAAGCAGACAAGAATTGTTCACCATGGCCGAAGTTGTGTTCGAAGTGATAGCCCTTGGTCTTCAGCGTATTATTGTTTTCGTTTTCAATCTTCCACCTTGCGCGCCCCGAGGCGACGACCTCCGCAACGCTGGCATCGTTAATCACCAGGGATGTGGCGAACGCATTCCGATACAGCACCTTACCGTCTTCTGTGCGCGTGGTGATTTCACACCAGTTCACAAGTAAAGCCTTATCGCTATCGCGCAAGGGCACGTCGCCAACATAACGATAGGTATCGGTTTCATTCCGCTTGCCTGTCCAGCGTTTGCGCACCACCGTTTTGACCACCCCATTACGATCCAGATCGTCAACCCATTCATATAAAGTCTTATGCGAGTCGGGTTTGCAGACCAGGATAAATTCGAATTGTTTGTTCAGTAACGCCCGGCAAAATGGCTCGTGACAGTAAAGATCATCGCCGAGTACGGTCGTGCCCAGTGCAGCGAACTGGCTACCCCTGCTTTCCAGCCAGCGCAGGGAGGCGTTAATCTCGCAATCCTGCTTGTCATTGCCATCCTGCGGGCACACAAATTCCGGCGCTAATGAAATAACCTTGTCGCTTCCAGGCTTAACCAAGACCGGCGTCACTACGGTGTGCGAATAGCTGGTTTTGCCGTTAGTGTGGGTTTTACTTGAACAGCAGGAGCCGTGTAGCTTTTGTGATGAAAAGTATTGAGTACCATCCAAGGCCAGTAGCAATCGACGGTCTGTTGCGCGAAAGGCATCAATTACGCCGGCGCGTTGAAAGCCATCGAATATAAAATCAAATAACGGATACACCGACATCGGCTCTACCGGATCCAGCAGACTACGGATGTGATTATCTGTCGGGATTTGAAAAACATCAAACAGCGTTTGAGCGTCGCCTAAAGCGCCTACTGTTGGTGTTTTTCCCTTGCGTCTCTTGCATTGTCCTCTGAAAATCCAAAAAAGAGGGGCTTTGCATAAAAAATACTGAAAACGCACTCAGCCCTGCATCTGTCATCGTGTAGTTCGTGTTTTTTCCGGTTCGCCGATCAGCGAAGCTGTTGAAAGTGGTACGCAATTGCTTGACTACATCACTAAAGGTCAAAGCATTTTTACCAAAGGGTGCGCTCATAAGCAGGTTTCATAGGGAGAATCGGTCTGCCATTTTAAGCAATTAGCGTCATAATGAGAATTGCTGACGCTGCCAACTCTTTAACAACTTGATTTCCTCTTGCCTGTATAAAGACCGGTTCAGCGTGGCATTATCTCGGGCCGATTTGGAACAGGCGAGTCAAACAGGCTTACAGTTGCAGTTAACGTCCGAATCACAAGCCTACGAGCAAATTGATTTGCCGGCGAATTATATCCAGGGATTTCTTAAAGCCATTGAGAATACCGCTTCAAAAGCAGTACCGTGATGCTGTGAAATATCAACATGGAAAACGGCTTTCAATATTTGCCACTAAGTTAAGCGTTGGGTTTTCCAGTCAAAAAGACTGGAATGTACTATAATTTCAATATGATATAGATTATCCAATGCAAAGTATAAATTCTCTTTTGTTGTGAAATCGGCAAAATTTAGACGCCATTTGACGCCCTACAGCATCGGATGTTGTTCAATTGTCACCTTCAATCTTCAGGACATAACTTATCGGCAATATTTCTGAAAAGACACCAATGCCTTTGATTATTTACTCAACATAGGGAAACAAGCGTGATAATTGCCAAAGAAGAATGCAAATAGTTTTATGAATTAATGTTCTCATAAGGTTTCGCGCATTCACTCAATAACCAGGGATTACCGCCAACTGCAGTGATATTGTTAGTCACGGTTTGTTCGGTAACAAACCGATGCAGGTAGTTTGGACCACCCGCTTTAGGTCCGGTACCCGATAGTCGCATGCCACCAAACGGCTGCACACCGACCACCGCGCCAATCATATTACGATTAATATAAATATTGCCGACCTGAGCATGTTCTTGTACATATTGCATAGTGGCTTTGATACGGCTGTGCACGCCCAACGTCAAACCATAACCGGTAGCATTAATTGCGTTAACAACGTTCGCCAAATCCCCGGTGGCATAGCGGACCACATGCAGGATCGGGCCG
>SXIP01000125.1 GCA_005772825.1 Methylococcaceae bacterium | reverse complement strand
CCGTCGGTGAAGTGCGCCATGCCTTCACCAAATCAGGCGGCAATCTGGGTACGGACGGATCGGTTGCCTACCTGTTCAGCAAGGTCGGCATTTTGAGTTACGCGCCTTCCGTCGATGAAGATGCGCTGATGGAAGCGGCCCTGGAAGCCGGCGCCGACGATGTTGTCAGCTATGACGACGGCACGGTTGATGTCATGACCAGCCCAGAAAACTATCTGGCGATAAAAGATGCGCTGATCGCAGCGGGTTTTACGCCCGACAATGCCGAAGTCACAATGCAAGCGTCGACCATGGCGGAACTGGATGCCGATGATGCAGAAAAGATGATGCGCCTGATTGACCGCTTGGAAGATCTGGATGATGTGCAGAATGTTTATTCCAATGCCGATATCAGTGATGAGATTATGGCGGGGTTAGGATCATAGTTTAGTTATTAATGAACGTAGTTTGACTCACGAACCCATTTAATACACTAAATGGCAGATTGCGATTGAAATCATCTGAATGAAATAATAATACACAGTTCTTAGCTGAGTTAGCGATAAAGTAACCCAATATTTGCCGCTTCGATGTTTTGGGTTACGACTATTGCCCTTTTATGCCCTTTAGGGTAAATCCAAACTTACACTATCTGCTCCCTCCAATAGATCATCAGCTCGTAGGCACGAACTGCAACACACTCTCGACAAGGGAAAAACGCTCATGAATCATCTAAATGAAATAACGATACACAGCCAAAGACTGCCGGAAAATTTACAAAATGAGGTATTGGATTTTATTTGTTTCCTGGAAGAGCGTTATTCATTAACGAGGTAAGGACAGATACGCAGCCCACTGCGTTCTCAAGAATAAAGACAAGGAGAATTAGGATGATTTCATTTCCTTGTTTGGTCTGTTGCCGTTTGCGCAGCCTTATTGCCTTGCGGTAATAGAAGACATTGTCATCAGATTGAGGTTAATCATCATGAAAATTTCACCGTTAACAAAATTTTACATGCCGGATCAAAGCGTCAAATTATTAGCATGGGCCGGTGTCAGCGCATCGCTGTTGGGTTTACCGATTACTGCCTGGACGAGTCCGACGCTGATGGATGACAGCTATGTGTCTACGCCCTTTGTGCCCGGTGTCAGGCATGGCGCCGATCCGTCATTGCGGGTTAACAGCAGCAATACCGGATTTCTTCAATTCAGCCTGCTAAAGTCGTTGCCTCGCGGCGTTGACGACACAGACATAGACAAGGCGATTCTGAAGCTTTTTATTGGGGATGTTAATACTGCCGGTACCCTGACTATCAGGCAAGTAAATCAGGCGTGGCAGGAAACCACAATCCCGGCAGCCGGAATTGCGCCTGCATTGGATGCCGGAAAAAAATCGTTCAGGATCAGTCAGGGCTATGCTGGGCACTGGGTGGAGTTTGACGTCAGCGATTTGGTCAAGGGCTGGGTTATGCTGCCTGCCACCAATAACGGATTGGCTTTGACTGTGGAAGGCGCCAGTGTGTTGGATGCCGTTATCGACAGCAAGGAAAATACCGCTACCAGTCATCAGGCGGTGTTGGATGTGGTGCTGAACACGAAAGGGGAGATTGGAGCGACCGGCGCTAAGGGAGATACCGGACCCAGCGGTGCAAAAGGTGATACCGGCGCAATAGGGCCTATCGGAGCTCCGGGAGCAACCGGCGCGAAGGGCGCCAAAGGAGCGACAGGTCCTAAGGGCGATACCGGCGCAACTGGTCCAAGCGGTGCGAATCTTACCAAACTGAAAAATGAAATTACCGTCTCTGCTGCAGGAGGGGATTTTACTAATCCGAGAGATGCAGTCAATTCGATTACCGACGCCAGCGCTGCCAATCCTTATGTGGTGCGTATCGGTCCGGGCGTTTATGAGCTCGGCGCTACGCGCTTGATCATGAAAGCGTTTGTCGATATTGTCGGGGCCGGCCAGGAACGCACCATCATCAAAGGATTTGGCAGCAGCGGTCTTGAAGGCGTGATACAAGGTGCGAACAATGCGGCGCTAAAAGATCTGACGGTGAACAATATCGGTGGTGTGCAGAACTCGATAGCGATTTACAACGTTTCCGCCGCCCCACGTATCGAGCGTGTTACCACTAACGTATCAGGTGGGGCGAGCGTCTGGAGTATATACAATAGTGCTACTTCCTCGCCGATTATGACTCAGGTTAGCGTCAACGCATCGGGCGGAACAAACACAGTTGGCGTTTATAACATCAATAGTTCCTCACCGGTCATGACCCAGGTTAACGTCAACGCATCGGGTGTAGCAGATGCTGTCGGTGTATACAACATCAACGCTTCTTCACCGATTATGACCCAGGTTATAGCGAATGCATCGGGTGCGACGAACATTAGCGGTGTGTATAATGATAATTTTTCCTCGCCGGTTATGAACGATGTTACCGCTATCGCATTGAACGGAACGTCGACTATCGGCGTGCTCAACGCCAATTCCTCAACGCCATTAATTAGTAACTCGTTGTTGCAGGGGCAGTTCGCAATTGCCGGTATTTTTGCCGACACACGCATCAGTCACAGCCGGATCGATGGCGTGGTAGGTCTTGATTCGCCAGGCACCCAGTGTAAATATGTTGTCGATGCCGACCTTAACGATGTTGTGTGCTGAACCCGAATCTGCTTGAGTGGTGGCTTTCGCTTGGCGGGTATGGAGACTTTGGTTCATACTCGCCAATATAAGATAAGTGAAAAAACTCTCGGTGAGAGAGTTTAGTGAAATCAAAATATAAGGAAAAACCTTTTTACCCCTCCGTTCCAAGTTTTTCATCTCAGGGTAATTAATGGCAGGCCGGCAGGTTTGCTTGCAGGATTCAAGGAAAGGACCGGCATCAATACAGCCTGAACCGGGTACAAACCTCGTCCGGCTTTCGGATAAGCGTAGCTTGCCACTCTATACACGGCATTTTTAATAATTAATGAGAATTTTAGGCATAGACCCCGGTTCAAGACTGACCGGTTACGGCATTATAGAAGAGTCGGCGCGAGGCTATAAGTACATTGCCAGCGGCAGTATCCGCATTAAGGCGGATTATTTTCCCGACCGACTCAAACAAATCTTTGACGGCATTGTACAAGTTGTCGAGATGTATCACCCGCAACAAATGGCGATAGAACAAGTCTTTATGCACAAAAATGCCGATTCCGCGTTGAAGCTCGGACAGGCGCGCGGTGCGGCGATTTGCGCGGTTCAGACCACCGGCTTGCCGGTATTCGAATATGCGGCGCGGCAAGTCAAGCAAGCGGTGGTAGGGAAGGGCGCTGCCGATAAACTCCAGGTTCAGCACATGGTGAAAATCCTGTTAAGCATCCAGGGCGAGCTATCTTATGACGCCAGCGATGCCTTGGGCATCAGTATTTGTCATGCCCACTACCAACAAACAGCGCTGCGTTTGCAGCAAGGTTCCTTTAAATGATCGGTTTTTTACGCGGCAAACTGGTGCTTAAAGCGCCGCCGATGTTATTGCTGGATGTGCAGGGTGTCGGCTATGAAGTCGAAGCGCCGATGACGACTTTTTATAACCTGCCGGCTTTGGGCGAAGAGATAAAACTGCACACTCATCTGGTTGTTCGCGAGGATGCGCATATCTTATTCGGTTTTTCCACCGAGGCCGACCGCACGATGTTCCGAACCCTCATCAAGGTCAACGGCGTCGGGCCGAAGCTGGCCCTGACTATTTTATCGGGACAAAGTGCGGAAGAATTCCACCGCTGCATTTATAATAACGATACCCAGGCATTGGTTCGTTTACCCGGTGTCGGAAAAAAAACCGCTGAACGGCTGGTGGTTGAGATGCGTGATCGCCTGCCGGATTTGGGGGATGCTTCCCTATCAAGCGCCGATATAAGCACTGCTGCCGTTGCCCCGGTCATTAATAACCCGAAACAGGAAGCCATCAGCGCCTTGTGCTCATTAGGTTACAAGCCGCTGGATGCGAGTAAAATGATCCAAAATATCGGTGCTGAAGGTAAAAGTTGTGAAGAACTTATCCGTCTTGCGTTGCAAAGAGCAGTTAAATAAATAATGAAGATGCGGTTAAATAAATGAAGGTGCGATTAAATGATTGAAAGTGATCGCATGATAACCGCTCACAGTCATACTGATGAGGAGCGGCAGGATAGGGCCATTCGACCGAAGCGCCTGTCCGATTATGTCGGGCAAAAGGAATTGCGCGCGCAAATGGAAATATTTATCCAGGCGGCTACTGCACGACGGGAGGCGTTGGATCATGTACTGATTTTCGGTCCGCCCGGTTTGGGGAAAACCACGCTCGCCAATATTATTGCTGCGGAAATGGGTGTCAATATTCGCCAAACCTCCGGGCCGGTGCTCGATAAAGCCGGTGATCTTGCGGCATTGCTGACCAATCTTGAAGCGCATGACGTGTTGTTTATCGATGAAAT
>SXIP01000124.1 GCA_005772825.1 Methylococcaceae bacterium | reverse complement strand
TCGTCTGATTTCGGCAATTACATCCATTTTTATCACTCCAGGATTCTCCGGCAAAAAGCCGGTCATTAAACAACCTGGGGTGGAAACTTTTCAACGCTCTTTTCCCCAGGACCCTGGAAAGTTTTGCACGCCGTTTTGCATCCAAGGGTAAATCCCGAATTCCGAATGTCTGATTCGGTTTGTTCCCGTATTTTCAATTTAATTGATATAAGGAAAAAAAATGACCCTCGTGCTATTAAAAGAAACGCAAAAGCAATCTTATCATCAACATCCTGAGCCCTTAGCAAGGCTTGGTCAAGGGGCATGTAAGCACCAGACTTGCCAAAACCATCTTCTCAACGTTTTACCCATGGATGTATACGAGCGCCTTTTTCCAAAACTGGAACTGGTGTCGATGCAGTGTGGAGAAGTCATTTATGAATCCGGTGGCATGTTGAGTTACGCTTATTTCCCCTCGAATTGCATAGCATCGTTGCTATATATCATGGAGGATGGTGCGTCGTCTGAAGTTGCCTTGGTTGGCAAGGAGGGTATGATTGGCGTAGCCTTGTTGATGGGGGGCAATACCATGCCCCATATGGCAGTCATACAGACTGCGGGATACGCTTATCGACTGAAGAAGCAAGTGTTAGAGCAGGAGATTAACCGTAACGGGACATTGTTCCGAATTTTGCTTCTTTATACGCAAGCCCTGATTACTCTAATGGCACAAACCTCTGTCTGTAACCGGCATCATTCGATTGACCAGCAGCTCTGCCGATTGTTATTACAAAGAATCGATCGGATCAGTTCAGGGGAGTTGTGCATGACCCAAGAGTTCATATCCAATATATTGGGTGTGCGACGCGAAAGCATAACGGATGCGGCTGGGGAATTACAACAAGCAGGAATAATTGAATATCGCCGTGGTCATATCACTGTGCTGGATCGGCAAGGCTTGGAAACACGGGTTTGCGAGTGTTATCAAGTGGTGAGAACAGAACTCGCCCGCCTACTTCCTTTACCTTCTGGATCGAAAGAATCGACCCCCCTCTTTTTTAAACTAGCCGACTATGAAAAGTCGACAAGCTTTCAAGCTCCCTCCCTAAAGAAAGTTGTATGAGGAAATTTGAAGGTTAAGTAATAGGGTGTTTTTTGAGCAGATCATGATTTTTCTGGTCATTTTTAATACGATCTTGCGAGCTAATTTTGTTATCGTTTTCACAAGGTAATGAAAATTCCAAAACAGTTTCGTGATGCATTTGTACCTAATCAACCTGTATTGTTAACTCTACAGTCTGAACTTGCCCTATCCCCACCGATTTCCACCAGATCCGTCACAAGCCGTGTTAACTGTTATTGATAAATAGAAGAGATTATGATGGCTGGTGAATTAATGGGAAAGACAGCATCCGAGCCAAAACAGCCATATAGGTCAAAAGCAACCCTGCTTCAGCAACGCCTCAAACCGTGCAATGGGTATCGGCTTACTGAACAGATAGCCTTGATAGTGGGTACAGCCATTGTTCAACAAAAATTGCTGCTGTTCTTTCGATTCCACCCCTTCGGCAATGACACTCAGATTCAGACTTTCCGCCATTACAATGATGATACGCACAATCGCCCGGTCGCCTTTGTTGTCGGCAATATCCCTGATAAACGACTGATCAATCTTGAGTTGATTCAACGGCAAAATCTTGATGTATTTCAACGAGGAATAGCCGGTACCGAAGTTGTCCAATGAAAATTGCACGCCGATTTCCCTTAATGTATTCATGGTGGCGATGGTGTCTTCGATGCTCTTTACCAACACACTTTCAGTGAGCTCCAATTTAAGCAACTTCGGATCAATGGTATGACGCTCGATAGTCGCCAGCACTTGCTCCGCAAATCCGGGCTGGAAAAACTGTTTGGCGCTGACATTGAGCGATAACACAAGACTGCGCGTCGATGGCAGCCGTTGCCATGCCTTGAGCTGGGCGCACGCCGTATCCATCACCCATTGTCCAATGGGCAGAATCAAACCGGTTTCTTCCGCCAGTGGAATGAATTCCGCCGGAAGCATCAGGCCGCGTTCGGGATGGCGCCAGCGGATCAATGCCTCCGCGCCTGATGCGCGATGAGCGCTATTGACCTGAAGTTGGTAATACAGCTCAAATTGTCGACCCGTAATCGCTTTACGAAGCTCATCTTCCAGTTCAAACCGGGCGGCAATGGCGTTCTGCATCTGTGGGTCGAAGAAACGAAGCGCATTACGACCCGAGGCTTTGGCCTGATACATCGCAATATCGGCATTTTTCAGCAGTTCGTCTACCGTTTGTTCGTGACCGCTGAACAACGTCGCGCCGATACTGGGCGTGCTGATGTAGTCGTGGGTGGCGAGCTTGTAGGGCTGATTAAGGATAATGCGAATTTTGTTGCCGGTGCTTTCAGCCTGTTTTGCCGCTTCCAGGGGCTGTTCGCTCAAATCTTGCAGCATCACTACGAATTCATCTCCACCCAGTCGGGCTACCGTATCGTTTTCACGGACACAAGCGCTTAGCCGTTCGGCAACCTGCTGTAACAACAAGTCTCCCATGTCATGGCCCAGAGTATCGTTAAGGGTTTTGAAATTATCCAGATCGATAAACAGCAGAGCACCCAAGCGGCCGCTGCGATGGCTGGCGGCGAGCGCCGGTTTTAATCGATCCTGAAGCAGTCGCCGGTTAGGCAGACGGGTGAGCGGATCATAGAACGCCAGGCGTTCAATTTCCTCGGCTGCCGCTTTTCGAATCGTAATATCCGTATGGGTGCCCACGTAATGCGTCACGATGCCATTGGGGTCTTTTACGGCGGTAATAGTCAGATATTCCGGATAAATCTCGCCGTTTTTGCGTCGATTCCAGATTTCACCCTTCCATGCGCCGGTATTAACAATGCTCTCCCATATGGCAGCATAAAAGTCCGGATCATGGCGGCCTGAATGAAGCAGGCGCGGGTTCCGGCCGATAACCTCTTCTGCGGAGTATCCTGTCATGTCAGTAAACGCTTTGTTGACCGTCAGGATATTGTTGTCGGCGTCGGTGACCATCATGCCTTCCTGGGATTCAAAAATCGTAGCGGCGATGCGGAGCTGATGTTCGGCTTGTTTGCGCTCGCTAATGTTGCGGGTAACGGCAAGGTGTACGACATGGCCTCCGGCATCTTGCATCGGTACGGCATGGGTCTCCAGCCAGCGGCGTCCGCCCTTGAGACCTATGGCTTCATATTCCATCTGCATGGACTCGCCCGCCAGTACGCGTTTATGCAAATCTGCATAGGCGTCGCGATATTCGGGAGCGATTGCCTCAAACACGGAACAGCCAACGACCTGCTCCTCGCTGTCTGCCTCAATCATCACCAGTCCCGCCGGGTTCATCTGCACCAGACAACCATCAGCATCGACAATCTTGATACATTCAGGTTCGTTCTCAATGATGGCGCGCAGGCGGGATTCGCTATCGGCAAGCCGCGCCTCAATCCGCTTACGTTCGCTAATATCGACGAAAGTGGCGATTGCGCCGCTCAGTACGCCGTCGGTAATAATGGGTTGCGACCAGTATTCCACCGGAATGGCTGTGCCGTCTTTATGCCAAAAAACTTCATCTTCGACATGGACCTCCCTATTGCTGCGATAAGCGGCATACATCCTGCATTTTGTAGCGGGATAGCGGCTGCCGTCGGGATATGAATGATGAATGAGTTCATGAATATGCCTGCCGATGATTTCGTCTGCATTTTCGTAACCCAAAATCCTCAAAAAAGACCGATTCACAAACTTGCAATTCCCTTCGGTATCGACGCCATAAGCTCCCTCAGCCATCGAATTAAGCAAGGAATACATTTGTTGATGCGATTCACGCAGCGCGATTTCCACCTGCTTGCGCTCGGCAATATCTTTTTTAAGCATTTCGTCGCGTTGTATCAGCAACAACTGGGTGGCTTTGAATTCCTGCGCCGTTCGGTCAAACATCTGCCGCAGCCGTTCCGCTTGATGCAGCGCTTCCTCGAGCAGCTTGTTCTTGCGTTCAAGCGCCGCAATTTTTTGCTGTAGTTCAAGTTGGAGATTATCCGGCATGTTCATTCCATGTCCGCATAAATAATGTCGGTGCCGCAGCGCAGATTACGCAGATAATCGAGAGCGGCTGTTACATGCTGCGGACCGAGGATGGAGCCATGCTGAGGCAGAATCGCGTCGATGGCGAGATTTTCGATACGCCTGACGAAGCCTCGGGCGGCGAGATTGGAAGCCATGTAGTCCAGATGGAACAGATTCAATTTCTCGATGTGCTCTTCGAATGAATTCACCGTCAAGGCCCAGTCCATATCCAGCGCCGCCCAGATGTCCCCGGAAAACAGGTAGCGTGCTTGACTGTTATAGGTCACGAAAGCGCCGGGAAAATGCAGGAAGGGGGCTTCGACGAATTTTAGCCGGGCTCCGGACGGGAGCGCGTAGACCGGATTTTCCGTTACATCGTAATACCGGTAGCCCGAACGTCCGTAATGCGGCAACAACACCTGGGTGCGCGGGGTAGTGAACACCTGTATGGAAGAATTGATGTCGAGCCAGTCCGTCATGGAGGCGGCCACGTCAGGATCCTGATGGCAAAGCACCATGCCGCTGACCTTTTCCGGCGGCATAATTTGCGCGACCCGTTGCCTGACCTGCGAAAAATACTGCTTGCTGCCGGGATCAACCAGAATAGCCTCATGCTGATCGACGATAAGATAAGTATTACAACGGAAGGTGGTTTCATCAGTGTTCCCCAGCCAAAAAATGCTGTGACCGTTCTCGGCATAGAGCGTGGTTGGAAGGCTCATGTCCATACTGATGCTGGAAAGATTAGTGGCTGTAATGATGTTCATATCAACTCCTCCTGCTGGATGCCGGCTGTACCGGCAAAATAACGGCAAAGGTTGCCCCTTTGCCTGATTCAATTTTCACCTCCACTTTGCCCCCGTCAGCCTCACCGCCATGAAGTTAATGCTTTTCAGTTAACACCCCACCGTTACGCAACATGTCCGCAAACAGCTCTGCCGGTACCGGTTTGCTGAAATAATAGCCCTGAATTTCATCGCATTGTTTTTCAAGCAGAAAGTCGAGTTGACCCTGTGTTTCCACGCCTTCGGCAATGGTTTTGAAGCCGAGACTTTTGGCCAGGCTGATAATTGCGATGACGATAGCCTCGTCTTCTGACGTATTACCCAGGTTGCGCACAAAGGATTGGTCGATTTTCAGTTTGTCGATTTTGAAGCGCCTCAGGTAGCTGAGCGATGAATAACCGGTGCCGAAATCGTCTACCGACAGCAAGACCCCCAGCCTATGCAGTTTATCCAGCAGGCTGATCGTCCGTTCTGAATTTTCCATGGCGATGCCTTCGGTCATTTCCAATTCGAGCATAGCCGGGTCAAGCTTGGATTCGCGCAGCAATTGCACCACTTTGTCGTAGAGTGTGTCCTGACGGAATTGCACGACGGACAAATTGACGGCAACGGGAACGATGGCAAGTCCGGCCGCTTGCCAGGCTGTAAGCTGTAGAATGGCGGTTTGCAACACCCAATTGCCTATATCAATAATCAGGCCGCATTCTTCCGCGATGGGGATAAACCGGCCGGGCGGTATCATGCCTTGCTGCGGGTGCTGCCAACGTATCAATGCTTCGGCGCCGATAATTTTCATGGTTTTCGCATCCACCTGCGGCTGATAGTGCAGCAGGAGCTGGCCTTGCTCTAAGGCCAGCCGCAATTCATTTTCGATCTGCAACATCAGCTTGACCTGATCATGCAGTTGCCGGGTAAAAAATTGGAAATTGTTGCGGCCGTTTTGTTTGGCCCGGAACAGCGCGGCGTCCGCCGATTGGATGAGCTGCTCGAAGTTGGCGCCATCCTGTGGAAACAAGGCGGTGCCGATACTCGCGGTCAGAGCGACGCGCTGGCTTCCGATGATAAAAGGTTGGGCGGTGATATCGAGTATTTTTTTTGCCACATGGGCGGCCCCTTCGGCATCGGTGTCGGGTAATAACAGAATAAATTCGTCACCACCCTGGCGACACAGGGTATCGTCGGGGTGGAGATGGCTGGTCAGGCGAACCGATAATTCCTTGAGCAGCAAATCGCCGTTCTCTGAGCCCAGCGAGTCGTTGATGATGTTGAAACGGTCAAGGTCAATATACATCAGCGCAAGACGGCTGTCGGTTCGCAATGAACTGGATATTGCCAGTTCCGTTCTATCCCGCAGCAGAGCGCGGTTGGGTAGCTCGGTCAGCGGATCGAAATTACTGAGAAACTGGATAAGTTCCTCCGCTGCCTTATGATCGCTGAGATCGCTCATGATGCAGATATGGTGAGTGATCCGGCCATGCTGGTCGCGAATGGTGCTGACGGCAAGCCACTGTTCATAAAGATCGCCGTTCTTGCGACAATTGGTGACCTCGCCCTGCCAGTGTCCTTTGTTTAATATGTCGTCCCACATTGCATCATGAAAAACCTTGTTGTGTTTTCTGGAAGCAATAAGACAAGGCGCCTTGCCAATCACTTCTTCCTGCTTATAACCGCTCATTTCGCAGTAAGCCGAATTCATGGCGACAATTTTGTTATCGGCATCGGTGATTAAAATACCTTCGCGGCTGCATTCGAATACCTGTGCGTTGAGTCGTAATTGCTGTTCCGAGGCGATCCGCGATGAGACGTCGAAGGCAAGTACAATCGCTGCATCCAGGCCTTCAAAAACCAGGTCGTGCTCACTAATCTCGACCCAGATCAGAGTGCCGTCTTTCTTACGATGCCTCCAGATACCCGCCTGATTATAAAAGCCGATTTTGTCCGCAGAGTGCTGAGTTTTGACCTGTAAGTCAGGCGCATCGCCCAGCGGCCAAAGTTCGGTGACGGTCATGCCGAGAAACTCTTCGCGTGTATAACCATAATGCGTGACGGCGGCATTGTTCACCGCCATGAAAACCCGCGTGTTAAGATCATACACCCACATCGGCACCGGATTGGCGGTGAACAGTAGTCGGTAGCGCTCCTCGCCTTCGCGTAGCGCTATTTCCACTTGTTTGCGTTCGGTGATGTCGGTCGAAATACCGCACAGCGCATAAATACTACCATCCGGACGATGCAGGGGGAGTTTGACGGACCAATAGGTCGCCATCTTGCCGGTCTTTGCAAGTGCATTGACTTCTTCCTTGCGAATAATTTCACCTGCCGTCAATACTCGCCGATCGATGTCACGTATGCGGGCGACGGTTTGTTCATCGAAGAATTTCTCGTCCCCGAAGCCGATAACGTCCTCCAGCCTTGCCCCCCACAAATCGAGCACTTGCCGATTGGCGAACAAATAGCGTCCTTCGCTATCCTTAAGGTAGATAAAAGCGCCGACATTCTCCAGTATTAAAGTCATCCTAGCTTCACTTTCAGCCAATGCTTTTTCTGCGGCCAAACGTTGGGCTTCACGATCCCAGTTGTCCAGCGCGAAACTGACATCGCTTGCCATCTCGGTGAGTAAGTGTATCGCTTCCTCATCAAAGGCATCCTTTTCCGTATGATAAACATTAAATACTGCAAAGGGCTTGGCATTACGTTGAATGGGAAAAGCGGCGGCGGAACCCCAACCGAGCGGCTGAATTAGGACATGCTTAGGACAGTTCAATGAGACGGCAAGATAGTCGTTGATAATGACGGCACGGTTTTCGCGCAATGCCGTCTCTGTCAACCGGCATCCTTCCGACACAGCCTCGCTTGAAGAAAGGTTGAGATCATCGAGATCCTCCACGCCGGTGCCATAGGCGCTCACCACGGCAATCGAAGCGCCGGCTGCGTCCGGTTGGCCTATCCAGGCCATGGTCATGCCGCCATGCTGTACCGCATACCGGCAGACCAGAGAAAACAGGTCAGTTCCGTTTTCCATGCGCACGATGGCCTGATTGGTTTCGCTAAGCGCTTGATAGAGTTGTGTGAGCCGGTGAATACGCTGTTCGGTTTTCTTTTGTTCCGTCAAATCACGAAAAACAGCAACGAAGCGCTTGTCGCTCATTCTGTGCATACCCAGTTCCACCGGAAACTCACTGCCGTTTTTGCGTACGTACAACCATTGATCACGGTGTTGTGAGCCGGTCAGCAAGCCGTTAAGCACGGACTCCAGCCGCTGATATTCCTGTTTTGCCAATATATCGGGCAGACGCAATTGAAGCAGTTGGCCGACGCTATAACCGAGCATGGCCAGTGCAGCCGGATTCGCTTTAACTATATTGAAATCGGCGCTCAGTATCAGGACGCCGTCCCCGTCCAGATCAAACAATTGCCGGAAATAAGCATCGGCGCGATTGCGTCGGCTCGCCTGGAACCATATCAATGCGCTCAATAACAGTGTGATTGCAATACCGGTAACGGCTACCTGAGCCGGTTGATTCCTGGATGTCATGCGTGCCTCGAAAGCCGGTGTCGTGGACATTAACAGCGTCCACCGGTGATCGCCGATTTTGACTTGACGGCGAGTTTGCGGACTACCGGCACTTAGTATGTCCTGATCAAGCTCACCGTCCGAGCGATATAACCGGGTTTGCCCGGATTTCGGCTCACCGTCATGGATTTCCAAAAGCAAGTCCGGGTCGAATTCGCCGCTCAACCCGGCCATCAAATCATTAATGCGAAAAGGCACATCCACCCAGCCGATAATCGCGGTGTTCAGATCGTCTTGCTTATCGGGTTTTACGCCGCTCCGATAAATGGGCAGATACATCACAAAACCTAATATATCCGGTTTTCCTGAATCCTGGATTAGCGTGATGTGGCTGGTGACCGCGACTTCGCCGGTCTTGGCGGACCGTTCCAGGGCAGCCGAAACTTCCGGGTAAGCTGTCAGAATATCGAAACCTAAGGCCTTGGTATTTTCTTCCAGAGGTTCCATGAAAACGATGGGGGCATAGCGGTCACGCTCGCCTTCGGGTTTGATGTGATAATCAGCAATGCCCTGCTTGCGGACTGCCTTTTCATGAGCGGCTTTGTCGGTCTTTTGCACAATCAATGCCAGGCCGATTCCCTGCACACCGGGGGTTTTTTCCTGTATTTGCAGGTCTTGGACGTAAGTACGAAACTCATCGCGGGTAATGGACTTAGAACCCTCAAAATAACCCTTAACGCCTCGCATGACCACTTCATAGGCAAGGATGCGCTTGAGAACGTTATGGGCTATCTGATCCGCAGCAACATTAAACTCGGCTTGCAGGCCGTTCATCATTATCTGCTGCGCGTCACGCCACAAACCGGCAGTGACGCCAAAACCGCCTAACATGACCAATGTAGAAATCAGCCAGGGTTTAAGCAGTGAATCTGCAAAACCGACGAAAAATTTTTTGATTGGAGAAATCATTTTGCTGCCACATCCCTTCTGAAAATTCATTCTGCGATGGTACGAACCGGCTTTGACTATACGGCGATAAAGACGCGCGTCCTCAACAACAGGTAATTCAGTGAAATTGTAACAGCCTTTCCTGCAAAGTTATTGATTCACTACCGTACGCTTTTTGCTTTATCCAAGATACATTTTAAATATCAAAATTTTATCTCTCCATAAGGACAATATTCAGTCAACCGGCGTGATGGTATGCTATTGTTTAAACTACATTTGTTGTCTGTCTTCATTCACTGCGGTCAGGAACGATTAAACCGGATTTAAGGAACTAAACCGAATATTACGTGACTCAGGTGTTCCGGGTTGCCGCGACATGCCGCCCTTAGAACCCGCGTTAACATTTGCCGCTTGCCTTTGAGTTAAGCCTTACATCATCATATCCAGAATCTTTTCAAAACCGCCAAACCCATGAATATCGAACCTTCCTTGCCTTCACCCGTTAATACATCACAGCCGCCTTTGCCGCCGACCCTCTCGGTCAGCGGCTTGGAGAAGTTTTTCATCTGGCTGTCCGGGGTCAGTCCGAAAATTTTAGCCACTTGCCCGGAGTCCGAGCAAAAACGGCAGGCGGCGCTGGGCGGGGCGGTGTTGATACCGGCGGTATTCGCCACCATCACTTCGGCGTTTTTGCTGCATACGCTGAATTTCAGTACCTTTGTCATCGTCCCGGTTTCGCTGTTGTGGGCGATGATCGTCCTGCTGATGGACCGGGCCTTGCTGTCCACTTACCGCAAAGGCTTTTCTTTTCCCGGCAAGGTCGGGCAATTCCTGTTGCGCTTCACCATCGCATTCCTGATCGCGCTGACGGTGGCGCATCCGGTGGTGCTGCTGTTGTTCAGCGAACGTATCGAGGCGGCTTATAACGAAGGTCGCATCAAGGAAGAACACGCACGACTCGCGTTGCGCTGCGATATAAAAAATCCGGCGAGCGACATCCGACTGCTGGATCAGCGCATCGATGCGCTAAGCCACAAGCTGGAAAATGGCGGCCAATATTTTGAACCTTCGTCCTGCTCCGCCAAAATTGCCGGCATGTCGCCGCAAGCGCAGCAGGAACTCGACAACCTGCGGCAGAAAAAAGCCGAGGCCGAAGAAAAGGTCCGTCAGTACAACAAGAAAGCCGGAGAGGAAAAACAGGGCGTTCCAGGAGACGGCCTGAGCGGAAAACTCGGCTGCGGCTCGAAGTGCCTGTCGTGGCTGGGAAAAAGCCACGAGGCGATGGGCGACGTCACCGATTTGGACAAAGCCATCAACCAGATGACCGTCCGGCAGGCTGAAGCGAAAGATGCGGAAGTGGCGTCGTCGAAAAAGCAATGCGCCCAGGAACGTGAAAAATCCGGACTGGCGCGCGAAGAACAGATCAGGATAGATCAGGCAAGCCTCAAATTAGCCAATGAGGAACGCCATGCGCTGAATACGGCCTGCCTGACCAAGGAAGCCGCTATCGCCAACCTGAAACCCGACATCCTGACGCAAACCGAAATATTGTCCGGGCTCATTTTGTCGAAGGACGGCATTTCCTGGCATCATTTGTTGGTGTTCCTTAACTTTATGCTGTTGTTCCTGGCGATAGACATGTTGGCCGTTGTCCTGAAAATGGTCCGTACCGGTATTTATGAATCCAAAATCGACATTGACGAACGCGATGACGAACGCGCCTATTTTTATCAAAAGCGACACAGCGCCGTCATGCAGTTTTCCGCAATGGCGACAACGGAGCGTGAACATATTGACGGCATACCAGACCCCCTGTTGCGGGAAAAACTGACGACTAATCTCGACAAGCTGGTTGTAACGTTTACGGCGACTGACAATGAAGGACGAAAAGCGTTTTTCAACAGCACCGAGTCGCCCGCGCAAGCTCAAGAACGCCTGAAACGTTAACCCGATATGGTGTTCCGTGACAGCGCCTTTGCCGATGACGTGAGCAAAACCAACCTGAGGAGTTTTACCATGACCACAATGACCGTTGATTTGCCTGATTCCTTGTTTTTTGAGTTGGAACAAGCCGCCGCATTACGACATGTTTCGACAGAATCATTACTGGTTGAATTGGCTCGACATGACCTTAAAGAAATCAAGTCTGAACAACATTTTCGTGAACGGGCGGCGCGGGGTAATCCAGAACGAGGATTGAGTTTGCTCGATAAAATCGCACAACGAAGCTCAGCCTGTATCCTTAACGATACCCAATTTCTTCATCCGATACCGTAATGTACTGGGTTTCATATTCAGTATTTCCGCCGCGCCTTTCGGGCCTTCAATCGTCCATCCGGCCTGCTCCAGTACTGCCGTTATATGTTCCTTGGTAATGCTGTCCAGGCTGGCCGCGCCGGGCTGGGGCGATTTAACGACGGCTTCGGCGCTGCTGGAAAACTGCTCGGGGTCAATTTCAAGCAGAGACCCATCGGAGAGAATAATCGCGCGTTCGATAACGTTTTCAAGCTCCCGGATATTGCCCGGCCAGCGATACGATTGCAGACTCTGCATCGATTTGGCGCTGATGCCGGCCAGTTTTTTCCCGATTTTCGGCGCAAATTTTTCGATCAAAAAATGCACCAGCAACGGGATGTCTTCTAGCCGCTCCCTTAACGGCGGCGTAGTCAGCGGGAATACATTGAGGCGATAAAACAAATCTTCGCGAAAGTTTTTCTCCGACACTTCCTTTAACAAATCGCGGTTAGTGGCGGCAATAACGCGCACATCGACTTTAATCGGCGTTTGACCGCCGACCCGTTCGAATTCACGTTCCTGAAGCACGCGCAACAGTTTTACCTGAACATCCAGCGGAATCTCGCCGACTTCGTCGAGAAACAAGGTGCCGCCGTGCGCCAGTTCAAAGCGTCCGATGCGTTTGCTGATGGCGCCGGTAAAGGCGCC
>SXIP01000123.1 GCA_005772825.1 Methylococcaceae bacterium | reverse complement strand
CACCGCGCCCCAGCGCTGGGCGCGGGTCAAGACATCCTTCAGGGCTTTTTCCATTTCGCCGACATTCAGCCCTAATTGCCCGGAATGTACGCGATACAAGGGACGCCGGATAATTTCGGAATAGACTTCGGCGGTCAGGGTTTTGCCGACGCCGGCGGGGCCTGCGCACAACACCGTGGTGCCGCCTGACTTGCCTTCCACAATATCATCCATCAGGACATCCATTTCGGCGGTCAGGATGTCGATCAAATCAATCTGTTCTTCGCGCAGGATCAGTTTTTGTTTTAATTCCGGCTGGTAACGGTAGGGCTGGATGTCGTTGACATGCACCCATAAATGATGATGCAGTTCCAGATGAAACATCAGCAGGTAGCAATGTACCGGCAGTTCGGTAAACAAGCCTTTGGGGATTTCGGTTTGCGAGGCCTCGACTTCGGTTTCGACCTTGCAATCATAGCGGGCGCTTTTAGCGGCCTTGCGTAAGTATTTGGCGAGAATGTCGCCTTTGACATCGCTTGTTAAGGCGCGCTCGCTGAGTATGCTTTCATCACAAACGAGGCGGGCCGTACCGCCTTCCGTGGATAACACCACGACATCCTTGCGCGCCCAATCGGTGCTGCGGTGCGAGGCGGTCGGGTCTTCCGCATAAAAGCCGGTACCCTTGCCTAAAAACTGCGTGCCGGATTGTCCGCACCATTCGAAATAGCGTCCGGAGGCATCGTCATAAGTTCTGATAAGTTCGGGGGTTTCTTTAAGAAAGCCTTTGCCGATAAAGATTTCGGTGACGGTTTTATTGGCGATATCGCGCGAGCGGATCGTCACGGTTGAAATCGCCACCTTGCCTTTGGCGTTGGCTTTCAGCTCCAGCGTGACGCGTCCGGTTTCTTCCTCGCCCGACGGCGTAAAGTCCAGCCGGGTGACGACATAGGCCATCGGTTTTCCGGCCACATTGGCCTGGAACAGCCAGCCGCGGATGGCGTTATGGATCAGGTAACGGGCGATGGCCGGCAACAGCATTTCCAGGTCATCTTCTTCAAAGCGGACGGTGTCGTCGTTCATCGCCTGTTGCAGCGTTGAAAGCTGCGCGGCGCGGCCTTGCATTTCCGCCCCGGCGTTCTTGTAAAGCACCTGCAAATAACCGAGCTCGGTATGCGTCAGTTGATTGAACGGCACTTCCGCCTTATTGCCGAAACGCAATTGGTCTTTTAATACCGACAAGCCTGGAAATTCATCAACCATGGCTTCTACATACTGGCGATCTATTTGTAGTTTCATAGCAGTTTCCTTGTCAGGTTGATGATAAAAATGTAGGTTGGGCTGACGCAAGGAAGCCCAACAGTGGATAGCTCCGTTGCGTTGGGCTTCCTTGCGTCAGCCCAACCTACAAACTTCTCGTTTTTGGGTTCCCAAGCAGAGCTCTCATCGTTATACACCAGTCTGTTCAAGACTTGAATGTAGGCCGGAATAAGCACGCCCGGCGGGTAGCAAGGGCGTGTGTTTCCGGCATCACGGAGCTTCGAAGTGCCGGAAACGCCTGTCCTGCGCTAATGCGCGGACAGACTTATTCCGGCCTACGTCGGTGTGTATAACGATGAGAGCAGTGCTTGGGAACCAGCGATAATCCAGGAAAGTTAAATCGCCCCAACTGCCGCTTCTTTAACCACGACAATGGTATTAGCCTCCGCTTCCGCGTAAGACACTACAGGCGATTTCGATTTATAGGTTTTGGCGGCTGCATAGGCAATAGCGACTTTATCTTCAGGCGACTGGTTTTTCAGCTCGTGTTTTTCGATGTACAGTTCTTCCAGAATTTCATTCCAGACCAGGCCTTCCTTGAACGGCAGCAATATATACATCACGCCTTCCAGCTCCACTTGCATGCCTTTGGCAATATTTTCCACATAAACCAAAGCGACGCAGTCCGGGGCTATATCGTCTTTATACTTTTCTACAAAAACGGGTAGCAGGTCGAGGGTAGGCAACAGGCCGTTGATAAATTTTATCTTGTCGTTTTCAATGATCAGCGCAGAATGAATAAACAACGCTTCGGGCGGTTTACGATCCGTCGTTGAGCCTTCGCGCAAGGCGCCTTCCTTTAAAACCAGGTCGCCGCGATACGCATAGACACCCGGCGTGCCGGTTTGGCCGTTGACCAAAGTGACAGTCAATAAGCCTTTGGATTGGTAAGTTTCTAGTAACATGATTGTTCTCCTGATGTTGGGTAGAGGGTAAATAGGTTGGCGATTGTCCAGCCTTATCCGGGCAGTGGTAGTAATTTAGCTTCGGCTTTAATGCTGAAGGCATTGCCCCAGGCGCTAACGCCTTCAACAAACCAGCTGGCCTTCGCCGGATGCGTTTTCACGACATCGAATTCGGCGTAAAAACTGCCGTCGCTATTAAACTGAAGCCTGCCGATGCGCTGCTTGATGTCGTCGTACCAATAGCAGGCCAGGTTGTTGTCACCGGTATAAGGGTCTTTAATGAGCGCAAAATCGGCGCTATCGTAATTCGGGTAATAGCGGATTTCGCGTGCCGCAAAACCCAGCTTATCGATTTCTTCGTGCAATCGCCGGCAGACACATTCAGCCAGATTGCGGTGTTTGTTAATGTGCTCGGATAGTTCCATTACTCAGTCACTCCTGCGGCCAAATCCATAATGACCGAAGCGCCGGAAAGGTCTTTCGGGTCCAGTTGTTGCAAATGTGTCAAAACCAGTTTTGCCTCGGTGTCGAAACCTTGTCTTAGTTTGATAAAGGCCAGCGCTTTTAGCGTATATAAATAAAACAACGTGATGTCGTCAGCATACAAATTCCATTGTTGCCGGTTTTGCGCCAGTCGGCGGTAGTCACTGGGAAAACCGCCTTGTCTTGCCGATTCCTCAAGGCCCGCGATGACAATCCGTTCGGCATCGGCGAGGCGTTTTTGGAAGAAATAAAATTTGTACAGCGCGAAATAGCTTTGCAGGCAACAGCTATCAAGTGCTTGCGCCTGAAGGAACAGGGCTTCCGCGCGTTGTTGGTCAATCGAACTGGCTGCGACAGCGGCTTGCAGCAGCCGGTTGACTGCATCGGGTATGTTCGGGCTGAACAGCACGCGCTCGTCTATCAATGCACTTGCAGCCATTACCAGATCTCGGCAGGCACCATCAGGTCGGCGACCGGCTCGCCGCCTATCAGGTGTTGTTCAATGATGGTACGGACATCATCTTTTGATAATTTGCCGTACATGACGCCTTCAGGATAAACCAGCACGCTGGGCCCCATCATGCAAGGCCCCATGCAGCCGGTGTTGGTCAATGCGATTTTTTCAAACAGGTTGCGGGCCTGGATTTCGTTCATGAATTCATTCATGATCTCAGCGCAGCCGGAACTGGCGCAAGAGCCGCGCGGATGGCCTTGCGGACGGTTTTGGGTACAAACAAAGACATGTTTTTCGGGTCTGGGCATGATGGTCTTCCTTTATAAAATTGTTAATCGTTCCCACGCCGGAGCGTCACTGCCATTAAGTTAAGCGATTGAATCCCCTCTCCCTCCGGGGAGAGGGGAATTTAGCACTCGTTCCCAAGCTCCGGCTTGGGAATGCGACCCTGGAAGCTCTAGCTTCCAGAATTCTCGAAGCTGGAGCTTCTCGAATTTGGGTTCCCAAGCCGGAGCTTGGGAACCAGTTGTCTATCTTATTGAGAATAAATACATAATTCTTAACTTAATGGCAGTGACGCGGTAGCGTGGGAACTATAAGAAAATCTAAGCCGCAATTTTATGCTCATGAGTAAAGCAATCTTTCGGGCACACTTTCGAGCAAGCCTCGCAGCCGATGCAGTCAAGCGCGTTTTTAATGCTCATGACCATGCTGTTGTCATCATCGTCTTCAAAATCGCCATAATCATCATCAAAATCCTCGGGGTCGAGTGCTTCGGCCTTTTCCACCAGGTCAAACACATCGCGCGGGCAGACTTTGAAGCAGCGACCGCAGCCGATACAGGTCTTCTGATTGATGTCGGTGACATAAGCGGGCGTCCATGCCGTACCGCCAAAAGTAACGCCTGTTACAAATTCAGACATGAGAGTCTCCCGCTCAGGCTGTTGCGGCCTGTGCCGCAAGCAGTTTTTTGTTGGCTTCGTCCCAGGTTTTGCAGGCGTTGTAGGTCGCCTCTGCAATCCCCATCAGTTCACCGTAAGCTTCCGGCAAACGGTCTTCGATCAAGTCGTGCAATTCCATCGCCTGCTCACTGGCCAGGCGCTTGGTTTTCTTGACTTCTTTTTCCAGGGTTTTTATGTCGTCAGACATGAAGGCCTCCTCAGTCAGTTGCGGCAGCGTTATATTTTTCGATCAGGCCCAATGCTCTGTCGATGATCTTGTCGGTTTTTTCGCACAAGTCTTCGAGGCTGGCAAAACCGAAACGGTGGGTGTCGCGCAGGATTTTATCGACCACGACCAGTTTGCCGACCATGATCAGGGCGCGGCCAAAACCTTCGTGGCTAAGGTGTACGATGGGTGCTGCCATGAGGCCGGTTTTTTTCTCAATCAGCGTCGCCAGTGAGTTGTAATAGGCTTTCAAGCGGGCGATGGTGATTTCATCGGGGTCGCCGATCACCGGAATGTTCTTTTTACGCTCTTTGGTCAGCACGACGGGATCGATGATCTTGGCTTCCGTCCAACCTGCATAGGTGTCGTAAGTGTCAATCGCGCGTAATTGTTTAATGTAATCCTTAACGATGTCGGAATTTAAATTGACATCATCTTCTTGTACGACTAATTCGGCAGTTGCCATGTGTTTTCTCCGTTAATAATTATTCTGGTTCCCAAGCTCCGGCTTGGGAATCCGGTTCTGGAAGCTCTGGCTTCCCGTCACGCAAAGCAGGATCTTTGCGGTCTTTGTTTCTAAGCTCGAGCTCTCATCTTTAATAAATAAGTTCAAGGCTTGAACTCCTCCCTTTGAAAAAGGGGGGCTGGGGGGGATTGAAGGTGCAATTAACGTTTGAGAAAATCCCCCCTAACCCCCATTTTTCAAAGGGGGAACCCCTATTAGCGTTCGTTCCCATCGTTCCCACGCTCCGGCGTGGGAATGCAGGTGCCAACGCTCCAGCGTTGTGTAACATTAAAAAACAATGACTTATTCAGTTTTATGTTGCGTGACGCTGGAGCGTCTATTACTGCATTCCCATTTATGCCCCAGAGGGTACGCCGGAGCGTGGGAACGATGCCATGTATGGGATGTTATTTTTTGCGAGTTGCCTTACTCATCCCAACCCTCATCTTCCATTTTGTTAAAACGGTCAGGATCGGGGCCTTTATGCTGGTTAATCGCTTTTGCCAGCCAACTGGAGGGACCGGCTTTGATCTCATTCTGCAAATCAACAATCAGATCCTTGATCTTGCTGCCTTCATGCACCTTGACCGGCTGGATGTTTTTGGCGATAAGCTGGCTGATTGCCGAACCGCCCACGGCCTGGCAATACACCGCCGCGCAGCCGTCAAGCAAGTCGATCTTCACCGACAACTTGTCTTCATTGCCGTCTTGCATCAGTTCGCCGAATTGCGCGGCTTCCAGCAACTGCGAGTTCTCCATGTCCACCGCATAGACGGCGAAGGATTTCGCCGAGCCGAAATGCTGGTTGACCGTTTCCATATCGGTGGTGGCGAACGCGATTTTTAAAGCGGTTTCCATAAACTTTTCCTCATCAGTGTCTTGCACGAGAGCCAGGCGTCGGGTTAATGACATGACTGCGCGCGCTCGCTAAGGTTGGTTAATTCGGCAGCGGGTTTTTGCGCGTACACCGAGTGGTAAGCGGGAATTTCTTCATGTGAAAAATTGATCACCAGGTTGGCTAAATCAAACAGTGTTTGCCGCGTGCCGCGATAGCCGATCCAGGTTTTCTGGTAACCGCCGATAATGTCGTACAACGGGAAACCCGCGCGCAAAATCGGCACGCCCAGGCGTTCTGCGGTATCGACGGCATGGGAATTGCCGATCACCAGTTGCACCTTGTTGGCTTTACCGATGATTTCCATGTCTTCAAGGTCTCCGATCTTGATGCTGGCCACCGGAATCCGCGCCAGCAACGGTGTATTGCATGACGTGACGGCGGCGACGACTTCCGCGCCCATTTCCTGGACCAGATCGATAAAGGCCGCCAGTAAATCCGCATCGGCAGCAATCGCTATGCGTAATTGTCCGAGCATGAAATGCGTGTCGAGCATGGCGTCCTGCAATTGCGCGCGCTGCCGTTCAAGCCGTTCCGGTACGTCCAGGCCGCTGATTTCAGCCAATGCCGACATCAGCGCGTCATTGGCTTTCAGGCCGTAAAGGTGATCGAGCCGGTAAGTCGGTACACCGGTTTTTTCTTCCAGCAGTTCCGCCGCTTTGGTCAGCGACGCGCCGATCACGACAGTAGCCAGCGCATCGCCCAGCGTTGCCATTTCCGAGATCGGCGTGCCGCCGATAGTCACCGGACTGAAATCGTCATCAGTCAGGCAACCGTCCAGCGAATCGGATAAATCGGGGACAAACACGGGACGAAGTTGAAATTGTTCGAAAATATCGCGCAAGGCTTCCAGATCGCCGGGGGTGAGCATGTAGCTGACCAGCACATTGACCTGGCGTTTGCGCTTACCGGGATAGGTTCCCGCCTCTTTGGCATCCGGCACCAGGGCGCGGATGATTTCGGTCAGTGTCGCGGCATAGCCGGTTTCGACACTGCCGGTAAAATCAGGCGTATTGACGGCAACGACGGCAATGTCGGCAAATTGCGGGTTAGCTTCCCTGAATTCGCGGACGTTTCTATGCACATCGGCGCCCTGTGTTTCGGCAAGCCCTGTCGTCAAGATGGTAATCAGGGCGGGGCGGGACTTTTCGGCAATGGTCTTGATGCCGACCACGACATTTTCATCCGCGCCCAGCACCGAACTGCCCTGGTCCATAGCCGTGCTTTGCAACGGGATAGGCTCCCGGAAATGACGCACAAAAAATACTTTGGCGAATGCCGTACAGCCTTGCGAACCATGCAACATCGGCATGGCGCGGTTAAATCCCAGCGTCGCCAGCGAGCCGCCGATCGGTTGGCTGGCTTTCAATGGATTGACCGAGAGGGCCTTGTTTCGCTTCAGTATTTCAGTCATGTTGCCACCTTGCGGCGATGAGTGGAGTCAAGTTCACAATACCCTGTGTTTATAGGGTTTATTTTTAATAAAGCAAACATGATGCCATTTATTATCTATTTGATTTTTAACGATTTTATAAATTTCTATTTTGTCGTAAAGCTGACAATCGTATTATTTGATGTGGTATTGTTGGGTTGTGTTGTTTTTGAATGGGTGTGTATGCTAGTGTTTCGCTGAATATTGACAGCAAGTTTGTAAGATCAAATACGAAGGATAAATCGATGAAAACATACACAGCGGTAGTTGAACGGTGTACCGAAACCGGATTATATGTCGGCTTTGTGCCTGGATTTGCAGGCGCACATTCCCAAGCGGAGAGCTTGGATGAACTTAATCAAAACCTTAAGGAAGTGATTGAAATGTTGCTGGAAGATAAAGTGACCGATCTATAGTTCTCATTGGTTACACTGGTGCGTGGAACTATAACAACCCCTTGCTGAACGTCGAAAATTAAAATGAGTACTTCTTTCAATTCATGGAATTCCTTTAATGAGTTTGCCCGAGCAGTGCGCCATGGCTCGCGATTCCTTCATGATGACAAGGTCAACAATTTTCTTCAAACCGTTTCTAACACTACAGAATCACGCCACAAAATAATTCTTCCTGACAAGGCTCTCTGGCGAGCTCAACTTGGATACGATAAAGAGGAATTGCGTGAATTACATCAAGACGAAAATACATGGATTGAGTATGTCCCTTATAAAGTGGAACGGATGAAGCCCCTTCGTAATAGTGCGTATGAAGGCAGAATTAACCCTAAAGGGATTCCGTGCCTATATACTGCTAACGACAAAGAAACAGCAATTGCCGAGGTGCGTCCCCATATGGGTGCTCTTGTCAGCGTAGCTCAAATGAAGGTTATCCGAGAGCTTCGTTTAGTTAATTGTATTAATGGACATGATGGTATCTGTAATTTCTACTTCGAAGAACCCTCGCCCGAAGAAAGAGAAAAATCAGTTTGGCGGGAGATTGGTCGAGCGTTTTCAGAGCCAGTAAGCCCTGATCCAGGTATTGCCGCGTATGTTCCCACTCAAATTCTCGCCGAACTTTTCCGACAGAACCGCTATGATGGCGTGGCTTATAAAAGCAAGCTTGGACCAGGTTACAACATCGCCTTATTTGATCTTGATATACTCGAAATAGTTGATGTACGGCTTTACCCAGTCAAAGCTGTACATTACGAAATTGGTGAGCTTAAAAAGTCATATGTCGTTAAGCACAAGAAGATAGATTTCTAATCCCAAGTTGTAACAAAATATAGCATTATCATATTTGGGAACAGATTATTTGATAATATGAATGCTAAAACTTACTATAAAATGATTTCATAAAAATATGGTAATACTAACATTGCTATCTACATTATTAACTTCATTGTTGATACTGCAAATAAGACCGGCTGGAAGCTACTTGCCTTGGTTACCTTGGCTTGCGATGCCTCTGCTACTATCAGTTTTAAACCCAATTCTTATCTTACTGTTAATATTAATAATACCCGCTTACCTATTTTATTATTTGCACCAAATACACTACAAGAAGACCAAATAGCTCAGCGACCATATCTTTTGGAGTAACTTATGATGTCCGTACAAGCCATTGAAGAGGCTATTCAACAATTGTTCGAAGCCGATTTAATCAAATTTCGGCAGTGGTTTGCTCAATTTGATGAACATCTGTGGGATAGCCAGATTGAAAGGGACGCCAACAGCGGGAAGCTTGATGCTTTGGCGGCTGAAGCATTGGCGGAATATCATGCCGGCAAGACGACTGAAATTTGAAACATTTTGCCTCATCAAATTACAGGGTTGATTATGGCTTTTAACAAGCCGCAACTCTAGCCGTCTTCCATGGCGCAGGCGCCCTGACCGCCTTCCAAACCGGACTCTCAATCGTCAACGCCAATTGCCGCACCAGTTCCAGCATACCTTGATAGCCTTCGTAGCCGAATTCGCGTTCCTGGTTAATATCGAGGAACGGGATTTTCGCTTTCAGGGCTGTGTACATATTACGGCCGCCGGCAATCAGGATGTCGGCCTGATAGTCGCGGACAATGCGGATTAATTCCTTGGGGCTGCCGTCATTAATCATCAGCGTTTCTTCGCCCATCAATTCGCGGATGCGCGCCTTGTCTTCTTCGGTGGACTTATTGGTGCCTGTTGCGACCACAACCATACCCAAATCCTGCAAGGCCGAAATGACCGACCAGCTTTTCACGCCGCCGGTAAACAGCAACACGCGCTTGCCTTTAAGGCGCACCTTCCACGGTTCCAGTTCGGCCCGGATGCGGGATTCCTCGCGGGCGATCAGTTGCTCGGTGCGGGCCGTCAGGTCGTCATCATTCAGTGCTTTGGCGAAATCGCGCAAGGCCTGGCTGGTGTCGGTAATGCCGTAAAAACTGCCTTCAAACCACGGCGTGCCGTATTGTTTCTGTAACTTGCGCGCGACATTGACCATCGCTTTCGAGCACACCATCATATTGACTTCCGCCTTGTGCATGGTCTGCACTTCACGGAAACGGGCGTCGCCGGACAAAGTGCATAATATGCGCAGACCCAGTTCATCCAGTAACGGCAACACATGCCAGAATTCACCGGCGATGTTGTATTCACCGACCAGGTTTACATCATGAACCTTGATGCCGGGACGTATTGAATTAAGCGGTAGCGGATCGGGATCGCGCGTGCCGATGACATGCTCGACCATCGCATCACCGGCGATACGGTTACCCAGGTTCTTGGTGCCGTAAAAACCGGCGCAATCAATGGGCACCACCGGCACGCCCCAGCGTTCCTGAGCGGATTTGCAGACGGCATTGATATCATCGCCGATCAGAGCCGGAACGCAGGTGTTGTAGACAAAAACGGCGGGTGGCGAGTAAGTGTCTATCGCCTGCTTGATGGCGTGGAACAAGCGCTTTTCGGCGCGACCCATGACAATGTCCTGCTCGGTCAGGTCGGTGGTCATGCCGATGCGGTATAAATCCGCGCCGGAAGAGCGCGTACCCCGGTTGTCCCAGGAACTGCCGGCGCAAGCAATAGGCCCATGCACGATATGTGCGACATCGGCAATCGGCAACAACGCAATCTGCGCGCCGTCAAAAGCGCAACCGCCCGCTGCCGATCCCGGTTTGGGCTTGGCGCAACCGGACTTTTCCTTTTTGTTGTGCTCGCAAGCGGGTTCGTCCAGTAACGCCGCAATGTCTTTTGTCGATTTCATGGCTATGACCTGATGGCTTTGTATATTTTAAGCAAAGCAATCGGTATGCCATTTTATATAATATTGATATTAATGGGATTTATAGGGAAGGGCTTGGTAGTAAACCTTACAAAGCGAAATGGGAGAGACAAATTGTCGGTATGCCGGGGTTAATTTTAGGAAAGGGGAGTCATTCAGGGATTGCCTTTGTCCATGGTTAAAGAGTAATTCTAACCGGCATAGTTTGTGTCATGATATGCCCATTATGTGAAATGACAGTGGCGGAGGGCCGCAGCAAT
Source organism: Methylococcaceae bacterium (assembly GCA_005772825.1). GTDB lineage: Bacteria > Pseudomonadota > Gammaproteobacteria > Methylococcales > Methylomonadaceae > SXIP01. The sequence continues at coordinate 4,991 of SXIP01000123.1, read as the reverse complement.
GAATAAACATTTGAAATTAGTTAGGGAATTTCATCAAGCCTGTTCATATCCGCAGGCGGAACATGGATCGAATCAACACCTGTCCGATATGGCGGTTATTGTGCATCAGTCCTTGTTGATGGAGGCGGGCAGCGCCGTACTGGATGCGTTGAAAGCGGGCGAGATGGCGGAAATATTGGCCGGGTTGGTGGATTTGGCTTACCGCGCGCTGAGCGCTATTGCCGAGCGCGGCGATGATGTGGCGGAACGTCCCGTAGCGTGGCGACATGACGGTTTTGTCTTGTCTATCGCGCGGCTTTTATCGGACAAGATCAATAATTGCACAACGGGTGACACCGATCATTATTCCGAGCTTTATGCGTTGTGCATCCAGTTATCGAGAGGATTTCTCAATGCGGATTTCGATAAAGCCTTTCAATGCGTCCACGACCATAACCTGTACAAGCTGCATAAAAGCGGCGTATCGATTTACGGCGAGGCCGACAAAATCCGCCGGGAAAAGCTGCTTAATGAGCCTGATTTGACCGAGTGTCTTTTTGAATAACGCCGGGCATTGACGGAAAGAATAGTTCACCGCTCCGGCTCTCGTCGTTATATACAACTCGATGTAGGCCGGAATAAGTCTGCCCACGCATGAGTGCAGGGCAGACGTTTCCGGCACTTCGAAGCCACGCGATGCCGGAAACACATGCCCTTGCTGCCGCCGGGCGTGCTTATTCCGGCCTACATTCAAGTCTTGAACAGACTGGTGTATAACGATGAGAGCCGGAGCTTGGGAACCAGCGTTATTATTTTAGCGGGTTACCTAAAAACGGCGTTGTCATCTCAGGCATTGTATGGGATCTTCCACCGTACTGCATTGGATCAACGCCAAACCTCTTTTTTTTGCCAGTTGGTCCAGTCGTTGTTGCCGCTGCACGAAGTGTTGCTGATAATTAATCAGCCGTTGTTGATCGCTGGTATCAATGACCACATCGCGTTCGTCATCGGTAAAACGATAACGGCCTTTGCTGGGTAAATGGCTTTCCAGTGGGTCGTAGACAAAAACCAGCACCACATCGCAATGCTGGGCCAGCTTGGCGAGATGGGTTTCCGCCTGGTCATTGATGCCGCGAAAGTCGCTGATAATATAAACCAGGCTGCCGGGATGCGCATGCCGGACCAGTCTTGCCAGGACATGCTCGAGGCTGAATTCCGCTACGGCATGCGGTTGACGAACCCCAGTATCATTGGCTTTAGCCAACGCATTCAAAAACCGCAATACCGAATGCTTGCCGTTTTGCGGTTTTAACTCGCGGCAGTCCTGTTCGGAAAAAAGCTGGCCGCCGATTCTGTCGCCGTGGTGTTGCGCCGTCCATGCCAATAATCCGGCCAGTTTTGCCGCCAGTACCGATTTAAAAACCCCGCGCGTGGCAAAGTGCATGGCGGGACGGTTATCGACGGAAATAAAAACCGGGCGTTCGCGTTCTTCCCGGAATACCTTGGTATGAGCTTTGCCGGTCCGTGCCGTGACGCGCCAGTCGATACTGCGAATATCATCGCCAGGTTGGTACAGGCGCGCTTCATCGAACTCCATGCCGCGCCCCTTGAAACGCGACACATAGCCGCCGCTTTGCAGGGCGCGAATACCCAGGTGATGGAGTTTTAAGTTAGCGGCGGGTTTAGCCAGGTCAATCAGGGTTTTTAACGAGACCGAGACCCGTTCGGCGACCGGGTCGGCTGTTTTACTGAACACGCTTTTACTGAGTAACATTAAGGAACGGCGACTCTGGCGATTAATTCTTTAATGAAATGATCGGTCGTGATGCCTTCCGCCTCGGCTTCATAGGACAGTATCAAACGATGGCGCAGCACATCAAAGGCCATTTCCTGTATGTCTTCCGGGCCGACAAAATCGCGTTGCGCCAACCAGGCTTTGGCCCTCGAACACCGATCCAGCGCGATGCTGGCTCTGGGACTTGCGCCGTATTGCAGCCATCCGGCCAGATCGGCGCCGTATGCGCCGGGATTACGCGTCGCCAGCACCAGTTGCAGCAAATAGTCTTCAAGACTGTCGGCCATATAAATGTCCAGCACGTCGTTGCGCGCCTCGAACAAGGTCGCCTGGCTGACGGGTTCGAATTTTTCGCCGCTTTTTACCGACGCCTGGCGTGCTTCGCCCCTGACCAGGTGCAGGATGGTTTTTTCATGTTCGGCGTTCGGGTAATCGACTTTGACATGCAGTAAAAACCGATCCAGTTGCGCTTCGGGCAAGGGGTAGGTGCCTTCCTGCTCGATAGGGTTCTGCGTCGCCATGACCATGAATAATTGCGGTAACGGATAGGTTGCCTGACCGACCGTTATTTGCCGCTCCGCCATCGCTTCCAGTAACGCAGCCTGTACTTTCGCAGGCGAACGGTTGATTTCATCGGCCAGTATCAGGTTATGAAATAGCGGGCCTTTCTGGAATTCGAAGGTACCTTGCTGTGGCCTGTAGATTTCAGTGCCGGTCAAATCCGCCGGCAATAAATCGGGCGTAAACTGCACCCGGTGAAAATCGCCCTGTATGCCTTTGCTCAGCACATTGATCGCCCGGGTTTTGGCAAGGCCGGGCGCGCCTTCAACGAGGATATGACCATCGGCCAGCAGGCCGATCAGCATGCGTTCAACGAGGATATCCTGTCCGATAATTTCCCGGTTAATGTAATTTTTCAATCGGATTAACGCCGATTGCGTGGTGTTTGCTTCTGACATGAGGTTATTTTTAGTTAAATCCATAGTATAAAAAATCCAATCTACGCGTTTAAAGTTTTCTTAACCGACAATCCAGTTCATCAATCAGTTCACACCAGTCCGAATCTTCCTGCAGCGCTTCGACAAAAAAACGGGCCTGCACCTCGGTCCAGAAGTCCGCCTCGGCTAAGGTAATCGTCGGAGGCAGCGGCTTATGTCGCTCGATAAAAGCATCGATTTGTTCGGTGTTATAGACCAGACCTAATTGCAGGAAGAGCGTTTGCAGTGTGTGTTTTGACGTATCCATTGAAATCCCCGGTAATGAGCTATAACCAATAAATTCGGACAAACGGGAATTATCAAGCGAAAATTTCAGCCAGAAAGTTTTCCATAGCCCGCCATGAACGCCGGTCAGCATCGGGCCGGTAGACCATGCCGCCTTCGGGATTATTGGCCAGCGGATTGGTAAAGGCATGGACGGTATGGCCGTAAGTATGCAATTGCCAGTCTGCTCCCGCTTCGGTCATTTCCCGTTCAAAGGCGATAACCTGCTCAACCGGTCCGAGCGGATCATCATGGCCGTGCAACGCCAGAATTTTAGCCTTGATGGCATTGCCTGAGGTATTGCCCGGCGCGCCCAGCAAGCCGTGAAAGCTGATTACGCCTTTAATATCTGCGCCGGTCCTCGCCAAATCAAGGACACACATGCCTCCGAAGCAAAAACCGATCGCTGCGATTTTGCTATCATCCACCCAGGGCATTTGTTTGACGGCGTAAAGCGCCGCGTTCATGCGCTTTTGCAGCATGGCCCGATCATCGATAAAGGGCTGCATGAGTTTGGCGTTTTCGTCCGGGCTGGTTCCTAAAACACCTTTGCCGTACATATCGACGGCAAAACCGACATAGCCCAGTTCCGCCAGTCTTTTGGCTTTCCCGGCGACAAACTCATCCCTGCCTGCCCAGGTGTGATTAATCAACACGGCAGGCCTGCGTCCGGCAATGCTGTCGTCAAATGCAAAAAATCCTTGTAGTAAGACACCGTCATCCAGGTAATCAACGGTATTTGATATTATTGCCATGATGTTGTCCTCAATTTGTTGGTTTTTATTTGATGCGTCCGTTTTCTTGCAGGTTGGCTAAAAACCCGCTCGACGCCGCTTCTATCATATCCAGCACCCGTTCAAAACCATATTGGCCGCCGAAGTAGGGATCAGGCACTTCGCGCGTTTTCAACTGCGGCGCGTAATCGAGAAAATAGCGGATTTTATGCTTGTAGCGATCCGGGCAGGCGTTAATTAATATGGAATAATTTTCGTCATCCATCGCCAGCAAAAAATCGAAATCTTCAAAATCGCCCATGACCACTTTTCTGGCGCGCAGATGGCTTAAAGCAACACCCCGATCCAGCGCGGCTTTTTGCGCCCGCAAATCCGGCGCTTCACCGACATGATGCGCATGCGTGCCCGCCGAATCAATCGCAAAATGCGCTTCCAGATGCTGATCCTTCAAGAGTTTTGCAAAAACGCCTTCAGCAGTGGGCGAGCGGCAGATATTACCCATGCAGACGAAGAGAACTTTTATTTTTTCCATGGTGGATGCTCGTTAAAAACTATTGGATTTGTTGAGATGCGGGTTAGGGTGCGCGTGCCTTTTGGTAGTTACAGATCGGCCTGGAAGAAAGGTACGCGATGCGTACCCTACAAGTCCTCGGCTTATTATTTCTGCGTTGTTCTTGCGCCTTTACTTTTACCCGCCGGATGTGCGCCTGCTCTCCCAGCACGATTATTATCCAACCCCGTATATTTAGTCTTGAACCGCTGAATCTTACCGGTAGCTGCACGAGTCCCCTCTGTACCCTTGGGCTGAAATGAAGGAATCAAATGATGTTTGCCGTTGCCTATCAAGTCATTACGTCCCATCGCATTCAAGGCCTCGCGCAATAACGGCCAGTTCAGGGGGTCGTGGTAGCGCAACAGGGCTTTGTGCAGGCGGCGCTGTTTGACGCTTTTCGGTATGCTGATGTCTTCTGCTGTGCGGCTGACTTTACGCAGCGTATCTTTGCCGGAATGGTACATCGCGGTCGCGATTGCCATCGGTGACGGTAAAAACGCCTGCACCTGGTCCGCGCGGAAGCCGTGGCGCTTGAGCCATATCGCCAGGTTCAGCATGTCGTTGTCGGTGGTGCCGGGGTGGGCGGCGATGAAGTAGGGGATCAGGTACTGCTCCTTGCCGGCCTCCTTCGAGTAGCGGTCGAACATCTGCTTGAAGCGCTCGTAGCT
>SXIP01000122.1 GCA_005772825.1 Methylococcaceae bacterium | reverse complement strand
GCGCGCCGTGTCCAGCGCGCTCTCCTCCACCAGAGAGGCTCCCAGCCCAAGCCCCTGTGCGCGCAAAAAAGTGTTTGCCATGCCACCCCCGATCAACATCTTATCGGCCTTTTGCAGCAAGTTTTGGCCTACAATTTCCAGTGGGCCTGGTCATCGGGCTGGTGCGCGGGACAATATGTATAACACCTGGGTTAGCCGGCAACTGTTCATTCGGTAATCGGCATCTCAATCTCTGTCCGATGAGGAATAGAGTCGGCCGCACCCTGACGGGTGACACACAGCGCTGCCGCACGGCTTGCAAAAGCGAGGGCCGAATTAGGATCAGCGCTTCTGATGAGTTCCGCCAGGAAAAAACCGATAAAGGTATCACCGGCTCCGGTTGTATCAACCGCATTAACCTGTTCTGCGGGCTGGTGAATCTGCATTTGCGGGTTGCAATAAATAGCGCCACGGCTACCCAGGGTAAGCACCATCGCAGCGTGAGGATAACGCCGGCGAAAGATTTCGCAAATTCGTTCAGGCTCGCTTTCACCGGTCAGGCTGTGGGCTTCGACGGTGTTCACTATAAGTATATCAACCCTATCAAGCGGATAGTCCGGCACTTCGAGAGTCATAGGCGCCGGGTTAAACACCACCGTCATGCCTTGCGCCTTTGCCGATAACAGTATCTGCGGCACGGCGCTGACCTCGTTTTGCACGAGCAGGTAATCGTGCGGTCCGAACCCGGCAAGGATGCGCTGCACATCGTTTTCATCGATGAGCCGGTTTGCGCCGCCGACGATGACAATGGCGTTTTCACCGGCGGAATTCACCTGAATCACGGCATGTCCACTAGGACCGTCGACCGTCTCGACAAAGCGGGTGTCGACGCCCTTGCCTGCCATCAAAGTCTTCAGCCAGCCATCCCCTGCGCCGAGTTTGCCCGCATGAACTACAGAAGCATCGGCCTGGGCCAGCGCGATAGATTGGTTCAGGCCTTTACCCCCGGCAAATCGATGATAATCGCGGCAGTTGAGGGTTTCGCCGGGGCGCACGAAATGATCGACTCGATAAACATGATCGATGTTAATCGACCCGAAATTCAACACGCTGTTCATAGTTGCATCATCCGACAAGTTGTTATTCATTTTAAGTATAATGCTATTTCAAAATGAATTGATCCTTCATTTTTTGATTATCTAATTTAAACCGATTCCCTCTCACCCAACTCCTTGGGAGGGCCTATACCCGGTGCTTCAGGCATCCATAAACCGGCCTGATGATAATTACCCATGCCCAGCGAAATAAATATGAAAAACCAGCCATTTATTTTTGACCAGATTCATATTGAAGTGGCCCGCAACGCCACGGACGATTTTAATTTGTTTCATGACAAGCATAAATGGTTACAGATAACCCATAACCCGTTCAAAGGCCCGATCGTCCTGGGCTTCCAACTCAATACCCTGATTGAATACCAGATGCGCCTGTACCGGGAAGCCCATCATGAAAACCGGACCATTGCCGAAAACAACCTGCGTTTCAGTAATTACCAAATTACCTTTGTCAACGCCGTTCGCCCGCGAACACCGGTTTACCTGGAAATCAAGAAGACCTTGATCAAGACCATTCCCAACCTGACCCTGGGCAATCGCATTGCCATGAAAGCTGACGGCAAAACCGTGTTGCTGGGCTTTAAAAAGGAAACCCAAACACCGCAATTTTTGGCCGACACAAAGCTTAACAACCTGCCCGATCTGAACGAAATCCCCGACCGCACGATCGTTCCCGATACCGATTATTTCCTCAAACGGAAATACATGAACAACGGCTCGGTTAAAAACTTCCTGTCCGGGTCGTTGGCCGAACAGTCCGATTATTTTGATGAATTAACGCAGCTTGCCCATTACCCAGAAATATTTCCTTGCAGCCTTGCCTCCGGCGCCTTGCTGGAAAAAGCGCAACTGGAAAATCATGACTTTAAGCTCAACCCGATGGTATACACCTCGCATGAAATTTCAGTAGACCGGCTGTATGTAAGCCGTCTTAGAAATAATGACAACCTGCATATCCTGGTCAAACAACTGCCGGAATCCCCGAAAAACACCCTGAACCAGACCAACATCCAGCTGAGAACCTATCATTGTTACGGCTTGCTGGAAAATAATGAAGTGTTATTCAGAATGACGATGAACCTGGTGCCGTTAGAAGAAATATTGAAAAATCTCAGGCAGAAATAAGCGGTGCGAGCATAGAAACATGAGCAAAAAAACATCCAATCTCCCTTCATCTACGTTGAATCAATCACAAAGTCTTTTTTCTCAAGCAATGGTTTTGCACCAAGCCGGACAGTTAAACGACGCAGAAGCGCTATACAGAGAAGTGCTCAACAGTGAACCGAATCATGCGAACGCGTTGCATTTATTAGGTGTGTTGAAGGCACAAAGCGATAACCCCGAGTTAGCTGTTGAGTTAATCAGTCGCGCCATTGCAATTGACGCAACAAACGCCATTTTTTTTACCAATTGCGGTAATGCCTTACGTACGCTTAATCGTCTTGATGAAGCGCTTAGCCATCATGACCGGGCTTTAGCATTATCACCTGGTGCGGCGGGAATTCATTACAATCGCGGTAACGTATTGCGCGATTGCAATCGCTACGACGAGGCGCTGGACAGCTACGATCGTGCTTTGGCTTTACAACCTGATCATGCAGAGGCTTACTTTAATCGGGGTAATGTGCAGCTTGAAAGTTTACGCCACGAACAGGCGGTGGTCAGTTATGAGCATGCTATAGCACTAAAAAGCAATCATGCGGAAGCATATTGTCATCGAGGTAACGCCTTGCTTGCACTTAAACGTCCGGAACAGGCGCTGAGCAGTTTCGATGCAGCCTTGCAAATCAAGCCGGATTATGTAAAAGCACATTCCAATCGCGGATTTGCTTTACGTGATTTGGGACGCCATGAAGAAGCATTGATCAGCTATGATAGAGCCTTAGCTCTCGCACCGAATTTTGCTCAGGTACATTTCAACCGTGCCAATACGCTCGCAGATTTAAATCGATACGAAGAGGCACTCATTAGCTATGACCGGGCATTAACCCTCAAACCAGACTATAGCAAAGTGCATTACAACCGTGGCAATACACTACGCAAAATGCACCGTTATGATGACGCCCTAACCAGCTATGAGTGCGCTTTAAGATACAATTATGTGGATGTAGACACATATTGTAATCGTGGAGTTGTATTACAGGAACTTAACCGCCATGAAGACGCTTTGCTGAGCTTTCAACGCGCCTTGACTACAAAGCCTGATGACATTAATACACATTGGAATGAGAGTTTATGCCAATTATTAATGGGCGATTTTGCAGCAGGATGGCGTAACTATGAATGGCGATGGCAAACTGATCTACTGCGAGAGCATTACCGCCAGTTCATTCAGCCACTGTGGCTGGGTGAACACTCGTTAGCTGACAAAACTATTTTGCTTCATGCCGAACAAGGGTTTGGCGATACTTTGCAATTTTGTCGTTATGTCCAACAAGTTAAAGCACTGGGTGCAACTGTTGTATTGGAAGTGCAACCCGCATTGAACGCCTTGCTGTATTCCTTGCAGAATGTCGACTTACTCATTACTAAAGGTGAGTCATTACCCGATTTTAATTATCACTGTCCTTTACTGAGTTTGCCATTGGCATTCAACACAAGCCTGGAAACTATTCCAGCCGATATCCCGTATCTTTTTTGCCCGACAGAGCGTGTGAAAAAATGGCAAGCTCAACTGGACCAGCAAAACACCAAACCACGCATTGGTCTGGTATGGTCGGGTAACATCGATCATAAGAACGACCACAATCGTTCCATCCCTTTAGCACAGTTCAGCCAATTACTAAATAATAATTGCGCAAGGTTTTTCAGTTTGCAAAGAGACTTGCGCGACGCAGATGCGGCCATATTGGCGAATTTCCCGGAAGTTCAACATTTCGGTGAACAATTACAGGATTTTGCTGATACAGCCGCCTTGATCGAATTAATGGATCTGGTCATCAGTGTCGATACTTCGGTTGCCCATCTGGCAGGCGCGATGGCTAAGCCGGTATGGGTATTGTTACCACATAATCCTGATTGGCGATGGCTGCTCAATCGTACCGACACGCCCTGGTATCCGACCATGCGATTGTTTCGACAACCGGCGCAGGGTAATTGGCAGTCCGTGCTTGACCAGGTAAATCAGAGTTTACAATCCCTACCCTCCGTTACTTAAAAAATTACCTACACGGCTAACAGCAATAAATACATTGTCTTCCAAGTTGATTTAATCCCAGGCGACAAGACTGTCAGCGAAAAGCCGGAGCTGAAAATAGGCTTGTAATTGTCAGCGACCTTCATGGAAAAAATCGCTTATTGCCGCTTCCGGGGGTTATTGATTGGCTTGCTGGGTAAAGGAAGCTCACCGATACCGGCCAAGCTTGCCTCGATAAGCACAAGCGCGGCTTGCTTGGCATGCTCGGCGGCGTTTGAATGGCGCTTCATCTGTTCCGAAACAATGGCGCCTTCGATCAGCAGGCTTAACTGCAAGGCAAGGCTTTCCGCGGATCCGGAGCCGCACTGTCCGGCCAGATCGGCAATATAACTTCGGAAATGCTCGTAAAACTCAGCAGACACCCGATGCACCGGATTGCCTTCCAGAGGAAACTCGGCAGCGGCATTGATAAATGCGCAACCGCGAAATTCAGGAATAGCCATCCATTCGCCGATGACATCAAAAATCGCCAATAACCTGCCCTTTGGCGTTTCCGCCCTGCCGTTAACCTGATCGACAAACCAGATGCGAAAATCCTCGTCCCGCTTGCGCAAGAAAGCGATCACCAGTACGTCCTTGGATGGAAAATATTTATAAAGACTCATTTTGGTAGTGTTGGCAGCTTTGGCGATAGCATCGACACCAGTCGCCCTGATGCCTTGACTGTAAAACAGCTCTGATGCGGCTTGCAGGATTTTTTCTTGCAGATTTAAGGACATGAAAGGGTAATAAAAACAGGTTGATTGTCACTATACCGGTCGGTATACTGCGATGTCAATATACTGATCGGTATAGTGAATTCTTATAACTAATAACAAACGAGATAATACGATGGAAATATTATTAATTGGTGCTGTATTGATGTTTTTTGCCGTTTTGATTTCGGCCTGGCTGATGACCTTTGCCAGATGGTTTCCTATCCAAGGCATTGATGGCGAATTCCTGACCGACTATAAAACCCTGATCAGGGCGCATATCGATTTTGCTTTAATGGCTTTGTTCTGCCTGGCGTTTTATGCCGTCAAAGTGCCGTTATCGGTTACCGCCTGCTGGCTGGTCGTCATCGGCGGCATCAGCAATCCTTGCGTCTTTGTCATTGCCGCATTTGATCCGAGCTTTTGGGAAAAAACCGTCTGGAAAGTCTACACGGCAATCAGTTTTGTCGTCACAACACTCGGTTTCGGCTGGGTTGGCATTAATTTATTAAGTTATGCGTTATAAAGCGCATGCTGGTTTTGCGAAAGTTCTGTAGAAAGCTTCCCGATTACCAGCCATAACGATGAGCGCCAAAGTGTAAGCACTATGCAAGTTATACCGAAAACTACCCTATTATTTTCAAGTAGTTACTAGGAGTCTGTCGGTCTTAAGGTTCATGTTCGATTATATTCAAAGTACACACATAAAAAATCATACAAATCGGCCAAGGTTACACTTTTTGGGGCATTATTTTCCCTTACACTAAACGTAAGACGCATAGACGCTTCAGATTGAAAGCCATACATACCAGTGTCCATTCACCTTGCACAGTGTCCAAACCACGCAGCATAAAACGACGAAAGCCCATGACTTCTTTGATAATACCAAACACCGGTTCTACGGTAGATTTACGTTGGGCATAGAATGTTTTACCGGCTTCGGTCTTTAGCGATGTCCACTGAGGCCTGTGCGTTGTAGGCCTGCTCAAAGCCGCTCGCGGTGGGCATGAGAGCTAAGTCGCCATCGGTAAAATTTGCTTGATCCTTGGCCTGTGGACCAGGTTCGGGGGCTTTTGGCGCTTTGCCGCCCAGTTTGCGTCCGCGCTGTTGTTCTTTCTTTTCGCGCTCTTTCAACTTGGCTACGTAGTCGGCTTGTTCTTGAGCGTAGCGCTCGGCAGCACGCCGTTCCAACTCGGCTTTGACTTCAGCAATTTTGGCTAAGCGAACTTCCCGTCGTTGTAATTCGGCTGGAATAGTGATCTCTGGCTGACCCTGCCCGCTTTCCGAATCGGCGCGTTTGATCAGTTCTTCAACTTCGCCGCGCAGTCGCGCTTTTGCTACGCGCTTCTTTCAGGCTGACCTCACGGTTTCCCCCTTGCGTTTCGCTACGGTTGTCGTTACTCTCTCCGGTTATCTCCTTTCAGATAACAAGTTTTAGCCCATGCTGGGCACACTAGGTCGGATAACAGCTGTATCGTTGCCCGACATTCGGCATTCAACAATGCAACAACGATGACCAAATCAGCCAGCCATTGCCATAGTGAAATGTCGAGCACGAAAAGCATGTGCCCGACCTTGTATGATTAAATTTAATGAAATCTTACGAACAATATCGAGTAAGCTTTAAACGTTCAATGGGAGGCCGTCCCTACCTGAGGACTGTTTTTAGCCAGAGCCTGACGATTAGGTTGGCCCCCGCCCGGCTGCCATACGAATAGTCTCTAAACGATTATAGTAGGGTAATACAAAGTGGTCGACAAGCTCATGAATCTCACTCGTTGCAGCACCACGTTTATTTACTGTGTCATTGCTGAAAGGCTTGTGCGGCTGTTTAGAGTTCCTGAGGCATACTTGCTGCATCCGCTCCATATCTCCGGCAGAAAGTGCAACGCCGAAAAAGTTCATTAGATCAGTCCATACTATCTCTGGTAGTTGGCTATAGTTAACAAGAAATGGTTGCGAACAGCTGCACATTTCGACTGCAGCAGCGCACTGATTAGCCACGACCCGCGCCCAGTATTCTGCTGGCCGCATCCTGCTTATTGTTTGAAAATCATCATTTAACAAGCCTGCTTTTTCAAGGCCCGGTGGCAATCGATCTGTCTGGTTTCCAATTAGAGAAACAAGAACTTCAACTGGCTCTCTATAAACAAATATGCAGCGCACAGATGGAAATACCTGTGTGATTAATCGATAGTCAAGGATTGCGCGTGCGGAGAATTTGACAAAAGTTTCTTGTTCGACAGCTTTATAACCCAAGAAAGCTTGAATGATATTTTCTAACAACCCATGTTTTTGCTCGTTTGACACACTGACAGGTGAATAGGTACTTCGCAGCACCTTTTCAAGAATAGCAGGTTCTGAGAAAACAACGAATTGCTGAAGTGAAGCTAAAATTTGGGCAATCAGAGTGGAACCGCAACGCGAAATGTGAAAGATAAACCCGGTCGGCTTACGAGCAGTTCTCTTTGAGTTGATATTGACTAAGGTCTCAAAGAAAGTCGACTGTGATGCATAGGGGACGAGTCGAAGAAATCGATGAATAGTTTGATCGAAAAAAGGATCTTCGAGTTGACTGTCTGCGATGTTACAACAGTCAACAACCAACTGTGCGTCATCGTAACGGATATTGTAAGGAAGCCAGCCTTTATCACTTGGCGGGAGAGGTTCGAGCAATTTGGGTTGCAGGTTAGTAAGTGATTTTGACATCGAATAGTTGGCTTCATGTAAGATGTGCGATAAGCAAGGGCGGGCAACAGCTTTATCGTTGCCCGACATTTCGGTATCAGACAATGCAACAACCTCAGTCGAATGTCATAGTGAAGCATTGAAATGTCGGGCACGAAAAGCATGTGCCCGACCCGGTTATTCTCCATAATTATCATCGGAAAAACCGGCACAGATTTCCGGCGTTCCGGCCCAATCCGACGAATATATGCCAAGGCGCACGATTCGGTGAAAACTCGAGTAAGGCCAGTCGCAGACACGGGAAACCAGGCCGTGTTTCACCGGATTCCAATGAATGTAATCGCAATGTTTTTCGAAGTCCCGATCATCGCGGATTTGATGTTCCCAGAAGCGGGGTTGCCAAACGGTTTGTGAGCGTTTATGTTTTTGAGCGGCGGATCGGGTGGGTTTGTATTTGGTAGGGCAGTGGCGGGAAAAATGTCCTTTTATTACATTCCAGCGCATTGAATAATCGCAGTCGCCAGTCGGCAAGGTCCAGATACAATGCAGATGTTCCGGTAACAGCACAAAGGCGTCGATGGTAAACGGATGGTCGGTTTTAACCAGATGGAATGCCGTTCGCAGCAAGTCCCGGTTTTCCGGTTCACAGAGGATTTCGCGCCGCCGGAACGTCACGACCGTAAAAAATAAGTAGCGCCCGGCGTTTTGGCGCGGCGATATTGCATATTAACAATTCCAAATATGACAGTAGTTTAATTGTAACACCGGAGGGATTACCGAACATCATTAGCATAGTTGGGCATGGAAATGTTGAGTATAAATTAAGGGTGTTCATGCGTAGGTCGGGCAACGGCTTTATCGTTGCCCGACATTCGGCATCCAACAATGCAACAACGATGACCAAATCAGTAAGCCATTGCCATAGTGAAATGTCCGGCACGAACAGCATGTGCCCGACCTGGCTTTTAAAACACGCTCTAAGGCAGGGGCATTCGCATTGCTAGTTTTCTGTAACTTTCATAAGAAAGCCCAAAAACAGAACCCTTGCCGCTCAGTTCTAACTGATCTCCGGTCTTAATTTTTTTCCAGTCACCCTCTTCAATGCCGCATATTTTGTCAATTTTGAAACTCTGATATTTTATTAGATAGAGGGAGCCAGAACACCTTTTGTTATAATAGGTAGTAGGTTTTTTAAAAACTGTTGCTACTATTTTTTCAGGTTTGCCAACTATAAAATTAAGCGCTACGGGTAGACCTTTGTAAAAACCAAAAATGACCATACAGGGTACAAAGATAATAGTGGCAATTATACCCGCTAAAGGTGACTTTCCTTGAGCTTTCATATTCTCTCTGAACTTAGATTTGTTTGATAGTATAAGCTTACCTATAAGAAATAGGATTACGATGGATAAAGCAATACCTGTCCATACAAAATATGCGGCTACCCGTTCTGATATTAGAAAATCAGAGAAAACTCCAATAACTATCAAAGCAACAATAAAAACCGCCATTACGTTTCCTAGCATTTTCATTTTTTTCAATCCTCATTTCTCACGTGGCACTTACGTGTTTTAAAAATCAGCTGCGTCGGGCAACTGCTTTTTGTTGTTCGACATTACAACGCGGACAATATCAGTAAGTTTAGACAAAGGTTATTATAGGCGGCCTTGGCGCATTGGGATGTCGGGCAACAAAAAGCGGTTGCCCGACCTACCTGGCTGTGCCGACAAAATAGCGGACGAAGTAAAATTCCCACCATCTGTTATCTGGCTTTTTCTTGTTTTCTTCTTGTGACATGGATTACGCCCAACGTTACGGTAAGGGGCGCGCCGCCTCTGAGAACCTAAGCGAAGCCCCAAACCCTGATTAAAAAACCGACTTTCAACGCGGCCAACGGGCGGCGCGTCCCATTTGACCGAGTTGTTGGGCTGCAGGACAACACGCAACCCCGCCAAAACGGGCGGTAACGGCACGGCCACGATAGGCCGCAACCCGAACCAGAGAAGCCGCAGGCAAAACACCGCCACGCACCCGACAAACCACCGCAATCCACCTTACCAATTGCAGTGATTGCTAATCCCGATGCAGTGTATGACGCTTCGCTTATACACTCTGCACGAGCTCATTTATGAACCAAAGTCTGCTTCTTCCTGCGAGATGTATGCACACAAAGTACCTTTCCCTTTATTTTCAGCACGATTAATAGGAAAATCATATAAATCCAGAAGAAGCTGTTCGATGTATTTTGCTTTTCTATTGGGTACATCTAGGAAAGTAAAATAGACTAAATTTTCTTCGGTAAATCCTTTATTTTTTGCGTGATAGTAAATTCTCGATTTCACGCGTCCCTTGCCCACATATAGCGCCTTCGAATGAAAATTGCCGTGTACCGGACAATAATCGTCTTTTTTCCAAAGTAAATAAACCCCATCATCTTTGGAAATAGGCCAGTGATTCTCACGTAAGTCGTCAAATCCACAAAACCATCCCATGTTGCTATGAGCCAATTGCGTTGCAGTTACATCGAAATTCGTTTCTGAGAGAATTATTTTGTCAAACTCTTCTCCCTCTTTACCACATTCACAATTACACTCGCTGAAACAACTCATGCTGATGCCCAACGTTAAGTAGACACCTTTTAAGGTGTATATTAAATTTAAATTGTCGGCATATAGCGGTGTATAACACCACCCCTAAAATCCGTTAGGCTGGATTCTATAATAATTCCATTTAATAGCAACCTTTTTATGCCAAACCAAAATACACCGCCTAAATTGCTTGATCAGGTGCGTGACCGCATTCGGGTCAAGCATTACAGCATCCGTACGGAAACGCAATATGTGCAATGGATCAAACGATTTATCTTGTTTCATAACAAACGTCATCCGCAAGAGATGGGGGCTGTGGAGGTGGAAGCGTTTTTAACGCATTTGGCGGTGGAGGGGCATGTTTCGGCTTCGACTCAGAACCAAGCCTTATCGGCGCTACTGTTTTTGTACAAGGAAGTGCTGCTGATGGATTTACCGTGGCTGGATAATGTGGTTCGCGCCAAGCAGCCGAAACGCTTGCCGGTGGTGCTAACTCGTTCGGAGGTGCGGGAAGTGCTGACGCGGATGAAGGGTGTGTATGCGTTGATGGCGAATTTGTTGTACGGTACCGGTATGCGTTTGATGGAATGCGTGCGTTTGCGGGTCAAGGATGTGGACTTTGAGCGCGGCGAGATTCTGATCCGGGACGGCAAGGGCGGTAAAGATCGGGTGACGGTGTTGCCGTCTTCGGTGGCGGCAGGCTTGCAGGCGCATTTAACGCAGCGGCAGGCGTTGTTTGAAGACGACAAGCGTCTCGGCAAGGCGGGTGTCTTTCTACCGGATGCGCTGGATCGCAAATACCCGAATGCGGCAACGGAATGGACCTGGCAATATATCTTCCCTGCCGGCAGTTATTCGCTTGATCCGCGTAGCGGCCTGGAGCGTCGTCATCATATTGACGAGAAATTGTTGCAGCGGGCGATGAAGAAAGCGGTGCAGGCGGTGGGAATCACCAAATCGGCCACGCCGCATACCTTGCGGCATTCGTTTGCCACGCATTTGCTGGAATCGGGTTATGATATTCGCACGGTGCAGGAGTTGCTGGGTCATTCGGATGTCAGTACGACGATGATTTATACCCATGTGTTGAATAAGGGCGGTAAGGGTGTGATCAGTCCGCTGGATTTACTGGTTTGAATGATGCGATTGTATTTTTTGATTCCCCTCTCCCCGGCCCTCTCGGCAACTGCTCCTGCGTTGCTCTTCTTACCTACTTCCATGTAGGCATCCCGCAGGGAGAGGGAGTTTTCTTTACTTCATCGAAGCGTATAAAGAATGTACAAAACCCAAATCAACAACGTAAGCTACGATTTTAAAAGCCTGCGCAATCTGATGGCGAAGGCGTCTCCTGCTCGTTCCGGTGATTATCTGGCCGGTGTCGGTGCGGCTAGTCATCTGGAACGGGTGGCTGCGCAGTGGGTGCTGGCCGATGTGCCGCTGAAACAATTCTTGACGGAAGCGCTGATTCCTTATGAACAGGATGAAGTGACCCGGTTGATTATCGATAGCCACGAAACCCAGGCCTTTGCCGCAGTCAGTCATCTGACGGTGGGTGATTTTCGTAACTGGTTGCTGTCCGATCATGCGTCTACGGAGGTGTTAACCGCAATCGCCAAAGGCTTGACGCCGG